>NZ_JBEZHQ010000066.1:0-27605 GCF_040650675.1 Streptomyces sp. NPDC048637
GCCGACTGCCGCCCGGTGACACCGTCCGTCACGGCCCAGACGTGGCCGCGCCCAAGGATCGGGGGCCTGGCCAGGTCCCTGCCAAGAGGTGCCGCACGGATGTCGTGACGGTGATCGGTACGGCGGGACAGTCGCCCACGAACGGAGGTCGGAGGGGATGTCCGGTGAGCCGCCCGCAGGACCCGGAGCGAACAACGGGGCGAGGAATCTCTGGGACCCGCGTCGCCCGCGCCGAGGACGGCTTACCGGGCGTCCCCTCCGACCCGCCACCCACCGAGCGACAGCGAACCGGCGCAAGCCCACGGCAAACCCGCACCGCCCCCAGCCCACGGCAACCCGCACCGGCGCCAGCCACCACGCAGCCGCACCGAATCAGCCCACGGCAAACCCGCACCGGCCCGAAGCCCACGGCAACCCGCACCACGCTCAGCCCCGGCCGAGCGCCAAAGAGAAGAAGGCCCGGCCCGGCCGTAGCCAGGGCGTGGTCGGCCGGGCCGGTGGTGGGTTCCCGTGCGGAGGCCCCGGGCGCGGGAAGGTGGCCTCCGCACGGGAGATCGGGGTGCCCCTGAGGGGCGAGGCGGCGGCCGGTGCCGGCCGCCGCCCAGGGGTCACAGGCCGCGGCGCGGCCCGTGACTCACAGGCCGTAGCGCTCCTTGGCCTCCTTGACGGTCTCCGCCTTGACCTCGCCGCGGCGGGCGAGCGCGGCCAGCGCCTGCACGACGACCGACTGCGGGTCGACACCGAAGTGCCGGCGGGCCGCCTCGCGGGTGTCGGACAGGCCGAAGCCGTCGGTGCCGATGGAGGTCCAGTCCTGCTCGACCCACGGGGCGATCTGGTCGGGAACCGCCCGCATCCAGTCGCTCACCGCGACGACCGGGCCGGGCGCACCGGCCAGGGCACGGGTGACGTACGGGATGCGGTCCTCGCCGTCCAGACGGGCGGCATCGCACTCCAGGGCGTCACGGCGCAGCTCCGTCCAGGACGGGGCCGACCACACGTCCGCCGCCACACCCCAGTCGGCGGCCAGCAACTGCTGCGCCTCCAGGGCCCAGTGGATGGCGGTGCCGGAGGCCAGCAGCTGGAGCTGCGGGCTGTCGGCCTCGGGCCTTGTGCCCTCGTTGAAGCGGTACAGGCCCTTGAGGATGCCCTCTTCGACGCCCTCCGGCATGGCCGGCTGGACCTTGGTCTCGTTGTAGACCGTGAGGTAGTAGAAGACGTCCTCGGCGTCCGGGCCGTACATACGGCGCAGACCTTCCTTGACGATGACCGCGACCTCGAACGCGAAGGCGGGGTCGTAGGAGAGCGCCGCCGGGTTGGTGGAGGCGATCAGGTGCGAGTGGCCGTCGGCGTGCTGGAGGCCCTCACCGGTCATCGTCGTCCGGCCGGCGGTCGCGCCGATGACGAAGCCACGGCCCAACTGGTCGGCCAGCGCCCAGAACTGGTCGGCGGTGCGCTGCCAGCCGAACATCGAGTAGAAGATGTAGAAGGGGATCATCGGCTCGCCGTGCGTCGCGTACGAGGTCGCGGCGGCGGTGAAGTCGGCGAGCGAACCGGCCTCGGTGATGCCCTCGTTGAGGATCTGGCCGTCCTTGGCTTCCTTGTACCAGAGCAGCTGATCGCGGTCGACCGGGTCGTACGTCGCGCCCTTGGGGGAGTAGAGGCCGGCCGTCGGGAAGAGGGACTCCATGCCGAAGGTGCGGGCCTCGTCGGGGACGATGGGGACCCAGCGCTTGCCGGTCTCCTTGTCCCGCATCAGGTCCTTGATCAGCCGGACGAACGCCATGGTGGTGGCGATCTCCTGGCTGCCGGAGCCCTTCTTCAGCGCGTCGAAGGCCTTGTCGGCGGGGAGCGGGAGGGGCTTGGGGACGACCTTGCGGGCGGGGGCCGGGCCGTCGAGGGCCGCGCGCCGCTCGCGCAGGTAGACCATCTCGGGGGAGTCGTCGGCCGGGCGCCAGTACGGCACCTGGTCGCCCTCCAGCGCGCTGTCCGGGATGGGGAGTTCGAGGACGTCACGCATGGTGCGGAACTCCGCCATGGTGAGCTTCTTCATCTGGTGGTTGGCGTTACGGGACTCGAAGCCCGTGCCGAGGGTGTAGCCCTTGACGGTCTGCGCCAGGATGACGGTCGGCGCGCCCTGGTGCTCGACGGCGGCCTTGTAGGCGGCGTACACCTTGCGGGGCTCGTGGCCGGCCCGGGAGGTCTGGAACAGCTCCAGCAGCTTGGCGTCGGACAGTGTGCGGGCGAGGGCCTGCAGCGACTCGTTGGCGCCGAAGAAGTGCTCGCGCAGGTAGGCGGCGTCGCGGGTGGCGTACGTCTGGAACTGCGCGTCGGGGGTCTCGCCGAGGCGGCGGATCAGCGCGCCGTCGGTGTCCAGGGCGAAGACCTCGTCCCAGGCCTGGCCCCACAGGGACTTGACGACGTTCCAGCCGGCCGCGCGGAACTGGGCCTCCAGCTCCTGCACGATCTTGAAGTTGGGGCGGACGGGACCGTCGAGGCGCTGCAGGTTGCAGTTGATGACGAAGGTCAGGTTGTCCAGGCCCTCTCGGCCGGCCAGCGCCAGGGCGGCGGTCGACTCGGGCTCGTCCATCTCGCCGTCGCCCAGGAAGGCCCAGACGTGGGAGTTGGCGGTGTCCTTGATGCCGCGGTGCTCCAGATAGCGGTTGAAGCGCGCCTGGTAGATCGCGGAGAGCGGGCCGAGGCCCATGGAGACGGTGGGGAACTCCCACAGCCAGGGCAGCCGCCGCGGGTGCGGGTAGGAGGGCAGGCCCTCGCCGCCGGTCTCCTGGCGGAAGTGGTCGAGGTGGTCCTCGGTGAGGCGGCCTTCGAGGAAGGCGCGGGCGTAGACGCCGGGGGAGGCGTGGCCCTGGATGTAGAGCTGGTCGCCGCTGCCGTCGCCTTCCTTGCCGCGGAAGAAGTGCTGGAAGCCGGTCTCGTAGAGCCAGGCGGCGGAGGCGAAGGTGGCGATGTGGCCGCCGAGGCCCAGCTTGGAGCCGCGGGTGACCATCGCGGCGGCGTTCCAGCGGTTCCAGGCGGTGATCCTGGCCTCCATCGCCTCGTCGCCCGGGAAGGCGGGCTCGGCGGAGGTCGGGATGGTGTTGACGTACTCCGTCTCCAGGAGGGACGGCAGGGCGGTGCCTTCGGTGCGCGCGGTGTGCTCCAGGGCACGGCGCATCAGGTACGAGGCGCGATGCGGGCCCGCTGCCTTGGTGACGGCGTCAAGCGACTCGCGCCACTCGGCGGTCTCCTCGGGGTCGCGGTCCGGGAGCTGGTCGAGCTGGCTGTACGGCAGGCGCACGGGATCGGGCATGGGTGGCCCCTTTCCGGACGGGAGGGTAGCTCGGGGGTGCCGTCGCGGCCGGGCCGCGTCCTCAGGGTGGACGGGCCCGCGACGACACCCCCTACAAGTTCGGCAGGCAGGGTTGTCGCGCCCCGTGGAGGACGATACGCCTCTGATCGATGATCGATCAACGCTCAACGAAGGAAAAACCGCAGGTCGGCACGGGGTGCCGCCTTTTCGGGCACCGCGTGCCAGTCCCGTAGCGGGGTCTGCCGCCCCCTCCCGGCCCCGCCTCAGACCCGGGGAGCGCAGCTCAGCACATGTGCCTTGAGCAGGGCGCCGATCTTCGGATCGCGCCGCCGGAACGCGTCCACGATCTCCTGGTGGTCCTGGGCGTGCGAGCGCGGCTCCGGGCTGAACCAGCGGATCGACAGCGTCGTCCAGACCTCGATGCCCAGCGACTCCCAGGTGTGCAGCAGCACGGCGTTCCCGGCCGCCCGCACGATCTCCCGGTGGAAGGCCACCGTGTGCCGCACCTGCGCCTCCCCGTCCCCGGCCAGATCCGCCTCGCGCAGCGCCGCCACCTCCCGCTCCAGCGCCACGGTGTTCCCGGCCAGCCGCCCCGCGGCCAGCTCGGCGGCCACCTGCTCCAGCCCGGCCCGCACCGGGTAGCTCTCCTTGAGGTCGTCGGCGGTCAGATTCCGTACCCGTACGCCCTTGTTCGGCGCCGACTCGATCAGCTGCAGCGACTCCAGCTCACGCAGCGCCTCCCGTACGGGCGTCTGGCTGACCTCCAGCTCCACCGCGATCCGCCGCTCCACGATCCGCTCGCCCGGCTGCCAGCGGCCGCTGACGATCCCCTCAAGGATGTGCTCGCGGATCTGCTCGCGCAGCGAATGGACGACGGGCGGGGTCATGAGGTGCTCCTTCAGAGCGGGCGGTGACAGAGGGCCATTATCCGGGAGACGCGCGGGGGGCCTGTCAAAGGCCGCGGGGTGGACGCGCACCCCGGCACGGGGGCCGGGGTGCGCAAAAGGGCCGGCCCCGGCTCGTACGAACCGGGGCCGGCCCCTAGGACACGCCTGCTGCGCGACTGCCGGGACTCAGAGACCGATCTCGGTCTCGAACTCGGCGGCCTCCAGGATCTGCTTGACCGTGGTCAGGTAGCGGGCGGCGTCGGCGCCGTCCACCAGACGGTGGTCGTAGGAGAGCGCGAGGTAGGTCATGTCGCGCACCGCGATGGTCTCGCCGAGGTCCGGGTGGTTGATGACCACCGGGCGCTTGACGGTCGCACCGATGCCCAGGATGCCGACCTGGTTCGGGGGCACGATGACGGTGTCGAACAGGGCGCCGCGCGAACCGGTGTTGCTGATGGTGAAGGTCGCACCGGACAGCTCGTCCGGCGTGATCTTGTTCGCGCGGACCTTGCCCGCCAGGTCCGCCGTCTTGCGGGCGATACCGGCGATGTTGAGGTCACCGGCGTCCTTGATGACCGGGGTCATCAGGCCCTTCTCCGCGTCCACCGCGATACCGACGTTCTCGGTGTCGAAGTAGGTGATGGTGCCCTCGTCCTCGTTGATCCGGGCGTTGACGACCGGGTGGGCCTTCAGCGCCTGGACCGCGGCCTTGACGAAGAACGGCATCGGGGAGAGCTTGACGCCCTCACGCTGCGCGAACCCGTCCTTGGCCTTGTTGCGCATCCGCATGATCGCGGTGATGTCCACCTCGACCACGGAGGTCAGCTGCGCCTGGCTGTGCAGGGCCTTCATCATGTTGTCGCCGATGACCTTGCGCATCCGCGGCATCTTGACGGTCTGACCGCGCAGCGGCGACACCTCGAGGGCCGGAGCCTTCGACGCGGCGGGCGCAGCGGCGGCGGCCGGCGCGGCGGCCTTGGCGGCCTCCGCGGCGGCGATGACGTCCTGCTTGCGGATGCGGCCACCGACGCCGGTGCCCTTGACCGTGGCGAGGTCGACACCGTTCTCGGCGGCGAGCTTGCGCACCAGCGGGGTGACGTACGCGCCCTCACCGGCGGCCGGAGCCGGGGCGGCGGGAGCGGCAGCCGGGGCCGGGGCGGCCGGAGCCGGCGCGGGGGCCGGAGCCGGGGCGGCCGGGGCGGCGGGAGCCGGGGCGGCAGCGGCCGGAGCCGGAGCCGGGGTGGGCTCCGGGGCCGGAGCGGCGGCCGGGGCCGGAGCGGCCGGAGCCGGCGCGGCGGCCGGGGCAGCACCGGCGGCACCGATGACGGCGAGCTTGGCGCCGACCTCGGCGGTCTCGTCCTCGCCGACGACGATCTCCAGCAGGGTGCCGGAGGCCGGCGCCGGGATCTCGGTGTCGACCTTGTCGGTGGAGACCTCCAGCAGCGGCTCGTCGGCCTGGACCTCCTCGCCGACCTCCTTCAGCCAGCGGGTGACGGTGCCCTCGGTGACGCTCTCACCGAGCGCGGGGAGGACGACGTCCGTGCCCTCGGCGCCGCCCGCGGGGGCAGCGGCGGGGGCAGGCGCCTCGGCCGCGGGGGCCGGGGCGGGCTCGGGCTGGGCCTCGGCGGCGGGCGCCTCGGCGGCGGCAGGCGCCGGAGCGGCAGCCGGCGCACCGGTGCCGTCGTCGATGACGGCCAGCTCGGCGCCGACCTCCACGGTCTCGTCCTCGGCCACCTTGATGGCGGTCAGGACGCCGGCCGCCGGGGCCGGGATCTCGGTGTCGACCTTGTCGGTCGACACCTCGAGCAGCGGCTCGTCGGCCTCGACGCGCTCACCCTCGGCCTTGAGCCAGCGAGTGACGGTGCCCTCGGTGACGCTCTCGCCGAGCGCCGGCAGGGTTACGGAAACCGCCATGGTTTCAGTTGCTCCTTACAAATGTGGTGCGGATGTGGTCGCGCCCGGGACTGGGGTCAGTCGTGGGAGTGGAGAGGCTTGCCGGCCAGGGCCAGGTGGGCCTCGCCGAGAGCCTCGTTCTGCGTCGGGTGCGCGTGCACGAGCTGCGCAACCTCGGCCGGCAGGGCCTCCCAGTTGTAGACCAGCTGGGCCTCACCGACCTGCTCGCCCATACGGTCACCGACCATGTGGACGCCGACCACGGCACCGTCCTTGACCTGGACGAGCTTGATCTCGCCCGTGGTCTTGAGGATCTTGCTCTTGCCGTTGCCCGCGAGGTTGTACTTGAGAGCGACGACCTTGTCGGCGCCGTACAGCTCCTTGGCCTTGGCCTCGGTGATACCCACCGAAGCGACCTCGGGGTGGCAGTACGTCACGCGCGGCACGCCGTCGTAGTCGATCGGCACGGTCTTCTGACCGGCCAGCCGCTCCGCCACCAGCATGCCCTCGGCGAAGCCGACGTGCGCGAGCTGGAGGGTGGGAACGAGGTCACCGACGGCCGAGATGGTCGGCACGTTGGTCTGCATGTACTCGTCGACCAGGACGTAGCCGCGGTCCATCGCGACGCCCTGCTCCTCGTAGCCCAGGCCCGACGAGACCGGCCCGCGGCCGATCGCGACCAGCAGCACCTCGGCCTCGAAGGTCTTGCCGTCGGCCAGGGTGACCTTGACGCCGTCGGCGGTGTACTCGGCCTTGTCGAAGAAGGTGCCGAGGTTGAACTTGATACCGCGCTTGCGGAAGGCCCGCTCCAGCAGCTTGGAGCTGTTCTCGTCCTCGACCGGGACGAGGTGCTTGAGGCCCTCGATGATGGTCACGTCGGTGCCGAAGGACTTCCACGCGGAGGCGAACTCGACGCCGATGACGCCGCCGCCCAGCACGATCGCGGACTTCGGCACGCGGTCCAGCGTGAGCGCGTGGTCCGAGGAGATGATGCGGTTGCCGTCGATCTCCAGGCCCGGCAGCGACTTCGGCACGGAGCCGGTCGCCAGCAGGACGTGGCGGCCCTGGACACGCTGGCCGTTCACATCGACGGAGGTCGGGGAGGACAGCCTGCCCTCGCCCTCGATGTACGTCACCTTGCGGGAGGCGATCAGGCCCTGCAGGCCCTTGTACAGGCCCGAGATGACCTCGTCCTTGTACTTGTGGACCGCCTCGATGTCAATGCCCTCGAAGGTGGCCTTGACACCGAACTGCTCGCTCTCACGAGCCTGGTCGGCGATCTCACCGGCGTGCAGCAGAGCCTTGGTGGGGATGCAGCCGTTGTGCAGGCAGGTGCCGCCGACCTTGCCCTTCTCGATCAGGGCGACGTCCAGGCCCAGCTGCGCCCCGCGCAGGGCAGCGGCGTAACCACCGCTACCGCCTCCGAGGATCACTAGGTCGAAAACGGTGCTGGCGTCGTTCGCCACGTCACGTCCTCCATGCATGGGTACGCCGGAGCCGGTCTCCAATGACCGGACGGCGGCTGTGGTTCGGCCGCTTTTACTTCGGCCCTGGGTAAGGGGGGCCCTGTCCTGCCGAGAACCCATCTTCGCACTTGTTCCACGAAGCCGGGACGGCGGGCCGGGCAGTGAGACGGTGATCAGCCGCCCCGTAAGGGTTACTGAAGCGTATGTGTATGCGGATTTCGTTGAGGGCGAACGCATGCCAACGGCCCCGGGCGAGCTGCCCGGGGCCGTGGCGGATATCACGGGCCGGGGCGAGAGGCCCCGGCCCGGCCGTCAGCCCAGGTCGCCCGCGGCGGTGCGCTCCGCGAGCCGGACCAGGGTGCGGACCGCGGATCCCGTGCCGCCCTTGGGGGTGTAGCCCCAGGGCGCGCCCTCGTGGAAGGCCGGGCCCGCGATGTCCAGGTGGGCCCAGGCGATGCCCTCGCCGACGAACTCCTTGAGGAAGAGCCCGGCGACCAGGCCGCCGCCCATCCGCTCCCCCATGTTGGCGAGGTCCGCGACCGGGGAGTCCATGCCCTTGCGCAGCTCGGACGGCATCGGCATCGGCCAGGACTGCTCGCCGACCTCCTCGGCGATCTCGTGGACCGAGGTACGGAAAGCGTCGTCGTTGGCCATGATCCCGAAGGTGCGGTGGCCCAGCGCCAGCACCATCGCGCCGGTCAGGGTGGCGACATCCACGATCGCGTCCGGCGACTCCTCCGAGGCGCGGGTCAGCACGTCGGCCAGGACGAGGCGGCCCTCGGCGTCGGTGTTGAGCACCTCGACGGTCTTGCCGCTGTACATGGTCAGCACATCACCGGGACGGGTGGCGGAGCCGGACGGCATGTTCTCGGCGAGCGCCAGCCAGCCGGTGACATTCACCTCCAGACCGAGCCGGGCGGCGGCCACGACCGCGGCGAACACCGCGGCCGCACCGCTCATGTCGCACTTCATGGTCTCGTTGTGGCCGGCCGGCTTGAGCGAGATGCCGCCCGAGTCGTACGTGATGCCCTTGCCGACCAGCGCCAGGGTCTTGGTGGCCTTGGCGTGGGTGTGCGCGATCCGCACCAGCCGCGGCGGGGCCTGCGAACCCTGGCCGACGCCCATCAGGCCGCCGTAGCCGCCCTTCTTGAGCGCCTTCTCGTCGAGCACCTCGACCTTGAGGCCGAACTCCTTGGCCGCCGCCTGCGCCTCGGCCGCAAAGGACTTCGGGTCGAGGTCGTTGGGGGGCATGTTGATCAGGTCGCGGGCGCGGTTGATCTCCGTGGCCAGCGCCTGGGAGCGCGCGGCGGCGGCCTTGAACTCCTTGTCGCGCGGCTTGCCGCCGAGGAGTGCGACCTCCCCGAGCGGCGCCGACTTGGCGTCGTTCTTCTTGGCGCCCTTGCCGTTCTGCGCACTGTTGCCGTTGCTGCGGTTCGCGGCGTAGGAGTACGCACCGAGCAGTGCGCCCTCGCTCACCGCGGCGGCCGCCTCGGCGTCCTCTAGGGGCAGTGCGAAACCTGCCTTCTTGCTGCCGGCCAGCGCGCGGGCGGCGCTGCCCGCGGCACGCCGCAGGGCCTCGTGCTCGAAGCCGTCGTCCTTGCCCGGCGCCTCGCCGAGGCCGACCGCCAGCACGACCGGCGCCTTGAGGCCGTCCGCGGCGGGCAGCTTGGTCACCTCGCCCTCGGCACCACTCGCGCCGAGGGTCTCCAGCACAGCGGCGAGCTTGCCGCCGAAGGCCTTGTCCACGGCTTCCGCGCCGGGGGCGACAACGACGCCCTTGGCGCCCTTGGCCACGCCGACGACGAGGGCATCCGCACGCAGCGTCGCGGCGGAAGAAGTACTGAGGGTCAGTGCAGTCACGGTGATGAGGGTCCTGTTCCGTCCGGGGAATCCGTCTGCGCGCAGCGCGCTGCTCCGGCTGAGCCTACGCTCGGCGGCGCCACAAGGCCCGTCCAATACCACACCCGCACCTAACGGTGCCCCGGCAGTTGCCGGTATACCGGGTGAACTGGCCGTCCGGGCACTCCAGTTGGGTACGCGAAAAGGGGGTGCGCCGGTGCTAACCGAGCGTCAGCGCGACCAGGGCCGCGAGCCCCGCGCTCTCCGCGAGCGCCCCGAACACATCACCGGTCACGCCGCCGAACCGCCGCCGGCAGTGCCGGAGCACCAGCTCGCCCAGCCCGAGGCCGCACAGCGCCGCGAGCCCGGCGTGCAGCGCGCCCAACGGGCCGAAGCAGGCCCCGGCGGCCGCGCACCCGGCGGCCACCAGCACCGCACACAGCAGCGCCGCCGGCGCCGGGACGGTGCCCGCGACCGCCGCGCCCAGTCCCTCCGGACGGGCGGCCGGCACCCCCGCGCGGGAGGCGAGGGTCAGCGCGCAGCGGGCGGTGACCGCCGCGACGGCTGCGGCGACGGCGCCGTGCGCCCAGCCGTCCGCGTACAGCTCGGACAGTGCGGCCACCTGGGCCAGCAGGGTGAACAGCAGCGTGATCACCCCGAACGGGCCGATGTCGGACTGCTTCATGATGCGCAGCGCGTCCTCGGCGGGCTTGCCGCTGCCCAGCCCGTCGGCGGTGTCGGCGAGCCCGTCCAGATGCAGTCCGCGGGTGAGCACGGCGGGCACCGCGGCGGTGCCGACCGCGGCGAGCAGCGGCCCGCCGCCGAGCACCAGCAGTGCCGCGCCGGCCGCGGCCGCGCACAGCCCGACGACCAGCCCGGCCAGCGGTGCGCAGAGCATCCCGCCGCGCGCCGTGGCCCGGTCCCAGCGGGTGACGCGGACCGGCAGCACGGTCAGCGTTCCGAACGCGAAGCGCAGGGCGTCGGACGGGGCCGGGGGAGTGGGGGTCTCGGTCACCGCGGCAGGCTATCCGGGCGTCCGCCGCGTTTGACTGCCGGTTCCGGCCGCCCGGACAGGGCCTAATGGTGCCTATGTGTCCTTACGCGACAAAGGGGAGCGTGTGGGATGGGCCACTGGTGGTACCGCAATATCGTCGAGCCGGGGAAGCTGCCGCTGCTGCTCGCCCTGGCCTCGTTCGTGCTGACCTTCCTCGTGACCCGGGCCGTCACCCGCCTCATCCGCGCGGGCAAGGGCCCGTTCCGCAACATCACCCCGGGCGGGGTCCATGTCCACCATGTCGTCCCCGGTGTGGGGCTGATGGTCGTCGGCGGCTTCATCGGGCTGGCCGGCGCCCGGCGCGGCTTCGGCACGGGGGTCGCTGCGGTGCTCTTCGGGATGGGGGTGGGGCTCGTCCTGGACGAGTTCGCGCTCATCCTCCACCTGGACGATGTGTACTGGACCGAGGAGGGCACCAAGAGCGTCGAGATCGTCATCCTCACCGTCGCCCTGGTCGCCCTGATCCTCGGCGGCTTTCTGCCGTTCGGCGTCAATGAGCTCAGTCCGGACGAGGAGACCGACCGCTTCACGGTCGTGCGGACCGTGGCCGTCAACTTCCTCTTCGCGGTCATCGCCCTCATCAAGGGCAAGGGCCGGATCGCGGTCATCGGGGTGTTCGTGCCGTTCGTCGCGCTCTTCGGCGCGCTCCGGCTGGCCCGGCCCAACTCGCCCTGGGCCAGGCGCTTCTACCGCACCCGCCCGAAGGCGCGGGCCCGTGCCCGGGTCCGCGCCTACCGTCACGACCGCCGCTGGTCGGCGCTGCGCCGCAGGGTCGAGGACTTCATCGGGGGTGCGCCGAGCCGCTGACGGGCGGTGCGCCGCCCGGCCCGCCCGGCCCGACCGCCCCGCCCGGCCTGCGCGGCCCGACCGCGCCGCCCGGCCGCCGCAGCTCGCACAGTCCGCACAGCACCAGCACCGCCAGCACCGCCGCGACATGCTCCTTGCCCGCGAGGTTGTTCTTGATGGACACCACCTCGACGAGCATCGCCACCGCCACCGCGGCACAGGTGAACCAGGCGCGATAGCGCCAGCACACGAACACCGCCAGCCCCACCACGGCCGCCGACGGCCCGGTGTCGGTGACGTACTTGTCCGAGTCGGGCAGCCCGATCGGGCTCACCGGGCCGATCCAGATGCCGATCCGGGCGTACATCGTCCCGGCGAGCGTGGCGAGATACGCGACGGCCAGCAGGTGCCGCCGGCCCACACAGATCTCGGTGATCCCGAAGACCACCAGGATCTGCACCAGGGCACCCCACACCGGCAGGTCCAGAGCGGGCACGAACAGCGACAGCGGGGTGCGCAGCAGCGCCAGCCACAGATGCTCATCGGCCTGTACGGAGCCGATGTCCTGGACGATGCGGTAGCCCCAGGCCTGGTTCTGCACAAAGTGGAAGACCAGGGTCAGCGCCACCGCGGTGAGCGTCACCGGGATCGCCCGCAGCCGCGAGGCGGCCAGTGCGGTCCGTACCGTCCGCAGCAGCGGGCCCCACTCGGCGCGCGCGGCACGGCGCAGGACGGGCGCCCCTCCCCGGGCCGGCGCGGGCCCCTCCCGCCGTCCCGCCCCAGCTGAGCTCATCGCACCTTCTCCAGGTGCTTGCGGTTCAGCCACTTAGGCAGTCCGGGTGCTTCCAGAAAGCCTTCCGCGCGGCCGGCGGCGATTCCGATCCGCAGCAAATCGGTGCTCTTTTCGAAGAGCATGTAGCGCGGCTCCCAGATCGGCCGGTATTTCGCGTTGGCGCGATACAGCGATTCGATCTGCCACCACCTGGAGAAGAAGCTGAGCAGCGAGCGCCACAGGCGCAGCACCGGGCCCGCGCCGAGCCGCGATCCACGTTCGAAGACGGAACGGAACATCGCGAAGTTGAGCGAGAGTTGCGTGACCTCCACCTCTTTCGCCCGCTGGATCAGCTCCAGCACCATGAACTCCATCAGACCGTTCTCGGAGTTCCGGTCCCGCCGCATCAGATCCAGCGAAAGGCCCTTCTCGCCCCACGGCACAAAGCTGAGCAGCGCCCGCAGCTCACCGTCTTCCTCCCCGGCGCCGCCACCCCTGCATTCGAGCATCACGCAGCGCCCGTCCCCCGGGTCGCCGAGCCGGCCCAGCGCCATCGAGAAGCCGCGCTCGGTCTCCCCGTCGCGCCAGTCGTCGGCCAGCCGCAGCAGCCGGTCCATCTCCGGCGCCGGGATGTCCTCGTGGCGCCGGATACGGACGGTGTAACCGGCCCGCTCGATGCGGTGGTAGGCCTGCCGTACGGTGCGCATCGCCCGGCCGCCGAGGGTGAACTCCGCGGTGTCCACGATCGCTTCGTCGCCCAGCTCCAGCGCGTCCAGACCGTGCCGGGCGTAGATCGTGCCGCCCTCCTCGCTCGCCCCCATCACCGCGGGAGCCCAGCCGTGCTCCCGCGCCTCGGCCAGCCACCCCTCGATCGCGCCCGGCCAGGCCTCGGGGTCACCCAGCGGATCGCCGGAGGCCAGCGACACCCCGCCCACCACGCGGTAGGTGACCGCGGCCTTGCCGCTGGGGGAGAACACCACGCTCTTGTCGCGGCGCAGCGCGAAATAGCCCAGCGAATCGCGGTCGCCGTGCCGCGCCAGGAGGGCGCGCAGCCGCTCCTCGTCGTCCGCGGTGAGCGCCTCGGTGCTCCGTACGGACCGGAACGCCGCCCACAGGACCGCGACCAGCAGCAGCGTGCTCAGCACATTGATCGCGACATTGACCCAGTTCGGGGTGGCGATCTCCGGGAACGCGCGGTCGTCGGCGGCCAGCGACACCAGCCGCATCAGGCCGTAGCGCCAGCGCTGCCCGAAGGTCGAGGAACCCGACGCGGTGTTGGTGACGGTCACCAGCAGCGCTGCGAGCAGCGAGGCCACCAGCAGACCGCCGGCCGCGACCGCCGCCGCCAGTTTCGGGTTCGTACGGTCGCCCTTGGCGGAGAATTCCCGGCGCCCGGCCACCAGTGCGGCGGCGAACAGCACGGTCAATACCAGCGACACCCAGTTCTGCGCATGTCCGCGGAACTCGGGGGCCGCCACCATTCCGAATCCGAACAGCAGCGCCAGCAGACCGGACAGCACCAGATTCAAAATCCACGCCGCCCGCTTGCGCCGCCGCAGGGTGACCGACAGGAACAGCGAGAAGGCGCCGGACGCAAAGCCCGCCGTCAGCAGATACGGAGTGAAGAATTCCGCGATGTTGTGCCGGCGGATGCCATTGCCGAACGACACCCACACCGCACTCAGGAAATTGATGAAGGTGACCGTGCGCAGATACCAGATGCCGAACGCGGCACCACGCTGTGACCATGAGCCGCGCGGGCGGCCTTCGTCCGGACTCAAGCGATGTCTCCCATAAAACGTGTAAAGCGTGATCTTATGGGGCGCCGCCCGGTGGTCCGGTACGGGCGTGAAGTGAGCGCCCTGGTCCGGGCGCTCGTCCGATCGCTTCCTGCGGCACCGGCCGCGGTGGGCCGGCTTCGGATCAGTCGCGTACGGGCAGTTCTGCCGCCAGGGCCGCGGCCGCCTGCACCAATGGCAGGGCCAGCAGCGCCCCCGTCCCCTCACCCGCAGTGACGCCGTGGTCGAGCAAAGGGTTGAGCGCGATCCGGTCCAGGGCCTTCGCCTGCGCCGGCTCACCGCTCGCCTGCCCGGCCAGCCACCAGTCCGGCGCCCGGAACGCCACCCGCTGCGCCACCAGCGCGCAGGCCGCCGAGACCACTCCGTCGAGGATCACCGGCGTGCGGCGCACCGCACTCTGCAGCAGAAAACCGGTGATCGCGGTCAGATCCGCGCCGCCGACCGTGGCCAGCAGCTCCAGCTGATCGCCGAGCACCGGACGGGCCCGCCGCAGGGCGTCGCGGATCGCCGCGCACTTGCGCATCCACGCCAGATCGTCGATAAAGGCGCCGCCCCGCCCGGTGACCACCGAGGAGTCCGTCCCGCACAGCGCGGCGATCAGGGTGCTCGCGGCCGTCGTCCCGCCGACGCTCAGATCGCCCAGCACCACCAGGTCGGTGCCGGCGTCCGCCTCCTCGTCCGCGACCGCCATCCCGGCCCGGAACGCGGCCTCGGCCTCCTCGGCCGTCAGCGCGTCCTCGACATCGATCTGCCCCGATCCCCGCCGCACCCGGTACCGGGTGACCTCCTCGGGCAGCTCCTCCGGGTCGCAGTCCACCGCCAGGTCCACCACGCGCAGCTGCGCCCCGGTGGTCCGGGCCAGCACCGCGGCCGGGCTCGCCCCGTCCAGCACGGCCCGTACGAGATCCCTGGTGCCGCCGGCCGGCCGGGCCGACACCCCCAGCCCCGCCACCCCGTGATCACCCGCGAACAGCAGCACCCGCGGCCGCTCGACCGGCCGCACCGGCACCTGCTGCTGTGCGGCGGCCAGCCATTCGCCCAGCTCGTCGAGGCGGCCGAGGGCCCCCGGCGGTACGGCCAGCCGCGCCCGCCGCTCCTCGGCGTCACGGCGCACACCGCCATCGGGGCGCTCGATCAGATGGGCGAAGTCATCGAGATTCAGGGCGCTCATTGGGCGCAGATTACCGTCAACTCACCACTGACGAGGCCCGCCGGGGGAACGGGCCGCCGCGAACCGCACCTCGCACACCAGGGGCGTCAGCGCGCCCAGCACCGGCATCCGGCCCCGCAGCCACCCCGCCGGGCCGCGCCGGGCCCGCACCGGACCGACCTCGCGCACGGCGACGATGCCCGGGTGCGCGCCGGCCACCCGCGGCAGCTCGGCACGGTCCAGACCCCAGCGCACCGGACCCGGCCACCGGGCGCCGCCCGGCCCGGCGGCCCGCCGGGCCAGTGCCATGGCCGGCCGTGGCAGTGCGTCAAAGACCAGCGCACCACCGGGAAACCGCTCCGCACACACCGCCAGCAGGGCGCGCACCGCGGGCGGTGACAGCCGCATCAGCACCCCCGGCGCGGTGACGACCACCCCGCGCCACGGCTCCCGCACCGCGTCCAGCCAGCGGTGATCGGTCACCGCGCGGGCGACCGTACGCCGCCGGGCACCGTCCGGGAGCAGCATCCGGCGCACCGCGGCGGTCTCCGGCGCGAGAACCGTCAGCCAGTTCAGCCGCCCGTTGTCCAGCCGCCAGAAACCGGTGCCGAGCCCCTCCCCGAGCGCGACCACCGTCGCCTCGGGGTGCCGCGACAGGTAGCCGCGTACGGCCGCGTCGAAACGCCGCCCGCGCGCCCCCGGCTCCCGGAGGGGCCCCGCTCCCCATCCGTCCGGCGCTGCGGTCTCGGTCCGCTCGGATTCGGTCACGGGTCAAGAGCACCCGGCGCCGCGCCTCCGGGCAAGCGGACACGGGGCCCCTCGGCCATCCGTCATCCGCGCAGCGCAAGCGCCTGGCCCGCGACGACCAGCAGCACCTGCTCGCACTCCGCGCCGAATGCCGCGTTCAGCCGCCCCAGTTCGTCCCGGAACCGCCGGCCCGCCGGGGTCGCCGGGACGACCCCGGAGCCGACCTCGTTGCTGACCGCCACTACCCGCCGGCGCGTCGCGCGCACCGCCGTCACCAGCGCATCGGTCCGCTCCCGCAGCGCCCGCCTGCCACCGGCCTCCCAGGTCGCGTCGTCCCACGCCCCGACCTCGTCCATGACATGTGTCAGCCACAGCGCCAGACAGTCGATCAGCAGCGGTGACGCCTCGGCCGGCCGCCCGGAGACGGGGTCCGCACGGGGCCCGGCCGACGTCAGCAGCGGCACCAGATCGCAGGTCTCGACGGTGCGCCAGCTGCTGGGGCGCCGCTCGCGGTGCAGCGAGACCCGCTGCGCCCAGTCCTCGTCGCCGTCCCGGGTGCCCCCGGTGGCCACGTAGACCACGTCCGGGAAGGCCGCGAGCCGTCGCTCCGCCTCCACCGACTTCCCGCTGCGCGCCCCGCCCAGCACCAGGGTGCGCCGCGGCAGATCCGGCACCGCGTGGAACTCGCCGACCACCAGCGTGCTGCCGTCCGGCACCGCGCGGGCACCCACCGCCGCCAGCCGGCGATGCAGCTCGGGCCCCGGCGGCACGCTGTGGTCCAGGTGCACCGCGAGCACATCCGTCGCCGCGTCGACCGCCCCGCTCGCCCGCAGCTTGGCCAGCGCATCGGGCCGCCCCACCACGTCGAGCAGCACCAGGTCGTACGGGCCGGTGCCGCCCATGCCCTCGTCACCGCCGCCCACCGTCCGGCCGTTCCCGCCGCCCACCGTCCGGCCGTTCCCGTCGCCCATACCGGACGGCCCCGCGCCCGGCGGCAGATACAGCAGCCGTTCGCCCTCGGCGCCGGAGATCTCGTAGCCCGTTCCCGGGATGTCCACCGCGATGGCCCGCACCCGGTGCCCGTCGAGCAGCGCCAGTTCCCGGCCGTCGGCGACCCGGCCGGGCTGCGGCAGCCCGGCCGGCACCTCCATCGCCGGACCGTCGTGCGGATGCGAGAGCAGCACCTGCCGCACGCCCGCCAGTGACTGCCCGGCGCGGGCGGCCGCGAAGGCCGGGCCCGGGGTCAGATCGATCAGCAGCGCGCCGTCGACGAGCAGCGCGGTGGCCGCCCGCGCTTCGTCGCCAACGGCGTTCGCGCAGGCGGCACAGGGGCAACCGGGCTGCGGCAGCCCCTGCGGGGCCCCGGTGCCGAGGAGAGTCACATCCACACCGTGAGTTTCTCGCGTCCCTGCCCGGCGGGCGCGGCGGGGGCGGCCTCGACACGGCCGTTAGGCTGCCGATCAGCACGGAAGCACGGCACGGCGGAGGGCTTTCGACGCGCTCCGCGGTGGCACAGATTCGTACCCGGTGGGATCCAGGAGGCGCAGATGGCGTGGACGTGGCGGTTCGAGAAGGCCGACGGTTCGGAGACGGCGCCGGCCGTGCAACCCGAGGAGTTCACCACCCAGGGCGACGCGGAGTCCTGGATCGGCGAGGAGTGGAAGGCCCTCCTCGACGGCGGCGTCGACCAGGTCAGGCTCTTCGAGGACGGCACCGAGATCTACGCGGGCCCCATGAGCCTGCACGCGGACGCGGAGGCCTGAGCCGGGGCTGACCGCTGGGCCGGGCACTCCCGGCCGACGCCGAACGACGCTTGGCCGGGCCCGAACGGGCCCGGCCAAGCGTCAAAAAATCAGTCCCGCCGCGACGGCGAGCCACCACGACGGCGAGGATCCGGCGGCATCAAGGACGGCCGGCACCCCCACCGACGCCTACGGCTTTTCGCCCCGCTTCACCTGCGGCTTCGGCAGCCGCAGCCGCCGCATCTGCAGCGTCCGCATCACCGCGTACGCCTTCACACCCTTGAGGTTCTCGTTCGGGAAGCGCTCCTGCAGCAGCTTGCCCAGCCGGAACCAGATCAGCACCGAGTCGAGCACGATCAGCACGATGATCACGAGCCACAGCAGCAGCGCGATGCTCTGGATCGACGGCACCCGGATCATGGTGAGCACCAGGATCACCACGGCCATCGGCAGGAAGAACTCGGCGACGGCCCAGCGGGAGTCGACATAGTCGCGCGCGAACCGGCGCACCGGTCCCTTGTCGCGCACCGGCAGATACCGCTCGTCGCCGCTGGCCATCGCCTCGCGCTGGCGGGCCATGTCGGCGCGGCGCGCCTCACGCTGGGCCTTCGCCGCGTCCTTGCGGTTGGCCGGCGTATGCGCACGGGAGCGGCGCTGCGACTGGGAATCGCTGCGCTTGGGCGTCGGGCGGCCTTTGGGGGCCTGCGGATCGCGGGGCTGCTGGGGCTGGTCCGCGGTCACCTTGGCGGTCGCGGCCTGCTCATCCTTCGAACGGCTTCGGAACACAACAACCAAGAGTACGTGCTCGCCGCGGGTGAGCCACGGTCCGACGGGGAACGATCCGGCAACGGCGCGCCTCGGCGACCGGTGCCTTATCGGGACAGAAGCCCTGTCCTGGCAGGACAGAGCGGACATCGTGCCGATTGTCCGGACTCTCCCTACTCCTTGCGCGGGAGGAGATGCGCCCCGCGATCGTCCTGGAGGAGGAGCGCATCCGGGCGCGAACAGTGCGGTAATGGAACCAGGGCCCGTACTGTGGGGTCTGTAGATGTGCTGGAGCCTAAGCCCGAGGTGACTCGGCCAGAAGGGGGCGCGCGAGGCCCATGAGCGATGGTGTCATGAAGCGGATGGGGATGATCTTCCGCGCGAAGGCCAACAAGGCCCTGGACCGGGCCGAAGACCCGCGCGAAACCCTCGACTACTCGTACCAGAAGCAGCTGGAGCTGCTTCAGAAGGTACGCCGCGGCGTCGCCGACGTGGCGACCTCCCGCAAGCGCCTGGAGCTGCAGCTCAACCAGCTCCAGGGTCAGTCCGCCAAGCTGGAGGACCAGGGCCGCAAGGCGCTGGCGCTCGGCCGCGAGGACCTGGCCCGTGAGGCGCTGACCCGGCGCAGCGCGCTGCAGCAGCAGGTCACGGACCTGGAGGCGCAGCACCAGACGCTGCAGGGTGAGGAGGAGAAGCTCACGCTCGCGTCGCAGCGGCTGCAGGCCAAGGTCGACGCCTTCCGTACGAAGAAGGAGACGATCAAGGCCACCTACACGGCTGCCCAGGCGCAGACCCGGATCGGCGAGGCGTTCTCCGGTATCTCCGAGGAGATGGGCGACGTCGGCATGGCCATTCAGCGCGCGGAGGACAAGACCGCGCAGCTGCAGGCGCGGGCCGGTGCCATCGATGAGCTGATGGCGTCCGGTGCGCTGGACGACCCGTCCGGTATGGCCAAGGACGACATCACCGCCGAGCTGGACCGGCTCTCCGGCGGCAGCGACGTCGAGCTGGAGCTGCAGCGGATGAAGGCCGAGCTCTCGGGCGGCCCGTCCGGCGGCCAGCAGGCCATCGAGGGCGGCCAGAACGGTGCGGCGCAGTCCTCCCCGCAGCAGGACCGGCCGCGTTTCGACAAGCAGTGAGGGTCGGCGCCGGTTAGCCTCGCAGAGATCGTCGGACCGGACCAAGGGAGACCGTCGTGATCGTACGGATCATGGGGGAGGGCCAGGTGAAGCTGGACGACGCCCACTTCACCGAGCTCAACAAGCTGGACGATGAGCTGCTCGCCGAGATGGAGAGCGGTGACGTGGAAGGCTTCCGGCGGACTCTCGGTGCCCTGCTGGACGCGGTGCGCCGCATGGGTACGCCGCTGCCCGACGACGCTCTGGAACCGTCCGAACTCATCCTGCCGTCCCCGGACGCCACCCTTGGCGAGGTCCGGGAGATGCTCAGCGACGACGGCCTCATCCCGGGCTGAACCCCGGCCGGTCCCGGCCCGGACACTCCACTCCAGCGCACAGCGCCCCGGCCCCGCGAGGGACCGGGGCGCTACCGTTTGCTCTTGTGAGCCTCCTCGACCCCCGCCCGGACGCGCCCCGCGCCGGCCGCTTCCAGTGGTACCGGGCGCATCCGCTCGCCTTCGACGCCGTCCTGGCCGGGGCCGTCTTCGCCTGCATCCTGTTCGGCGCGGTGGTCGGTCCGCACGGTCCGCACGGCCCGCGGTTCGTCGGGCACGAGCCGTCCGCGAAGACCGTGGTGCTGGCCGCGCTGGCCTGTGCCGCCCTGGTCCTGCGCCGCCGGCTGCCCCGTACGGTCCTCGCGGTCACCGGCTCGCTCACCATCGTCGAACTGCTCGCCCGCTCCAGCGACCCGCGCGCCCCGGTGGCCGCCTCCGCCGTGATCGCCCTCTACAGCCTGGCCTCGCGCACCGACCGGCCCACCACCTGGCGGGTCGGCGCGCTGACCGTCGTCGGCCTGACCGCCGCCGCGATGCTCTACGGGCCCCGCCCCTGGTACGCGCAGGAGAACCTCGGCATCTTCGCCTGGACGGGTATGGCCGCGGCGGCCGGTGACGCGGTCCGCAGCCGCCGTGCCTTCGTGGCCGCCATCCGGGAGCGCGCCGAACGGGCCGAGCGCACCCGCGAGGAGGAGGCCCGGCGCCGGGTTGCCGAGGAGCGGATGCGGATCGCCCGTGAGCTGCACGATGTCGTCGCCCACCACATCGCCCTGGTCAACGTCCAGGCCGGGGTCGCCTCGCACGTCATGGACAGCCGCCCCGACCAGGCCAAGCAGGCGCTGGCACACGTCCGTGAGGCATCCCGCTCGGCACTGGAGGAACTCCGCGCCACCGTCGGCCTGTTGCGGCAGTCCGACGACCCCAAGGCGCCGACCGAGCCCGCACCGGGCCTCGGTGTGCTCGACCAGCTCGTCGACGGGTTCGTCCGGGCCGGCATCCCGGTCGACCTGGAGCTCCCGCAGGCGTCCCGGCCGCTGCCCGCCTCCGTCGACCTCACCGCCTACCGGGTGGTCCAGGAAGCGCTGACCAACGTCCACAAGCACGCCGGCGAGGGGGCCCGTGCCACGGTACGGATCAGCCAGTCCGACACCACGCTGACCGTGACCGTCCTGGACGACGGCGCGGGCCGGGCCGGCGTCCCGCGGCAGAAGGGCGGCGACCGGCCGCCCGTGGACCCGGGCGGGCCCGGCGAGCCGGAGGACAGCGGCGGTGGCCATGGTCTGATCGGGATGCGGGAGCGGGTCTTCGCGCTGCGCGGCACGGTCGTGACCGGCCCGCGCGCGGCCGGCGGCTTCCAGGTGCGGGTGACCCTTCCACTGCAGACCGTCCGTACGGGGGAGACGTTGTGATGATCAAGGTGCTGCTCGTCGATGACCAGGCGCTGCTGCGCAGTGCCTTCCGGGTGCTGGTCGACTCCGAGCCGGACATGCGGGTGGTCGGGGAGGCCTCCGACGGGGCCCAGGCGTACGAGCTGACCCGGGCGGAGCGGCCCGACGTCGTGCTGATGGACATCCGGATGCCCGGTGCGGACGGCCTGGCGGGCACCCGCATGATCAGCGAGGACCCGGAGCTCACCGACGTCCGGGTGGTCATACTGACGACCTTCGAGGTCGACGACTATGTGGTGCAGTCACTGCGGAACGGCGCCAGCGGCTTCCTCGGCAAGGGCGCGGAACCGGACGAGCTGCTGAACGCGATCCGGATCGCGGCGGCCGGTGAGGCGCTGCTCTCGCCCGTCGCCACCAAGGGGCTGATCGCCAAGTTCCTCGCGCAGGGCGGCAGTTCCGCCGACGGTGGGCCCGGCGGCCGGGGCACCGAGCGGCTGGCGACGCTGACCGGCCGGGAGCGTGAGGTGCTGACCCTGGTGGCCGGCGGGCTGTCCAACGACGAGATCGCCGAGCAGCTCGCGGTCAGCCCGCTCACCGTCAAGACGCATGTCAACCGCGCGATGGCCAAACTGGGCGCCCGCGACCGGTCCCAGCTGGTCGTCATCGCGTACGAGTCCGGACTCGTACGCCCACGGGTGCAGTGAGGGTGGGGCGGCCTCTACTCCGAACGCGGTACGGCTTCCGGCCGGAAACCGACTTGCGAGCGAGG
The DNA here is from genome assembly GCF_040650675.1 of Streptomyces sp. NPDC048637. NCBI lineage: Bacteria > Bacillati > Actinomycetota > Actinomycetes > Kitasatosporales > Streptomycetaceae > Streptomyces > Streptomyces sp. NPDC048637. The sequence continues at coordinate 21,818 of NZ_JBEZHQ010000066.1, forward strand.
AAATCCGGCCAGGACATGGCCGAAGGTGTAGGTGGGCCCTAGAACGGCCCCGCCGACGTTGTAGAACAGAAGAGAGACCCCACCCATGTCCTGGCTGTCCCGACTCAGCCTCGTACAGCGGGGCCTGATAGCGCTGATGTCGATCGTGGCGATCGCCTTCGGCGCCATCGCGATCCCCCAGCTGAAGCAGCAGCTCCTGCCGTCCATCGAACTCCCGATGGTGTCCGTTCTGACGCCGTATCAGGGAGCCTCGCCCGATGTCGTCGAGAAGCAGGTGATCGAGCCGCTTGAGGACGGAATCCAGGCGGTCGACGGCGTCAAGACCGTCACCTCGACGTCCAGCGAGGGCTCGGGCGTCATCATGGCGCAGTTCGACTACGGCAATGACTCCAAGCGTCTGGTCGCCGATGTCCAGCAGGCCGTGAACCGCGCCCGCGCGAACCTGCCCAAGGACGTCGACCCGCAGGTGGTGGCCGGTTCGACGGACGACATCCCCACCGTCGTCCTCGCCGTCTCTTCCCCGGACAAGGACCAGCAGACGCTCGCCGACCAGCTCGACCGCAGCGTCGTACCGGACCTGAAGAACATCGACGGCGTCAGCCAGGTCACGGTGGATGGTGTCCAGGACCGGATCGTCGCGGTCACCCCCGACGACAAGAAGCTCGCCGCCGCCGGGCTGAGTGCCCAGGCGCTCGGCCAGGCGCTGGAGGCGGGCGGCACCTCGGTGCCCGCCGGTTCGTTCGCCGAGGACGGGCTGAGCAAGACCGTCCAGGTCGGTGCGGGCTTCACCTCCGTACGGCAGATCAAGGACCTGCGGATCGCGCCGTCCGCGGCCGGCGAAGGCGCCGGTGCGAGCGCGGGCGCAGGCCAGGCTGCCGGACCGGTCCGGCTCGGTGATGTCGCCACCGTCAAGGAGGAGTCGGCCACCCCGACCGCCCTCACCCGCACCAACGGCAAGCCCAGCCTCGCCGTCCAGGTGACGATGGACCAGGACGGCAGCGCGGTCGGCATATCCGACGCGGTCAAGGACCGGCTCCCCGAGATCCGTCAGGACCTGGGCAAGGGCACCGATGTCACGGTCGTCTCCGACCAGGGCCCGGCGGTCTCCAAGTCGATCGAATCGCTGACCACCGAGGGCCTGCTCGGTCTCGCCATGGCGGTCATCGTGATCCTGGTCTTCCTGCTCAGCCTGCGCTCCACGCTGGTGACCGCGGTCTCCATCCCGCTCTCGGTCGTCATCACCCTGATCGTGCTGTGGACCGGGGATCTCTCCCTCAACATGCTCACCCTCGGCGCGCTGACCATCGCGATCGGCCGCGTCGTCGACGACTCCATCGTCGTCCTGGAGAACATCAAGCGACATCTGGGCTACGGCGAGGAGCGCCGCGAGGCCATCCTCTCCGCCGTCAAGGAGGTCTCCGGAGCGATCACCTCCTCCACCCTCACCACGGTCGCGGTCTTCCTCCCGATCGGTGTGGTCGGCGGCATGGTCGGCGCCCTCTTCGGCTCCTTCTCGCTGACGGTGACCGTCGCCCTGCTGGCCTCCCTGATCGTCTCCCTGACGGTCGTACCGGTGCTGTCCTTCTGGTTCCTGCGCGCCCCCGAGATCCCCGAGGGCAGCGACCCCGACGAACTCCGGCGCCAGGCCGAGGAGAAGGAGACCCGCAGCCCGCTGCAGCGCCTCTACGTCCCGGTCCTGCGCTTCGCGACCCGCCGCCGGGTCACCAGCGTGGTCCTCGCCGTCGTCGTCCTCCTCGGTACCTTCGCCATGGGCCCGCTCCTGAAGACCAACTTCTTCGACCAGGGCGACCAGGGCACCCTCACCGTCAAGCAGGAGCTCAAGCCCGGCACCAGCCTCGACGCGGCCGACAAGCAGGCCAAGAAGGTCGAGAAGGTACTCGCGGCCAACGACGGCATCGCGGACTACCAGGTCACCGTCGGCTCCTCCGGCTTCCTGGCGGCCTTCGGCGGCGGCACCGGCGCCAACCAGGCCTCCTACCAGCTCAAGCTGACCGACGCCGCGGACTCCGGCAAGGTCACCGGTGATCTGCGGGCCGGCCTCGACAAGCTCGGCTCGTCCATCGGCGAGACCACCGTCACCGCGGGCGGCGGCTTCGGCAACCAGGACCTGAGCGTGGTCGTCAAGGCCGCCGACGGCGAGGTGCTGAAGAAGGCCAACGAGCAGGTGCGCAAGACCGTCGCCGGGCTCGACGACGTCACCGACGTCCAGAGCGACCTCTCGCAGAGCGTGCCGCGGATCTCCGTGAAGCCCAACGCCAAGGCGGCCGCGGCCGGTTTCAACCAGACGACTCTCGGCGGTGCGGTCGCCCAGGCGGTCCGCGGCACCACCAGCGGTACGGCCGTCCTGGACGACACCGAGCGCGACATCGTGATCAAGTCGGCCCGTCCGGCCACCACCGAGGCCCAGCTCAAGAACCTCACCCTCCCGACCCCGGCGGGCCCGGTCAAGCTCGGCACCCTCGCCACCGTGCGGACCGTCCCCGGCCCGGTCCAGATGACCCGGATCGACGGCGCCCGCTCGGCGACCATCACCGCCAAGCCGACCGGCGACAACACCGGCGCAGTCAGCACCACCCTGCAGAGCAAGATCGACGATCTGAAGCTGCCGGACGGTGCCAGCGCGGAGATCGGCGGCGTCTCCCAGGACCAGACCGACGCGTTCTCCTCGCTCGGCCTGGCGATGCTGGCGGCCATCGCCATCGTCTTCATGCTCCTGGTGGGCACCTTCCGGTCCCTGATCCAGCCGCTGATCCTGCTCGTCTCGATCCCCTTCGCGGCGACCGGCGCGATCGGCCTGCTGGTCGCCACCGGCACCCCGCTGGGCGTCCCGGCGATGATCGGCATGCTGATGCTGATCGGCATCGTGGTCACCAACGCCATCGTGCTGATCGACCTGATCAACCAGTACCGCGCGCAGGGTTACGGCGTCGTGGAAGCGGTCATCGAGGGCGGCCGCCACCGCCTCCGCCCGATCCTCATGACCGCCCTGGCCACGATCATGGCGCTGCTGCCGATGGCCCTGTCCATCACCGGCGACGGCGGCTTCATCTCCCAGCCGCTCGCCGTGGTCGTGATCGGCGGTCTGATCACCTCCACCCTCCTCACCCTCCTCCTCGTCCCGACGCTCTACGCGATGATCGAGCTCCGCAAGGAACGCCGCGCGAAGAAGAAGGCCGCAAAGCGGGCCGGCCCGGCCGGTCCGCAGGCCGAGGAGACCGACCACACACCGGAGCCGGCGAGCGTCTGACGACGGCCTGACCGGCAGGAGCCCGGAAAGCTCCCGGTGAAGAAACGATGCCCCCGCAAGCACATGCTTGCGGGGGCATCGTGCCGGGCATCCGGACACGGGGAAGGGGCGGGCCCGACCGCTCCATCACCAACATCACCAACACATCACCGATGAAGGGGGACCGCGATGGGAAAGCACGGTGACGGCAAGGGCGGCGAGGAGGGCGACCGGCAGCAGAGCCCGAAGGAATCCGACGGCCAGTGGACCAAGCCGGTGACCGACCCGCCGAAGAAGTAGGGGGCAGCGCCATGTCCTCGCCGGGCCGGCTGGTGGAAATCCTCCGCAACAAGGGCGCGTTGACGCCGGAATGGGCGTCGGCCGTCGCCGCGGTCGACCGCGCGCATTTCGTGCCGGACACCTTCGAGGTGGGCGACCGCACCGTCTCCCGCTCCGCGGACGAGGCGGAGTGGCGGCGGATGGTCTATGCCGACCTGCCGCTGATCACCCAGCACAACGACGGCCGGGCCGTGGCGGGCCAGGTCGCCTTTCCCACGTGTTCGACGTCCATGCCCTCCCTCATGCTGGCCATGGCCGCGATCGTCCGGGACGGCGACGCCGTATTGGAGATCGGCACCGGCACCGGCTACCACGCCGCCTGGCTCGCCCACCGGCTCGGCGAGGACCGTACGACCACCATCGAGACCGACAAGGCCCTCCACGACATCGCCCGGGGCAACCTGGCACGGGCCGGTCTGCACCCGCATCTGGTGTGCGGCGACGGCCTGGCCGGGGTACCCGAGCGGGCGCACTACGACCGGACCATCGCCACCTGCACGGTCCGCGACATCCCGTACAGCTGGGTCGAGCAGACCGCGCCGGGCGGCACGATCCTCACCCCGTGGGGCTCGTCGTTCCACTCCTACTCGTTCGCGACCCTGACCGTCCGGGACGGCCGGGCCACCGGCGGCTTCTCCGGCCGCCCCGCCTTCATGTGGGCCCGTCAGCAGCGCCGCTCCTACGGCCGCATCCGGGACTGGTACCACGGCGAGGAGGGCGAACGGGCGACGACCACCCTCGACCCCCGCGTGCTGGAAGAGGACCCGCACGCCCGCTTCGCCGTGGGCCTCCGGGTGCGCGACGCCTGGCCCCTGCTCTGCCCCGCCGACGACGGCAGCGACGAAGCCACCTATTGGCTCTTCGACGACGCCCGCAGCTCCTGGGCCACCGTCGAATACGTCCCCGGCCAGGACACCTACGAGACGGAACAGCACGGCCCGCGCCGCCTGTGGGACGAGGCGGAGACCGCCTACCGCGCCTGGACCGCCGAGGGCAGCCCCCCACGGGACCGCTACCGCATCACGGTCACGGCCGACGGGCAGACCGTGTCCCTGTGACCGGCCCGTCCCAGCGCCGTACCGGGACGGGCCGAACTACGCGCCCAGCCTTGGCCCTTGAGGGAGCCGACGAACGCCGCCCAGGCCGCCGCCGGGATGAGCAGCGAGGGCCCCCTGGGGGTTCCTGCTGTCCCGCACGGGGACAAGACCGGGGTACTCGTGGAACACCGACGACCCCCCTAGCCCCCTGTCCCTCCTGGCCGACCATGCCGAGGAGGAGCTGCTCGCGGCCGCCGAGGCCTTGCTGGACGAGACCGGGACACTGCCCGCCGGGCCGGGCGCGGACCCCCAGGAGCTGTGCCGCCTGGCCGCCGGACTCCACCAGGCGCTGCGGGACGTCTTACGGATCGCGGTCAGCCGGGGGAACCGGCTGCCGGAGCCGTTCGACCACGGGGAGACCAGGCTGTGCGAGGCCCGGACCTGCTGCCGCGCCTGCCATCAGCAGATCTATCTGTGAGGCTCCGGCCCACAGGCGGCGGGGCGTACGCATTCGGCGGTGCACCTCTCGCCGATCACCGGGAGTGCTGGTTTCGTGGCGTGTGCTGCCGAACCGACGAAAGGTGAGCGAGCGTGCCGTCCGTCCTGGCCCGCGGGGCCGCCCCCGTATCCGCTGCCGGGCTCGCCCTGGCCCTCGCCCTCGCGGCCGCGCCGCCGGCCACCGCGTCCGCGGGCGACGTCCGGGTCCGCGTCGGCGTCACCGGCGGCCCCTACACCGCCAGCGTGGGACTCGTCGTGACGGGCCCGCGCACCGTCTTCGGCGGCTTCTACTGCGCCGCCAACGGACTCGCCGCCACGCCGCTCACCGCCCTGGTCGACGCCGATGAGCAGTACGGCCTCGGCGGGGTGCAGGCGCGCTGGGACGCGGCCACACAGGACTTCGTCGTCACCGAGATCCATGGCGATGCCGCGGACGACAAGAAGAAGTGGAACGCGTACGTGAACGAGAAGAAGATCACGGCCGGGCCCTGCCACACCGCGATCAAGGGCGGCGACAAGGTCCGCTGGACCCTGGAGGCCTGACCAGAGGCGGAACACAGCCAGTGCGGCGCCCGCCCCCACCCACGTGTCACTCATCCCCCCCACGGGAGGTGACGGGCCGGAGGGGCCGGTGTGTGGGACGTAAAGCGAAGCAGTCCCACACACC
>NZ_JBEZHQ010000067.1:0-23742 GCF_040650675.1 Streptomyces sp. NPDC048637
GCCGCGCCGTCCGGGCCGGCCGCCGGAGGCCAACCGGCCGGCGCGGCAGGGGAAGGCGCCGGACGCCCGACGCGGCGGCACGGCCCGGCGGGCGGCGACCGGGACGGCCGGCCCGTCAGCCGACCCTGGTGCCCCGGATCCGGAGGCGCGAGCCGGCCGCCGTACGGACGTCCTCCAGCGGCAGGGGCTCCCCGCATCCACGGGCTGTACGGGCCTCTTCGGGCGCCGTGGTCAGGGCCGGAAGGGTGAACCACACGACCTTGCCGCCGCCGTCCGGGCGCACCCCCCAGCTCTCACTGAGCGCCGCGATCAGCGCCAGACCGCGACCGCAGGTCTCCCAGCTGTCCGCGACCCGGATCCGGGGCAGCCGGGGGTCCTCGTCGTGCACCGAGACCGTCAACTGATCAAGAAGAACGCACAGTTCCACGGTGCACTGTTTGCTGGGACGGGCGTGCCGGTGCACATTGGCGAGGAGTTCGGTCACCCCGAGCGCCGCCGGATCTATCAGGGCGTCGAGACGCCAGTACCGCAGCTGCGCGGAGACAATTCTGCGCACATGTCCGATGCGAGCCGGAGCGGCTTGGAGCTCCACCGTGCAGTGCCTGCTGGGCTGCCTGATCACGACCGCGACTCCCTGATGAGGCCGGGCGCCCCTCGTACCGGGCAGGGGCGAAGATCGGATCCAGCGATGCCGACTGCGCCACAGCGTCACCGCTGGTGAACCCTCAGTGATACGAGTCCAGGGTCGGGCAGCCGGAGCGCTCCCGCAACCGCACCTCCGCCGCCGGAGCGGCCGTCAGGGGTGTGGCGGGCGCGCCGCCTCCAGGGCCTTGAGGAAGAGCTCCGGGGTGCCGAGCGTGAGCGAGTAGCGGTGCCCGTTGAGTGTGGCCAGCGCCCGGTCCCGCGCCGCGAACAGCGGCTTGTGGGCCTGCACGGACTGCAGCGGGGCGCTGTCGATCTCGGTGCCGTAGCTGGTCAGCAGCGCCAGTCGGCCGTCGCTGATGACGACCTGGCCGGCGCGGGTCAGGGACCGCAGCCACCGTTCGATCCGTACGCCGGTCGCGTTGAATTCAGGCTCCGCCATGCCGGCACCTCCTCGGTAGACGGGCAGCTGCCCTCCACCGCCCCTTGGGGGAAGTCTGCCGGTACCGGGCCCGGCGCACCAGTGGCCCCGGTGCGCAGTGCGCACAACAGCCCGGCCCCACGGCCTCCTTGGGGTATCCCAAAGTGATGTTTATGCAGGTGAGAAGGGTGCGGCGGATGGCTATAGTCGGAATCGGCCCGCCGTTGTCCGCGGGCTTCCGACCCCCATGAGGAGCGCGCCGGTGAGCACCGCACAGCAGCCGCAGAGCCGGCCTGACCACGAGGCCCCGACCGAAGCCCCGATACCGACCGTCGATGTCGACCGCACGGATCCGGACTACCGAAGCTGGCTCAAAGAAGCCGTCCGCAAGGTCCAGGCGGACGCCAACCGCACCGCCGACACCCACCTGCTGCGCTTCCCGCTGCCCGAGAAGTGGGGCATCGACCTCTACCTCAAGGACGAGTCGACGCACCCCACCGGCAGCCTCAAGCACCGACTGGCCCGCTCGCTCTTCCTCTACGGGCTGTGCAACGGCTGGATCCGCCCCGGCAAGCCCGTCATCGAGTCCTCCAGTGGCTCCACGGCCGTCTCCGAGGCGTACTTCGCCTCCCTCATCGGGGTGCCGTTCATCGCGGTGATGCCGGCCACCACCAGCCAGGAGAAGACCCGGCTGATCGAGTTCCACGGCGGCACCTGCCATCTGGTGCAGGACCCGCGGACCGTCTACGAGGTCTCCGCCCGGCTCGCCGCCGAGTCCGGCGGCCACTACATGGACCAGTTCACCTACGCGGAACGGGCCACCGACTGGCGCGGCAACAACAACATCGCCGAGTCGATCTACCAGCAGCTGCGGCTCGAACGCTATCCCGAGCCCGCCTGGATCGTGGCGACCGCGGGTACCGGCGGCACCTCCGCGACCATCGCCCGCTATGTCCACTACATGCAGTACGACACCCGTATCTGCGTGCCCGACCCGGAGAACTCCTGTTTCTTCGACGGCTGGCTCACCGGCGACGCCGAGACCGACTGCGCCACCGCCTCGCGCATCGAGGGCATCGGACGGCCGCGGATGGAGCCGAGCTTCGTGCCCGGCGCCATCGACCGGATGATGAAGGTCCCGGACGCGGCCAGCGTCGCGGCCGTGCGCGCCCTGGAGACCGCGATAGGGCGTAAGGCGGGCGGCTCGACCGGCACCGGGCTGTGGAGCGCCCTGAAGATCGTCGCCGAGATGGTCGCCGAGGGCCGTACGGGATCCGTTGTCACCCTGCTGTGCGACCCCGGTGACCGCTACCTCGACAAGTACTACTCCGACGCCTGGCTGACCTCCCAGGGCCTGGACATCACGCCCTACGCGCGCACCCTCGACGAGTTCCTGGCCACCGGCGCCTGGCCCGCCTGAGCCTCCGTGGGGAACTGGCCCGCCTTGAGCCTCGTGCGGGCGTGCGCAATGCGAAGACTGGCTCAGGACCGGGTGAGCCTGCGGTCCAGGGCCCGCGCCGACTCCCGGAAGGCGCGGCCCAGACCGGGTCTGGCCAGCGTCAGCAGAAGACGGAGCGGCGCCGGGCCGTCCGCCGCGAACGTCCACCGCAGCCGGGTGCCGCCGCCCGCCGGCGTCAGCCGCCAGTCCTCCAACAGGGCCCGCAGACCAGGGGTGTTGGTGGTGTCGACGCGATAGGCGTAATGCACGTCGGGCTCGGCCGCCAGGACCGTCTCGCTGAAGCGGGTGCCACCCGTCAGCCGCACCTCCCGGCCCGTGCCGCCCTGCGTCGGCGCCGACCACGCCACGCCGGTGAACCAGCACGACCAGCCCGCCACATCGTCCGCCAGCGCCGCATACACCGCCTTCGGCGGCGCGCTGACCTGCGCGGCGAACACCAGCCGCAGCGGGGCGGACTCGACGAAGTCGAGCTCGACGGGGCGGAGTCGGCGTGCCATGCGACGAGCACCCCCTACGGGACGGTCGGCGGGCCTGCGCGGCACACCATAGCTGGCGGCCCGTCAGATGTCTGCGCCGTCCGGCTGCTCGCCCGCCACCACCAGCTCCGGCGGCAGCTCCGCGAACTCCGCACGCGCCCCCGCGGGCAGCCCGGCATCCGTCACCAGCACATCCACCTGATCCAGCGTCGCGAACGAACTCAGGCCGACCGTGCCCCACTTGGTGTGATCGGCGACCACCACCACCCGCCGTGCGGACCGCACGAAATGCCGGTTGGTCTCCGCCTCCGCCAGATTCGGCGTCGACAGACCCGCCTCGATCGATATGCCGTGCACTCCGAGGAAGAGCACATCGAAATGCAGCGACCGGATCGCGGCGTCCGCCACCGGGCCCACCAGGGTGTCCGACGGCGTACGCACCCCGCCCGTCAGCACCACCGTCGCGGCACCCGCGCGCGCAGCCGTGCCGCCGCTGGCCGCCGCCCGCTGCGCGGTGTAGAACACATCGGCCACCCGCACCGAATTCGTCACCACCGTCAGATCCGGCACCTCCAGCAGCTGCTGGGCCAGCGCGAACGCGGTCGTGCCGCCCGCCAGCGCAATCGCGCTGCCCGGCGCCGCCATCTCGGCCGCCGCCTTGGCGATGTCCTCCTTGGCGCTCAGCTCCAGCCCCGACTTCGCCTCGAAACCGGGCTCGTGCGCACTCGGCTCGCTGACCGGCACCGCGCCGCCGTGCACTTTCTCCACCATGCCCTGGCGGGCCAGCGCGTCCAGATCGCGACGGACCGTCATGTCCGACACGCTCAGCTTGCGGGTCAGCTCATTGACGCGCACCCCGCCCCGCCGTCTGACCTCATCGAGAATCAGGGCACGCCGCTGCTCCGCAAGGAGATTCTGGTTGTCGCTCACCCCGGCCCGTCCCTTCCGCCCCGGCTCGCTGTGTCGGGTCGTACGCGCTGGCTGCCGCCTGCGATCACTGATGCCCTCATCCTCGCACGAGGCGCTGACAGTGACGGCGTTGTCGGGTGAGGCGGTTCACTGCGGGTGGGGTGAGGCGGGGCGCTGGGGGGCGGGGTGGGTACGGGGGTGGGGGGACGCGCGAGGCCGCAAAGCCTCGCCACCCGGCACACCCACCGGAACACCACCCCGGATGGTGCTGGATGCGCCGGCAAGGGGAAGAGACAATCCTGGGGGCGTCGCACCGCACGGCGCCGCACGGACTACGGGGGAATTCAGTGGAGACCGCGGACCCGACACCGCACGCCCGCTCAACGGACCGTCGCACCACGGAAGATGGGCCACCGGACGCCGCACCACAGCTCTCCCTGGAGCTGCTGGTGCACGGCGTCGGGGGCACCACCGCTCAGGAGATGCTCGATGACCCACGCGTCCAGTTGATCACCGGCGACGACACCGCCGCCTGCTACCGCCGCACCGAGGACGCGGACGCCGAGCAGCGGCCCGGCGACTACCGCGGCGAGCCGGTCCGTGAGGCGTACTGCTGGTCCAACCTCACCTCGGGCAACGGCGCCCGCGCCCTGTGGCTGCTCCTGGTGCCGTTCATGGTCGCCAACCTCGCCCACTGGATGCGCCCGGCCGCCCCGTCCGAGCACCCCGCCCAGCGGATCTACGACCTGCTCGTGCGCATCCTGGCCCTCACCCTCACGGTCCTGCTCGCCGCCGCGTCCTGTGAGGTCGCCCTGGACCTCACGGCCTGGCAGTGCGCCGGCACCACCGTCTGCGCCGCCGGCAAATCCTGGATGGGCTTCCTCAGCCCCGACAGCTCCGGCTGGTGGAGCGCCCCGGGCCGCCGCCTCGCGCTCGCGTCCGTCGTGCCGCTGCTCGTCATCGGCTTCCTGTGGTCGCTCTCGCGCCGTACGTGGAGCGCCTACGAATCCGCCTCACCGCCGCCCCGGCTGCCCGGCACCTCCCGCGACACCCCGGCCGCCGAACGCACCGCGCTCAGCCGTGAGGGCTTCTGGTACGGCCGCCGGCTGGTCGCCAGGCTGCGTGCCGCGCACACCACGGCCGGTGTGCTGACCGTGGCCACCGTACTGCTCGCCGCCGCCGCGAAGGCCGACGGGCGCGACGGCGGCCATACCGTCCTCGCGGTCACCGGCCGGGCCCTGACCGCCCTGGTCATCCTGCTCGCCGTCGTCACCCTGGTGGTGGTCTGGCGCACCGCCCGCAGCGAGGACGCACCGGACGTCGCCTCGGACCGCCTGGTCGTACGGGCGCTGCCGTTCGCCTCCCTGGGGGCGCTGGCGCTGACCATGGTGCACACCGGATGGGCGCGTCCCGGCGCCCACAGCCACGGTCCGCTGCCCGGCGCCGCCGCCTTCGGCGGGATCGCCGTATTCCAGGGCGTGCTGGTCCTGGCGCTGGCGGTGACCGCCTGGGTCCTGCAGCGCGCCGCCCGCGACGACGCCCGCACCGCGCTGCGCGGTATGGGCGGCCCCGCCGTCGCGCTGCTGGCCTGTGCGGTCGGCGGGGTGCTGTCCGGGGGCGTGGCCCAGCGCTTCGCGGACTGGCTGGACGGCGGCGCGACCCCCGGTCAGGCGCACGCCCCCATCCCCGGGCCCCCGGTCCTGCTGTCCTGGCAGGCCTCGGTCATCCCCGTGCTGCTGGTCGTCGTCGCCGTGGTCGCCGTGCTCGCCGCCGTCCGCGTGGTGATCGTCCGCAACCGGGTGGCCAAGGATGTCCCCGGGCTCTACGACTCGCGCGAGCACCCCGACGAGAGCCGCACCAAGCGCATCGCCGCCACCATCGCCGGCGCCGGACTCACCGACTCCGCACCCGTCCTGATCGCGGCCACCTCCGCCGTCACCCTCGTCCTGGGGGCCGGCGCGGTGGTCGGGGCCTGGCTCACCGGCCGGGCTCCCGGCCGCGCCACCGAAGGCGCGCCGCCCGTCGTGCACGCCGCGGCCGAGACCGCGGAGTCCCTGGGGTCCTGGCTGATGGGCGCCGGCGTCATACTGCTGATCACCATGGGCCGGCGCGCCTACCGCGACCACTCCGCCCGCCGCACCATCGGCATCCTGTGGGACGTCGGCACGTTCTGGCCGCGCGCCGCCCACCCCTTCGCGCCGCCCTGCTACGCCGAGCGCGCCGTCCCCGACCTCACCTGGCGGATGGCCACCTGGACCGAGCGGTTCGACGGCCGGCTGGTGCTGTCCGGGCACTCCCAGGGCAGTGTGCTGGCGGCCGCCGCGGTCTGGCAGCTGGACCTGGTCACCCGCAGCCGCGTCGCCCTGCTGACCTACGGCAGTCCCCTGGAGCGTCTCTACGGACGCTGGTTCCCCGCCTTTTTCGGGCCGCCCGCGCTGACCGGACTGCACCGCGAGATGGACGACTGGCGCAATCTGTGGCGCTTCACCGACCCCATCGGCGGCCCGATCCGGCTCACCTGCGAGGACGGCCGGCGGATCGACCAGGGGCCGCTGCGCGACCCGCTCGGCTTCGGCCGCACTCTGCAGAACCCGCTGCCCGCCCAGATCCTGGGCCATGGCGACTACCACGCCGACCCGGTCTTCGAGACGGTCCGCGCCGAACTGATCGCCCGGCTCAGCCCGGACCTGCCGTGCCAGCGGCCCGCTGACGACCGCCCGGAGGGCCGTCCGGCTCAGGGGAGTTCGGGCAGGTCGTCCGCGTAGAGGAGGGTCAGGTCGTCGGTGCTCGGGTCGGTCAGCTGCGCCACCCGGCCCGCGTGCCGCTCGACCATCGCCTCGAACGTCTGCCGCGCGGTACGGCCGTTGCCGAAGGAGGGGCCCTTGGGCAGCGCCGTGAAGTACTTCAGCAGCGCCTCGCCGGCCCCCTCGGCGAGGCGGTACTCATGCTCCTCGCCCTGCTGCTCGACGATCCGCAGCAGCTCCTCGGGCGCGTAGTCGCCGAAGGTGATGGTCCGGGAAAAACGGGATGCCACACCGGGGTTGACCGCCAGGAAGCGCTCCATCTCGGCGGTGTAGCCCGCCACGATCACCACCACCGCCTCCCGGTGGTCCTCCATCAGCTTCACGAGGGTGTCGATGGCCTCCTTCCCGAAGTCCCGTCCGGAGTCCTCGGGGGAGAGGGCGTACGCCTCGTCGATGAACAGCACACCGCCGCGCGCCCGGTCGAACGCCTCCTGGGTACGGATCGCCGTCGACCCGATGTGCTCGCCCACCAGGTCCACCCGGGATACCTCGACCAGATGCCCGCGCTCCAACACCGCCAAGGACGCCAGGATTTCGCCGTACAGCCGGGCCACGGTGGTCTTGCCGGTACCGGGGGAGCCGGTGAAGACCAGATGGCGGCGCACCGACGCGGCCTTCAGCCCCGCCTCCTGCCGCCGGCGCCCCACCTCGATCATGTTGATCAGGCTGCGCACCTCACGCTTGACGCTCTCCAGCCCCACGAGGGTGTCCAGTTCGCCCAGCACCTCGTCGGAGGGCCGGCTGCTGACAGCCGGCTCCGCGGCCACCGGCGCCGGTGCGGGCGGCGGCGGGCCCTGCGCCGGGACATTGCCCAGCAGCCCGGCCGTCTGGGTCAGCTGCTGCACTGCGGGCGCCGTCGCGCCGGCGGCCGGTGCCTGCACGGCACGGCTCTCGTCGCTGGTGCAGTCCTGGACCGTCGGCCCGTCGCCCTGCCCGGCCCCGCCGTCGGCGAACTCGTAGCCGCCGCGGGCACACCGCTCCGTACGGCACCGGGTCAGCGTCGTACGGCAGCCGTCGATCACATGGAAGCCGAAGCCCGAACTCCCGGTGACCCGGCAGCCCTGGAAGCTGCCGCGGCCCTCCGCGGAGACATAGAACCCGGCCTCGGTCGGCGAACTGACCGTGCAGCCCTCGATGGTGGGGTCCGCGCCCTTGGTGACGATCACGCCGGTCTGCGCACCGTCGATGGTGCAGTTGGCGAGGGTCCCGCCGCTGCCGTGGTCACGGAACCAGGCACCTGTCGCGGCCTCCCGGATCCGGCAGTCGTCCAGCTGCACGGTCGCCCCGTCGCTCACCGACACCGCGGTGTTGCGGACCTGCGCGATATCGCAGTCGACGACATCGGCGCGGGAGCCCCGGTCCAGTACGAACAGCGCGTCCGGGACGTCGTGCAACCGGGTCGAGTCCAGTACGGCGGTGGCGCCGTCGCTGACCCACACCGCGGGGTAGTCGCCCGTACTGTCGTGGATCTCGCACTGGTTGGCGTCCACGCGGGTGCCCGGGTCCCAGACGGACAGCCCGTTGCGTCCGAAGTGCCGCACCGTGCTGCGGGTCAGCGTCAGCACCGAACGGGACCGCAGATCGACGGCGTTCTCCGGGATGTCGTGGATATCGCAGTCGGCGAGGGTGAGGACCGCGTCGGTGTCCAGGGTGACGCCGTCGGCGGAGGTGCGGTGGACCGTGCAGTCGGTGAAATGGCCGGTGGCCCGCGACGCGACCTGGATCCCCGCGCCCTTGATCTCGTACAGCTCGCAGCCCACCGCCTCGACCGCGCTGCCCTCGCCGTGCAGCGACAGCCCGGCGCCCGAGGCGTGGTGGATCCGGCAGTTCTCCAGCCGGGGGTGGGCCCCGCCGCGCACCGCCACTCCGGCCTGCCCGGCGGCCATCACCTCGCACTCCTCGAAGACGCCGCCGGCGCCGTCCAGGACGCTGATGCCCACCCCGCCCGCGTTGTCGACCGTGCAGCGGCGCACCGTGGGGCGGGCGCCGCCGCGGACCTCGATGCCGGACGCGGACCGGGTCACCACCCGCAGACCGGCCAGCTCCGGGGCGCCGTCCTCCACCAGCAGCGCGGGCGACGCCGAATCCGTCGCCTCCAGATGCAGATCGTGGACGGTGGCCGAGGCGCGTACCGTCAGCGCCACACCGTCGGCCGGGGCGATCCGCACCGAACCGCGTGCCCCGTCCGGGCCGCGCAGCGTCACCGCGCGCACCAGCACCAGATTCTCGCGGTAGGTACCGGCCGGGACGGTCAGCACATCACCGTCCCCGGCGGCCTCCAGGGCGGCGGCGAGCGAGCTGTACTCCCCTGTACGGCGTCGCCAACGGGACGTTCCGGAGTGCGTCACCTGGACCGAGCCCTGTGCCATGGCGTTGTCGTGCCCCCACCTCGTGCGGCTGTTGTCGGCCCGGCACCATCCGTCCGCGGATGTCCGCTTTCCGGTCTGCGGGGCCCCAGCCGAGAGGCTGGCGCCACCACCGTAGCGCGCCCGGCGGGCGGCAGTTGACACGGTCAGCCGCCTGGAAAGGCAGGCGCTCAGCTGCCCGCGCCGGCCCGTCCCCAGTCCTGGCCCGCGCGCTTCCACTCCTGGTCCCAGCGGCGGAAACGGCGCACCATCAGCCGCCAGACGACCATCCGCCGGGCGCCCTCGATCATCATGCCGACCCCGGCCGCGGTACCCAGCCCGGCCAGCACCGTATGGGCACCCGCCGTATCGGCGTCCATCGGCCGCGGCACCACCCGGCCCCGGTCGTCGGTCCAGATCCGGAACCGCTCACCGGTCTCCACCGGACGGGGCGCGGCGAGCTGTCCGATGTGCGCGCTGCCGTCCCAGGCCGTCCAGCGGCCGAGGACCCGGCGGTGCGCATCGCGCTGCGAGGAGGTCTCCGGGTCGGGGTCGAGCGGGGCCCGCGAGATCAGCCGGTCGACCGTGACCCACACCAGATGCCGCTCCTGATGCTGTATCCGTACGGTCTCCAGCAGTGCGCCGTGTGCGGTCCGCGCGGTGAGCCAGCCCGTGAAGGGCGCCCCGAGGGCGATCAGGAGGGCCGCGGCGAGCGCCACCCAGGCCTCGATCCGATCGGTCCGGCGCCGCAGCGGGTTGCGCCGCCAGCGCCACACACCTCTCATCGCTCGCATCGTTGCCCCCTCTCCGTGTCCGTGAATACCGCATCAGGGGTGGTCCACGCGAGAGTTCTGCGAAGAGAGAGCAACATCACCGGGTACAAACAGCAACATCCGGACGTACGGAGCGGGTCCGCGGACCCCTGCGCCGCGCCTGCCGGACCGGCCCCCGCACGGTCAGCGCAGCCGTACCGACAGTGTCACCACGGCGCCCGTCGCGCCCGTCGTCCCCGGCGTCCCGCCCGTGACCGCGAACCGGTCCGCCACCAGGCGCGCCAGCCACAGCCCGCGCCCCTGCGTCGCGCCGTCCAGGCCGGGCAGCAGCTCGGGGATCACCTCCTCGCTGAATCCGGGCCCCGCGTCACTGATCCGGCACTCCAGCTCATCGCCCACCTGCCGCAGCTCCAGTCGCCCCGAGCCGCCCGCATGCTCCACGGCGTTCCCCGCGATCTCGTCCACCGCCAGCACGAATTCGCCGCGCCGTGGCTCGCACAGCCCCTCCCGGGCCGCGCACTCCTCGACCAGCAGCCGCAGTTGGGGCAGCAGCCGGGCGGTGAAACGCCGCTGCAGCAGCCGGCGGCCGGACTCCTCCGCCGGTACCTCGGCCGGACCGGAGCTCACCACGGGCGCACCACCTCCGTCAGCACCAGCCGGGACACGGTCCCGGCGACCGGCCGGCTCATCCGGTGTGCGGCGGTGAACTCCGTGTCCGGCCGGATCACCTCGCGCATGCTGCTCACCACCAACGGGCCGCGCTCGCACGCCGGGACCGTGCTGCGGCTGGGGAAGCCGATCCTGGCCGGTACCTCGTCCGCCGGCACCCCGGGGCAGAGCGGGACGAGGACCTTCTCGCCGCGGGCCGGCCCGAGCCGTACGGACGCCGTGACGGCCTCCCGGCGCACCTCGTCATCGCCGTAGCGCACAAAGGCGTGGTCCCCGGGGCGCAGATGCTGGACGGGCAGGAGGCGGTCGCATCCGGTGTCCCTCGCAGCCATCGGCCCACAGCTCTCCGTCGTCCGCCGGCCTCTCCGTCGGCGCCGCCGGGCGCACACCGCGGAGAGGTGGTCACCGGGCCGCGGCCGTCCGCCGGTCGCCGGGAGCGCCCACGGCACGGGGCGCGCCGGCCCGTCAGCCGAGTATCTCGAACGGGTCGCCGATTCGGATCGTGCCGACCCCACGGGGTATCAGATTCTGGCCGAAGACCAGCCGGTCACCGAAGCGGCGCCGGCGGGCGAGCGTCCGCAGCGGCTCCTTGCCGCGCTCGGCGGTGCGCTGGTCGGTGGTCGTGACGACGCAGCGTGCGCTGGGCTTGACCACCTCGAAGGCCACCTCGCCGATACGGACCCGGCGCCAGTCGTCCTCCGCCCAGGGGGCGGTGCCGTCCACCACCACATTGGGCCGGAAACGGTTCATGGGCAGCGGCCCCTCGTCGGCGTGGTCGCCCTGCGCGATGAGCGAGTTGAGGGCGTTCAGCGACGAGGTGGTCGTCAGCAGCAGCGGGAAGCCGTCGGCGAAGCTGACCGTCTCACCGGGCGCGGAGTACGCCGGGTCGATGGGCCGGCGCGTCTCCGGGGCGTCGAGATACACCAGCCGGCACTCGACGCCCAGATACCCGCGAAACCACTCGGCCGCCTCCGGGCCCGCGGGCACCGCCTCGACCTCGTCCTTCCAGACCTCGACCGGGACCGTCTCCCCGGACCCGGGCACCGCGACCGTCAACGGCTCCCTCCCGGGCGCGGTGAGCCCGAGGGCACCGCCCGGCAGCCCCTCGGCGCGCGCCAACGCCAGCGTCGGCTGCTGTCGTTGGGTGAGCTGCCTGCCCTCGGCATCCACCAGCAGCCAGCGTCGGTCCCCGGCGAGCCCCCACGGCTCTACGACCGCCTCGCCGGGACCGGACCCCGCAAGGGATTTGACCGGGTAGAGGTGGATCGACTGGAGCGCAGGGTTGGACATGCCTGCCATCCTGCCAGCCACCTCGGACAGTTGACCGATTGCCCAGGTCAGTACCCGCGCGGGTACTGGCGGCCGTACGGATCGTCGTAGGGCGCGGCGGGGCGCGGCGCGACCGGAGCGGCCGGGCGCATCGCCTCGTACCCCGTGCCCATGGGCGGGCGCTGGGGCTGCTGCTGTTGCGGGGACGGATAGCCGCGGACGCCCGCCTGCTGCGGGATGTACGGCGCCGGGGCCTGCTGCAGCGGGGCGACCGGCTGGGCGGCCGCTCCCGGGTACCCCTGCGCGGGCGAGGGGTGGGAAGGCGCGGCCGGAAGTGCCGGCAGCGCCGAGGGCAGTGCCGGCAAATAGGACGAGCTCGAGTCGTAAGGGGAGGGGTTCACCCGGATCGGGGCGATCTGCGGCGTACCACGCTCGGCGACGAGGCTGTCGTAGATCGGGGTGTCCGGGAAGGAAGGCGAAGCGTAGTAGCCGCCGCCGTAGGTAGAGCGGGGGGAGGTCATACCTCATAAGTTAAGCCCACGATGTGCCGATTGGGGAGTCTGGAAAGAGGGTTGTTTCACGTGTTCGGAGTGGCCATGGAGCGCCAATGTGGGCGAACTTGTGGAAATCGGTCGGGATCGCCCGTAGGAATCCTGTAAAGACCGCGCTTCTCGCAGGTGAACAAGGGACGTTCGGCACAGTGGGGGCCAAGTAGGTTGGGGGTGCACCACAGACGGAGCAGGCGGACGAGAGGAAGGCGCGGCGATGTCGATGCTCAAGGGCGGCAATGTTCCGGTCCCGGCCCCGGCGGTCCGGGTCGAACTGGGCTGGCAGGCGGCCCCGGGGGCACCGGACGTGGACGCCTCCGCCCTGCTGCTGGTGTCCGGAAAGGTCCGCGACGACGGAGACTTCGTCTTCTACAACCAGGCCGCGCACGCCTCCGGCGCCGTACGCCACGAAGGCAAGCACCCGGCCGGCGGCGCGATGACCGACCGCCTCGCCGTCGACCTGGCCGCCGTCGAGCCCGCTGTCGACAAGGTGGTGCTCGCCGCCTCCGCCGACGGCGGCAGCTTCGGCAGCGTCCCGGGGCTGTACATCCGGGTGCTGGACGCCGCGGGCGGTGCCGAGCTCGCCCGCTTCGACAGCCAGGACGCCGGCACCGAGACCGCCTTCGTCCTCGGCGAGCTCTACCGGCGCCAGGGCGCCTGGAAGTTCCGTGCGGTGGGGCAGGGGTACGACACCGGGCTCGCCGGTCTGGCCACCGACTTCGGCATCAGCGTCGAGGAACCGGCGGCGCCGCAGCCCCCGGCCCCCGCCGTGCCCGCTCCGCCGCCCGCCGCGCCCCCGGCCATGGCGCCCGCGCCTCCGATGGCGCCGCCGCCCCCGGCGCCCGCGCCCCCCATGGCTCCGCCGCCGATGGCGCCCGCGCCCTTGTCGCCGACGGGTCAACCGGCGGCGTCCATCCCGCCTCCGCCGGGGCAGCCCGCGCCCGCCCCCGCACCCCCGGCCGTTCGTCTGACGAAGGTCACGCTCACGAAGGACGCCCCGGCCGTCTCCCTGACGAAGCAGGGCGGCACCTCCGGCGCGATGCGGGTGAACCTCAACTGGAGCGGCGGCTCGGCGGGCAAGCGGCTGGGCAAGAAGCTCGGCCGGAAGGCGATGGAGGCCATGGGCGCCCGCGGCGCGCTGCTGCCGCCGTCCGGGGAGCTCGACCTCGATCTGTGCGCCCTGTACCAACTCACCGACGGCGCCGCCGGCGTGATCCACCCGCTGGGCAACAACTTCGGCTCCCTGCACGCCCCGCCGTACATCCAGCTCGACGGTGACGACCGCACCGGCGCCGCCGCGGCCGGCGAGAACATGACCATCAACCTCGACCACCAGGACCGCATCAAGCGCGTCCTGATCTTCGTCACCGTCTACGCCGGCGCCCGCAGCTTCGAGGGGCTGAGCGCGACCGTCACCCTCCAGCCCCAGCACGGCGCCCCCGTCGACTTCACGCTGGACGCCTGCACGGTGCCCTCCAACGTCTGCGCGCTGGCCCTGATCACCAACACCGGCAGCGAACTCGTCGTCCAGCGCGAGGCCCGCTACCTCGTCCCCGACCCCGGTGTCAGCCCGCAGCGCACCGTCGACCACGCCTACGGCTGGGGCCTGGACTGGTCACCGGCCCGCAAGTGACGTCCGCAGCGGGGGCGCGGTTCAGGGCGCCGGATACGTCCGGCCCTTCCATGCCGCCCCGCGCCCCCGGTAGTGCTGAACCGCCGAGTCCACCGTCATCAGCAGATAGAGCAGCGCGGTGAAGGGCAGCAGCACCGCCGCCCACAGCGGCTGCCCGTAGTAGCGCAGCATCGGCAGATAGGTCCCGCACATCACCGCCCAGGCCGCCCCGCCCAGCGCCGCGAGCGCCGGATCGCCGCCGGCCAGCCCGGCCACCAGCGCGGCGGGCGGCGCCAGATACACCAGGGCCAGACCGAGGACCGTACCGAGCAGCAGCAGCGGCCGGTGCCGCAGTTGGGCGTACGCGCTGCGCGAGACCATCCGC
Source organism: Streptomyces sp. NPDC048637 (assembly GCF_040650675.1). Taxonomy (NCBI): domain Bacteria; kingdom Bacillati; phylum Actinomycetota; class Actinomycetes; order Kitasatosporales; family Streptomycetaceae; genus Streptomyces; species Streptomyces sp. NPDC048637. Next base: position 14,313 of record NZ_JBEZHQ010000067.1, read on the forward strand.
CACAGCTCGGCCGGCCGCGGATACGGCCGCACGCTGTCCACCCGGTCCGCCAGCCCCAGCCAGATCCGCCCGCCGCTGCGCTTGACCGCCCGCGCCAGCGTCACATCGTCGATCACCGCATGCCGGATCGCCTCCGGGATGCCCGCCCGCTCCGCGGTCTCCGCGCGCAGCAGCACACAGCCGCCGGCCGCCGCCGCGGTCCGCGCCCCGGGCCGGTTGACCCGGCGGAAGGGGTACAGCTGCCCGAAGAAGTAGACGAACGCCGGCACGATCAGCCGCTCCCAGAACGTCACCACCCGCAGCCGCGCCATCTGCGAGACCAGGTCCAGCTCCGCCGACCGGGCCGCCGCCACCAACTCCCGCAGGCTGTCCGGATCGTGTGCGATGTCCGCGTCGGTCAGCAGCAGATACTCCGGCGCGACACGCTCCCGCGCCAGCGCCATCCCGTGCCGTACCGCCCACAGCTTCCCCGTCCACCCCGGCTCCGGCTCGCCGGGCGAGGACACCGTCAGCGCCAGTCCGCCCCGCGCGGCCGCCAGGCGCCGGGCCAGCGCGCCGGTCCCGTCCGTACTGCCGTCGTCGACCAGGAACACCTCGGCCCGGCCCGGGTACTTCTGGCCGAGCAGCGACGGCAGGCTGTCCGGCAGCACCGCGGCCTCGTCCCGCGCCGGGACCACCACCGCGACCGACGGCCAGCGCTCCGGATCCCGCCGGGCCGGCAGTCGTACGTCCGTCCGCCAGAAGAAGCCCTGCCCGAGCAGCAGCCACACCCAGGCCAGCAGGGACCCGGCACCGATCCACTCCATCGCTCCCACGGCCGCAGTCTGCCGCACCGCGCCCGTCGCGCAGCGGCGATCGGCACGGTGTCGGAACGGGGTGATGGGGAGGGACGGGGCGATGGGGTAGGGACGAGGCCGGGCGGGCGGCCACCGGGGCCACCCGCCCGTTCCGCCCGGTATGACAAGCCGGACGGGCGGCCGAGTAAAGTGTCCGGGTGAAGATCGCGCTGATGGACTCCGGGACCGGGCTGCTCGCGGCGGCCGCCGCCATGCGGCGACTGCGGCCGGACGCCGATCTGGTCCTCTCCTCCGACCCCGACGGTATGCCGTGGGGCCCCCGCACCCCGGACGATGTCACCGCCCATGCGCTGGCCGTGGCCCGCGCGGCGGCCGCGCACCGCCCCGACGCCCTGATCGTCGCCTGCAACACCGCGTCCGTCCATGCGCTGCCCGCCCTCCGCGCCGAACTGGAACCGCAGATCCCGGTCATCGGCACCGTCCCGGCGATCAAGCCCGCCGCGGCCGGCGGCGGCCCCGTCGCCATCTGGGCGACCCCCGCCACCACGGGCAGCCCCTACCAGCGGGATCTGATCGACCGGTTCGGCCGCGGGGTGGACGTCACCGGCGTGCCCTGCCCGGGGCTCGCCGACGCGGTCCAGGCCGCCGACGAGGCCGCGATCGACGCCGCCATCGCGGTCGCCGCCGATCTCACCCCACGGGACGTACGGACCGTCGTCCTGGGCTGCACCCACTACGAGCTGGTCGCCGAGCGCATCCGTGCCGCCCTCCAGCAGCCGGGCGCCCCCGCGCTCGTCCTGCACGGCTCCGCCGAGGCGGTCGCCGCCCAGGCGCTGCGCCGCATCGGTGCCGAACCGGCCCCGGCGGCCGCTCCGACCGGCGCTCTCAGCGTGCTCCTCAGCGGCCGCCCCGCCGGACTGCCGGCCGAGGCGCTCGTCTACGCCGAGGGCCGGCTGCTCGCCCGGAGCCGTACGGACCTCGCGCCGGGAGAGGTGGTCCCGGCCGCCACCGCGGCCGAGGGGACCACCGCGGCGGCCCGGCGCTGACGTCACCCATGACGTCACCCATGGCGTCACCCATGACGTCACCCATGACGTCGCCCGGAGCGCACACCGGGCCGTAAAGGGGCCGTCCGACGCACTGCCATAGTGTGCGATGACGCGTACGCTGCGTCCCATGAGGGACCACCCCCACGAGGGGGCAGCAGCCCCCCGCAACCACGGCAGTACCGACGGCGCCGACAGTGGAGCGCGCCCCGCCGGCGGCTCCCATGCCGAGATCCCCGAGGTCTGGCACGGCAGCGCCACCAACCGCATCCAGTGGCTGCTGGCCGCGATCGGCGCGGCCTGTCTGGCGCTGGGCATCCTGCTCGCCGTCGAGAGCAACTGGACCTCGGGGCGCGCGCCCCTGGTGATGTCGGTGGTCGGCTGTGTCGCGGCCGGTCTGCTGGTGCTCTTCGGCACGCTCGCCTTCGTCCATGTCGCGGTACGCGTCGACAAGGACTGCCTGGAGGTGCGGTGCGGCCATATAGGGGTGCCACGCCGCCGGATTCCGCTCGACACCGTCGTCGGCGCCGATTTCACCCCCCAGGTCACGCCCCGCCACTGGGGCGGCTGGGGCTACCGCTGGCGCCCCGAGCAGGGCACGGCCGTGGTCGTCCGCCGAGGTGAGGGCGTGGTGCTCCGGCTCGGCGACGGGATGACCTTCACCATCACCGTCGATGACGCCGAGGGCGCCGTCCGGGCGATCCGGGGCCGGCTCCGGCCGCGTGAGGGGACCCCGGCGGGCACCTGAGCGCCGCGCCGGCGGCGCGCACGGCTTGGGCACTTCGGGGCCCGGGCGGGCCGGGGGCGTCCCGTAGGGTCGGACCATGGCAACCCCCGACTTCATTCGTGACCTCCGGAACTCCATCGGCCGGCAGCTCCTCTGGCTGCCCGGGGTGAGCGCGGTTGTCTTCGACGACCAGGACCGTGTCCTGCTGGGCAAGCGGGTCGACACCGGCGGCTGGTCGGTGATCGGGGGCATCCCCGATCCCGGCGAGCAGCCCGCCGAGACCGCGGTGCGGGAGGTCTTCGAGGAGACCGCCGTCCGGGTCGTCCCCGAGGGCATCGTCCTCGTCGAGACCATGCCGCCCACCCGCTACCCCAACGGCGACGTCTGCCAGTTCATGGACGTGACACTGCGCTGCCGGGCGATCGGCGGCGAGGCGCAGGTCAATGACGATGAGTCGCTGGAGGTGGGCTGGTTCGCCGTGGACGCCCTGCCGGAGCTGGAGGAGTACGCGCTGACCCGGATCAAGCGGGCGCTGGAGGCCGGGCCGACGTGGTTCCACGGGATGGGGGAAGAGCCGGGCCGGCAGCCTGAAGCCTGAGCCCCTGGCGGTCGCGTCCGGGGGCTCAGGCCGTCGGGCGACGGGCTACAGCTCCTCCGTCGACGGCTCGTCCAACGGGTCGGACGGCTCATCGGGAAGCGGGGGCAGCTGGGACCCGTCCGGGACACCGGGCTCCTCGGAGGGACCCGGGACGGTGTTCCCGCCGGGCGGCTCCTCCGTGTGCATCTCCCGCTTGTCCTTGCGGCAGGTCGTGATCCAGGTGCCGGTGGGGCCGCTCTCGTACTGGCACAACCAGCCCCGTACGGTGAGCGTGCCCCGGTCGTCCTGGGCCTCCCGCGGCGCCCGCACAAAGAACTCGGACATCACCTGGCGGGCCTCCTCGCAGCCCACCGTGCCCCCGGCCCCGGGATCGGCGAAGAGCGTGACGTCTCCTTCCGCGCCCAGCGCGTCGGGGAGCTCACCGCAGTTCACCGGCTGCCCGGGGACGGTGGGGGAAGCGGAACCCGGCCCCCCGTCCGGCGTACGGTCCGGCCCGGTGCCCGTGGGGGAGGAGGTCGCGGCCGTCGTGTCCTGGCCGCCGTCCGTGTCCCCGCAGCCCGCGGCGGCCAGCGCGAACAGCACGGTCGGCACGGCGATGAGCCTCCGCATGTCGGCCTCCCTTGTGGCGGCGGTGCGCAGACGGCACGCTGCGTCGTACGAGGCTAGGAGCCCGCCGGGCGCCGGGCGATACGGGACGGCCGATCGGGTGAAGCGTACGGGCCGTGGCCCGGGGCGCGGAAGGCGCAGGGCGGCCGGAGGCCAGGGCTCCACCCGGCATGTGCCGCCGCCACACCCGGCCCGTGAAGTGTGGTGCCCGCCACATCGGTGCCGGCCCGGCCGCTGCCTAGGGTGCGGATATGACCGTGATCGGCACCCCAGACCCGGTATCCCTCGACCTCGACGGCCGTACCGCTCTCGTCACCGGCGCGGCCGGCGGGATCGGACGCGCCTGTGCGCTGCGGCTGGCGGTGGCCGGCGCCACGGTGCGCGCGGTCGACCGGGACACCGACGGCCTGACCCGCCTCGTGTCGGACCACCCGAACGGCTCCCCGGGCCGCCTCGAACCGTGGCCGCTGGATCTCACCGATCTATAGGCGGGTCACCGACGGCTCGGTCTCGGCGCGCTTCCAGCAGCTGCGGCTCGGCATGGGCGAGGGCCTGGGCGGACTGGTCGCGCAGACCGCCCGCCCGTACGTCACCGACAGCTACTTCCACGACGAGCGGTTCCGGCACACCCGCACCATCGACTCCGGCGTCCAGGACGAGGGGCTGGTGGCGATCCTCGGGGTGCCGCTGATGCTCGGCAGCGGCGTGATCGGGGTGCTGTTCGCCGCGGACCGGCGCGAGCGGGTCTTCGAGCACGGCCAGATCGCGCTGCTCGCCGCCCACGCGGCCCATGCCGCCGTCGCCATCGACACCGCCAACCTCCTTGCCGAGACCCGTAAGACACTCACCGAACTGGCGGCCGCGAACGAGATCATCCGTGACCGCAGTGCGGTCATCGAGCGCGCCTCGGACGTCCATGACCGGCTGACCGAACTGATGCTGCGCGGCGGCGGGGTCCAGGACGTCGCCGGGGCGGTGGCGGAAGTCCTGCACGGCGAGGTCGAGTTCACCGAGCCCGGCGGGGCGCCGGCCGAGGCGCTGGACCGCTCCCGCGCCGACGGGCACGCCGTACGGGACGGCGCGGACTGGGTCGCGGCGGTCGGGGCGGGCGGCGAGGTGCTGGGTGCCCTCGTGCTGCGCGGCCATCCGGCCCTCGACCCGGTCGACCAGCGGACTCTGGAGCGGGCCGCCATGGTCACCTCCCTGCTCCTGCTCGCCCGGCGGACCGCCGGGGAGGCCGAACAGCGGGTGCGCGGTGAGCTGTTGGACGACCTGCTGAACGCCGCGGACCGCGACCCCCGGCTGCTCCGGGAGCGCGCGGCCCGCGTCGGCGCGGAACTGGACGCGCCGCATGTCGTCCTGGCCGCCCGGACCGGCGGGCCGCCGCCGGACGACGCCCACTCCCACGGCGCCGACCGCCGCCGGCTCCGGTCGGCCGCCTCTCATCTCGCCGCCACCCGCCGGGGCCTGGCCGCCGTACGGGACGGCGGCGCCGTCCTGCTGCTGCCGCTCGGTCCCGACGATGACCCGGCGCAGGCCGCCCGCGAGACCGCCGCCCGGCTCGGTGCCGCGCTGCACCTGCCCGTCACGGTCGGCGCCTCGGCTCCGGTCCCGGCCCCCGCCGCCCGCCCCGCGGCGGTCGCGGACGCCTACGCGGAGGCCAGACGCTGCCGCGAGGCACTGTGCGCGCTGGGCCGGGCCGGCCAGGGTGCGGCCGCCGCAGATTTCGGCTTCCTCGGTCTGCTGCTCGCCGACACCCGCGATGTGGACGGGTTCGTCCACCGCACGCTCGGCGCGGTCACCGACTACGACGCCCGCCGCGGTACGGAACTGCTGCGTACCCTCGGCGCCTACTTCGCCTGCGGGATGAGCCCGGCCCGTACCAAGGACGCGCTGCACGTCCATGTGAACACCGTTGCGCAGCGTCTGGACCGGGTGAGCCGGCTGCTGGGCCCCGACTGGCAGACCCCGGCACGCGCCCTGGAGATCCAGCTGGCGCTGCGGCTGCACCAGCTCTCCTCCGCGGTGGCGGGCGATACCGGCGCGTAACAGCGGCGCCGGTCCGTGCCGTTCCCACGGGCGGTCCCTACTGATGGCCGCCTCCGGGTGCGCACCGTCGCGACCTGCGGCAGCGTGGTGCCGAAGCTTCCCCCCTTCCCACCGGACAGAGGAGTGCGACATGGGTGACAAAGGTGCCATGGACAAGATGAAGGGCAAGGCCAAGCAGAAGGCCGGCAAGGCCATGGGCGACGAGCGCCTGAAGGGCGAGGGCCGTACGGACGAGGCCAAGGGCAGGGCCAAGGGCGCGATGAGCGACGCCAAGGAGAACCTGCAGGGGATGAAGGACTCCCTGAAGGGCAAGAGCCGCTCCTGACGCCCGGCGGGGGCGTGGCGGACCCGCTGCCCCGTCTCCCGGAGCGTCCCCGGGCCCGCCACGCCCCCGCCGTACATCAGGTCGCTCAGGCCCCTCAGGACGGTACGGCAGATGACGCCCCGCCGTCCGGACCGGCCGTGCGGCCCTTGCCGGCCGCCACGCTCCCCTCCACCGCGGCGAGGTCCCGGCTGCGGGTCTCCCGTGCCATGCCCACCGCGAGCAGCGTCAGCAGCGCGGCGGCGATCACGTACCGATAGACCGGCCGGCGCCCGACCCGGTCCGAGAGCGCACCCCAGGCGGGGATCACCGCGAAGTGCAGCGCCGAGGCGATCAGCACGGCGTTCAGGGCGGTCTGCTGCGACAGCCCGGTGTGCGAGGTCGCGTACACGAGCACAAACGCCGTGATCACGTAGTACGAGATGTTCTCGGCCATCCGCGCCCCCATCGCGACCAGCACATCCCGCCAGTGGTGCGTGAGCACCGCCACCAACGGCATCTTCTCCAGCGCGGCACCCGCCACCTTCCGGGCCTCGGCACGCGCCAGCGCGGCCTGGAACACCGGCGATTCATCCACCGAGAGCCGCACCCACAGCCCCACGACCACCAGCACGCCGGAGAGCAGGAACGGCACCCGCCACCCCCAGGACGTGAATGCCGCCTCCGACAGCAGCGCCGTCATCGCCGACAGCACCCCGGTGGCCAGCAACTGCCCCGCGGGCGCGCCGGTTTGCGGCCAGGACGCCCAGAACCCGCGCCGCCGGGCGTCCCCGTGCTCCGACACCAGCAGCACCGCGCCGCCCCACTCACCGCCCAACGCGAACCCCTGGACCAGCCGCAGCGCGGTCAGCAGCACCGGCGCCGCCGTGCCGACCGTCGCATGGGTCGGCAGCAGCCCGATCGCGAAGGTCGCACCACCCATCAGCAGCAGACTTAGCACCAGCAGCTTCTTGCGCCCCAGCCGGTCCCCGTAATGCCCGAAGACCAGCGCCCCGATGGGTCGTGCGGCAAAGCCCACCGCGTACGTCAGAAACGACAGCAGCGTCCCGACAAGGGGATCGGACCCGGGGAAGAACAGCTTGCTGAACACCAGCGCGGCGGCGGATCCGTAGAGAAAGAAGTCGTACCACTCGATGGTGGTGCCGATGAGGCTCGCGGCGACGATGCGCTGGAGGCCGGCGGGTGGTGGGGTAGCGGTCGCGGGGGAGGGCATCGGCACCACTTCCTGACGAGGGGCGGGGACGTTTCGTGTCGCCACACCGTAGGAACGTGCAGGTCAGGCGCACATGTGGCGGGACGCCACACTTCGGGCCGGGACCGTGCGCGCGGGCACCATTACGCGGTGCGGAGGGGAGTCGGGGACAAAGCCGGCGACCTCAGCTTCGCCCGCGGCTTCCCGCCCGGTGACGGGAGCCCGCTATTCCTTGGCCGCTGTTCCGTGCCACTGATCCACCACCGCTCGGCATTTTTCAGCCACCCTTGTGTGGCCCCGGAGAAGCGGATGCGGCCGGCCCCGCACTCTTGGTGTCCCTCTCGGACCTGGTGATTCGGCAGGTGACCATGGCTGGACGGCAGGCGGGCGACTCTCTGACACCGCATGATCGGCTGGCTCAAAACCTTCTTTGTCGAGCCGATCGGCCGAACGTACGGTGGGTGCCGCTGGTCAACAAGGGAACAACTGTGCGGCCATTTCGGGGCGTGCTGCAGTGTGACCTCCACGCGGCTTGTGTCGCCTGCCTACCCCATGAACTGGTTGGTGTGATGCCGTCCGAAGCGACGTTCCCTCTTGCCGTGCCGAAACAGAACTCTTCGCCCTTGAGGGGAAGTCGCTATAAGGCCGGTATCTCGTTTGTTTCGCCGGTCGCCGGCCTTCATGGCTTCGAAGGACACGGCAGTTGTTTCCTGGGTATCAGTCTGGAGAACAGCAACTTCCGCCCGGCCAAGGTGCGCAGCATGGCTGAATGGATATCCAGGAGATTTCCGCGGTGCACCGTGCTCATCGGTGACAGCATCCATCGAATCACCCTGGAGTCCACCCGCGGCCTGCGCCAGCCGGAAGCCCTGGCCGAGGCGCTGCGCCTGGGACGTGAATTCATCGACGACCAGGCTCAGGTTTTTCACGAGTTCCGGGAACGTACGGAATTCACCTTCATCAACTGCAGCGAGGTGCAGACCTGGGAAAGTTACCAGGGCTATCACCAGATTCTCCGGGACTATTTTCGCCAGGACGTCACGTTCCGCACCTCTCTGGAGGCGTTCGGTCGCGACTACCACAGCAAGAACTCGGGCGGTGCCCCGGAAGCGGAACTGGAACGGCGCATCCAGATGTCCTCGGACTACTTCCTCGAAGAGTTCGCAGTATTCTGCTGCCTCAAAGACAGGGGCCTGCCGGTCATGCTCTACCCCGGATCGTTCGGCACGCTCTCCGAAATCGCTGCGGGCGAGCACGCGGGAGCGCCGCAACAATTGCGCGATCTGATCGTGGTGTCCCTTCAAATCCGAGGGCGATGACGTGTCTGCGACCACTCCTGAGGGTCCTTTTCGCCGACGACATCACCTATCGGAGACCAGCTCGGCCAGGTGGTGCAGCGAGTTGGTGAGATGTTCCGGGCCGAACGGCGGGAACTGGATGTACTCCCGGATGAACTGCGGCACCGCCGACCAGTCATAGGTGAGCGTGACCTCGGTCTCGGACGGACCGAGCGGCGCGAGGTCGTAACGCCAGAGCCAGCCGCCGAACTCCAGGTGACCGTCGTCCTTCTCCTGCCCCGTCAGCCAGCCGATGGCGCGCGGCGGGTCGAGCACCTGGACCTGGTTGGCCACCTGGTAGTCACCGTTCGGATGGTTGGCGTGGTACATGTCCATCCGGAAAATCTGCCCCACCTCGGTCAGCGTCGCCCGGTCGGCAGCTTCCTGAACCCAGCCGGTGCCATCGATCGCAGCATGGGTCGTCGGGTCCGCCAGCACCGCGAACACCCTCGCGGCGGGCACGGCGAAAGTCAGGGTGGCGCTCACGTTCTCCTGGTCCACGGATGCATGCTCCTTGTCATCTCTTCTCGGGCCTCCCGCAGGCGCGGAAGGGGGAGGTTTCCCCCGTGTAGACGACGCGCTGAGGCGGAACTCATCGGTCGTGTGGGCGGAACCCGCACCCGTGCCACCAAGGGCGGGCTTGTGCTTGTGAAGACACCCTCTAGTGTCCTGAGTTAGGAATTCGTTTCAGATAGCCGGCGAGGCGTTCGAGGATCTCGTCGGCGGTCTTCGTCCAGACGTATGGCCTGGGGTTGG
>NZ_JBEZHQ010000068.1:0-23217 GCF_040650675.1 Streptomyces sp. NPDC048637
TGGGGCCCCGGCGCGGGGCCGTCACCCCCCCCGCCCCGCCCGGGCCCGCCCGCCCCCCCGCGGGGGGCGGCGCCCCCCCGGGTGGGGGGGGCGGGCCCGGCCCGTCGGCGTACTTCGCGCGCGAGGGCGCGGTCAGCGGCGCGCCACGCCCTCGGCGCGGGCGGCGGCCGCGACGGCGGCGGTGACGGCCGGTGCGACCCGCTCGTCGAACGGCGAGGGGATGACCCGGTCGGCGCTGAGTTCATCGGCGACCACGGCGGCCAGCGCCTCGGCGGCGGCGAGCTTCATGCCCTCGGTGATCCGCGAGGCCCGCACCTGCATGGCACCGGCGAAGATGCCCGGGAAGGCCAGCACGTTGTTGATCTGGTTGGGGAAGTCGCTGCGCCCGGTGGCGACCACGGCCGCGTACTTGTGCGCGACGTCCGGGTGGATCTCCGGGGTGGGGTTGGCCATCGCGAAGATCAGCGAGTCCTTCGCCATCTTCGCCACCGCCTCCTCCGCCACCGTGCCGCCGGAGACACCGATGAAGACATCGGCGCCGTCCAGCGCGTCCTCCAGCGAGCCGGTGAGGCGGCCCTTGTTCGTGAAGCCGGCCACCTCGCGCTTGACGTCCGTGAGGTCGGTGCGGTCGGTGGAGACGACGCCCTTGCGGTCACAGACCGCGACGTCTCCGATGCCCGCCTCGATGAGGATCTTGGCGATGGCGACACCGGCCGCACCGGCGCCCGAGATGACCGCCCGCAGCTGGCCGAGCGAACGGTCCGTGAGCTTGGCGGCATTGCGCAGCGCGGCCAGGGTGACCACGGCGGTGCCGTGCTGGTCGTCGTGGAAGACCGGAATGTCCAGCGCCTCCTGGAGGCGGCGCTCGATCTCGAAGCACCGCGGCGCCGAGATGTCCTCCAGGTTCACGCCGCCGAAGGACGGTGCCATCCGGACGACGGTCTCGATGATCTCGTCGGTGTCGGTGGTGCCGAGCGCGATCGGCACCGCGTCCACGCCACCGAACTGCTTGAAGAGGATGGCCTTGCCCTCCATCACGGGGAGGGAGGCCTCCGGGCCGATGTCGCCCAGGCCGAGCACCGCGGTGCCGTCCGTGACCACGGCGACGACCTGGGACTTCCAGGTGTAGTCGTGCACCAGCTCGGGCTGCTCGGCGATGGCGCTGCACACCTTGGCGACGCCCGGTGTGTAGGCGAGGGACAGGTCGTCCTTGTCCCGGACCGGCACGGTCGCCTGAATGGCCATCTTGCCGCCGCGATGCAGCGCGAAGGCCGGATCGAAGGCGCCGTCGGGCGCACTGCCCGCGTCCGCACCGGAATTGCTGTCGCTGCGAGGATTGACGATCTCCGCTGCCACTTGTCTTACCCCTTTTATTCGTAAATCTGCTGAGGGTGGCCACTCCCTGGTTGAGGGGTGGGCGGGCACCGCGTCCGCGCCCTGCGCAACAGATGCCTGCCGCGCGGGGGGAGGTACGGACGCCGGGCGCGCCGCACACGCGCCCTGAGCCCCGGATGAGGGGTGTAACGCACCTTTCTACCTGACGGGCGCGGGCCCCGACGAGTCAGATTCATTACTCTCGGGTTGAGAGTTCCGACAATAACGGCGAAATGCACAAAAAACCCAGAAGAGCCCTCCTCCCCCTATCCGGATTCCGAGACGCCCGGAGCGGACCCGCCCGTCCCGGGCCGTTCACCGACGGGAAAGCTTCCATGTGACATCTGGCCGCCGCCTCGGCGTCCCCGTCCGTTATCCGATTTTGACCTGAACGGGAGTCCGAATAACGGAGTCCGGATGGCAGGATTCCGTCACCAACCGAGGTCGCGACGCCCGAAGGTGTGCCCCGGCCCTTTTGTCACGTCGGCTTCTCCATCCGCAGGAGGATCAGCATGACCGCAAGCACCACCCGTCGCTCGGCCGCCGGCAGGTCTCGCACAGCCGCGGCCGCCGCGACTGCGGTCGCCGCCTCGCTGCTGTTGCTCAGCGCCTGCGGTGACCAGACGAATGAGGCCATCGCCAAGCGTGAGGCGAAGAAGAGCCGCAACGTCCATGCCCCGCTGTTCAAGACGCTGCCCAAGGACGTCCAGGAAAAGGGCTTCCTCCAGGTCGGCTCGGACATCACCTACAAGCCGGTGGAGTTCCGCTCCAACGGCAAGATCGAGGGCATCGACCCGGATCTCGCGGCGGCGATGAGCAAGGAGCTGGGCATCAAGCTCAACTTCAACAACGCCACCTTCGACACCCTCATGGGCGGCCTGAAGTCCAAGCGCTACGACATCGCGATGTCGGCGATGACGGACACCAAGGAGCGCCAGGAGGGCATCGACAGCAACACCGGCAAGAAGATCGGCACGGGCGTCGACTTCATCGACTACCTCGACGTCGGCGTCTCGCTCTACACCCGGAAGGGCAAGACCAACGGCGTCGACGGCTGGGAAACGCTGTGCGGCAAGAAGATCGCGGTGCAGCGCGGCACGGTCTCGCACGACCTGGCCAAGGACAAGTCGAAGGCCTGTGAGTCCAACGACGCGGAGCCGATCGCGATCGAGGCGTTCGACAACGACTCCGAGGCCCAGACCCGGCTGCGTACCGGCGGCGTGGACGCCGTCTCCAGCGACTACCCGGTCGCGGCGTACGCGGTGAAGGTTTCCGGCCACGGCAAGGACTTCCAGATGGTCGGCGGTGCGCCGCTGAAGGCGGCCCCGTACGGCATCGCGGTCCCCAAGGGCCAGGACCAGCTGCGGGACGCGCTGCAGGCCGCCGTGGAACGCACGATCAAGAACGGCTCGTACGCCAAGGTCCTGGACAAGTGGGACGTCAAGGACGCCGCGGTCAAGAAGGTGCAGCTCAACGGCGGCTGATGAGCCGCCGCACGCCGCCCCGTCCGCTCCGCGCACCTCCCGCCGAATGCTGAAAGGCAACACCCGTGTCAGTTGACGTCGACAAGTCGGCCCAGCCGCCGTCAGATGCTCCGCCGCCCGAGTCCATCAAAGCCATCCCGGTGCGCCATTACGGGCGCTGGGTGGCGGCGATCGTCGTCATCGGGCTGATCGCCGCCCTCGGCCGGGCCTTCGCCACCGCGGACGTCAACTGGGACGCCATCCCCCAGTACATGTTCAACGCGGACATCCTCAAGGGCCTGCGCAACACCCTGCTGATCACCGTGCTCTCGATGATCATCGGCATCGTCGGTGGTGTGATCCTGGCCGTGATGCGCCAGTCCAAGAACCCGGTCACCTCGACGGTCGCCTGGTTCTACGTCTGGTTCTTCCGCGGCACGCCGGTTTATGTCCAGCTGTTCCTCTGGTTCAACCTGGGCCTCGTCTTCCAGTACATCGACATCATGCCGATCTACAAGGACGAGTGGTCGGACTTCATGACCCCGTTCCTGTGCGCGCTGCTGGGCCTGGGCCTCAACGAGGCGGCGTACATGGCGGAGATCTGCCGGGCCGGCCTCAACGCCGTCGACGAGGGCCAGACCGAGGCGGCGCACGCGCTGGGCATGAGCCACGCCAAGACGCTGCGCCGGATCATCGTGCCGCAGGCGATGCGGGTGATCGTGCCGCCGACCGGCAACGAGGTCATCAACATGCTCAAGACCTCCTCCCTGGTCATCGCCGTCCAGTACTACGATTTGCTGCAGGCGGCGCAGAACGTCGGACGCGACTCGGGTGTCGTGGTCGAGATGCTGATCCTCGCGGCCGCCTGGTACCTCATCGCCACCACGGTGCTCAGCATCGGCCAGTACTACCTGGAGCGTTACTACGCCCGCGGCTCCAGCCGCCAGCTTCCGCTCACCCCGCTGCAGCGCGCCAAGTCGAGGCTGTCCGGCGGCTTCAACCGCCCCGGAGGTATGGGATGACCAGCAAGATCACGACGAGCAAGGCCGCCGGCACGAGCGGCGGCCCGATGGTCAAGGCCGAGGGCGTCCACAAGTCCTTCGGCGCGGCCCACATCCTCAAGGGCATCGACCTGGAGGTCGCGCCGCGGGAGGTCTTCTGTCTGATCGGCCCGTCCGGCTCCGGCAAGTCGACGTTCCTGCGCTGCATCAACCACCTGGAGAAGGTCAACGCCGGCCGGCTGTCCGTCGACGGCGAACTGGTCGGCTACCGCGAGCACAACGGCAAGCTCTACGAGCTGCGCGACAGGGAGGTCGCCGCCCGCCGGCGCGACATCGGCATGGTCTTCCAGCGCTTCAACCTCTTCCCGCACATGACCGCGGTGGAGAACATCATGGAGGCGCCGATCCAGGTCAAGGGCGAGAGCAAGGCCGCCGCCCGGGAACGCGCGACCAAGCTCCTGGACCGCGTCGGCCTCGCCGACAAGGCCGGGAACTACCCCTCGCAGCTCTCCGGCGGCCAGCAGCAGCGCGTCGCCATCGCCCGTGCGCTGGCGATGGAGCCGAAGCTGATGCTCTTCGACGAGCCGACCTCGGCCCTCGACCCGGAGCTGGTCGGTGACGTCCTGGACGTCATGAAGGACCTGGCCGCGGACGGTATGACGATGATCGTCGTGACCCATGAGATGGGCTTCGCCCGTGAGGTCGGCGACTCGCTGGTCTTCATGGACGACGGTGTGGTGGTCGAATCCGGCCACCCGCGCGATGTCCTCGGCAACCCGCAGCACGAGCGGACGAAGTCGTTCCTGTCGAAGGTGCTGTAGCGCTCCTGCTGCGGACAGGGTGCCGTACGGGGTGATCCGGCGGGTGCGACAGGCACCGCCGGACGCCCCCGTTCGGTCGCGCGCCGTCATGGCGGAGGATTCCGCCGCGACGGCGCGCTCCTGTCTGCCGGGCGGCCTACTTCAGGCCCAGTACCAGGGCGTCGGTGGGCGAGGCCCACACCGGCCGGGCCTCCGCAAATCCCGAATCGCGCAGCACGGCGGCGTGCCACGCGGCCGACGGGGTGTCGCCGTCCGCATGCTCGCCGTAGATCTCGAAGCGCTCGGCGGTCGGCGCGGCCAGCCGCGGGTCGGCGGCCGCCAGCTGCCACCACTCGGCCCAGTCGACGGCGCCGGACGCCTTCGCCGCATCCATCCGCGCATGCCGGAAGGCCCGCTCGGCGGCGTTGATCCGCGGGGTGCCCTCCTCGGGCATGTGGTCGGCGTTCATGAAGACGCCGCCGTCCCGCACCAGGGTGCCGAGCTGCCCGTACAGCCCGCGCAGATCCTCGGTGTACAGCCAGTGCAGCGCGGTGGCGGTGAGCACCGCGTCGTACGAGTCGTGCGGCAGCTGCGCCGTCCACTGCGGGTCCTTGAGATCGGCCCGTACGAAGCGGACCCGGGGCTCGCCTTCGAAGTACCCTTCCGCGATGGCCAGCAGCGCGGGATCCAGATCGACGCCCACACTCTCGGCCCTGGGGAACCGCTTCAGCAGCCGGTCGGAGATACTGCCCGTGCCGCATGCCAGGTCCAGCACCCGGGGCTCGGGACCCACCAGCGCCTCGACCATGTCCAGCATCACCCGGAACCGCTCCTCGCGGTCGGGGAGGTACCACTCCTGCTGGCGGTCCCAACTGTTCTGCCAGGCTTGCCAATCGGCGCCGACGACGGTCTCGGTCATCGCTTCCCTTCCAGGCCGTAATACCCTCGTAGTGAGGACACCCCTTACTACAAGCACGTATCCGCACCCTAGCCTCCGCCCGTAAGGACTACAAGTGGAACTGGCCTATTACTCGGACTATGCCGTGCGACTGGTCAACACCGAGCAGCCCGAGCGCGGAACCGACACCCTCACCTCGGTCGAGGTCGTACGGGAACTCTTCGGCCACGCCCAGCAGGCCGCCCGGCGCGCGACCGACAGCGACGTCACGCGGCTGCGCACGGTCCGCGCCCGGCTGCGCGCCATCTTCGAGGCCGCCGACTCCGGCGACGAGGTGCTGGCCGTGGACCTGCTCAACGCCCTGATGATGGAGTTTCCCGTCAGCCCGCAGATCTCCGGCCACGAGTTCCGGGACGACAACGGCCGCCCCGACTGGCACATGCACATCGCCGACCACGCCGCCAACGCGACCGCCGGCTTCACCGCGACCGCCTGTATGGGGCTGGCCTTCCACCTCACCGAACTGGGCGTGGACCGGCTGGGCATCTGTGAGGCGCGGCCCTGCCGCAACGTCTACCTGGACACCTCGACCAACCGCTCCCGGCGCTACTGCTCCGACCGCTGCGCCACCCGCGCCAACGTCGCCGCCTACCGCGCCCGCAAACGCCTGGAGAGCGAGCGGGCGGCCCGTACCGGCCGGACCGCCGACACGGCCCAGGACAGCACCCCGGCGACCGACCGCTGAATCCCCCGCGGCGGCCGTACCCGCACCCAGGCACGGGCGATGACCAGTTCGTCCGGGACCACGCCGAATTCCCGGCTGTCGTTCTCGACGAACGGGTTGTCCCCCTGGACCCACCAGCCGCCGTCGCGCCGCTGCACGGCCCGCTTGACGATCAGCAGATCCTGCCGGAACGGATGCCGCAGCACGACCACGTCACCGGGCCGCACCGCCGCGCCGTACCGCACCACCAGCTGGTCGCCGGGCTGCAGCGTCGGCACCATCGACGGGTTGTACACCTCGGCCAGCCCGAAGGCGCGAAGGATTCCGCCCCTCCCGTGCCCCGTATCCGCGTCCGCGCCCCGCTCCGGCTCACGCTCGTGCACCCGCTCCGGCATCCCGTACCTCCCGGTCCAGCCCCGGTCCGACCCGCTCACCGGCCCATCCTCCAACAGTCCCAGCGTGCCACCGGACTTTTGCCCTAAGACCCCCGGCCCGCCCGAGAAAAGCCTTCCCGCACCGAGTAATCTCGCACGTGAGAAGACGATCACGAGGAAGGACTGAACATGCTTTCCCGCCTGTTCGCCCCCAAGGTCAAGGTCAGCGCCCACTGCGACCTGCCCTGCGGCGTGTACGACCCCGCCCAGGCCCGCATCGAGGCCGAGTCTGTCAAGGCCGTCCAGGAGAAGTACCAGGCCAACGAGGACGCGGACTTCCGCACCCGCGCCGTCCTGATCAAGGAGCAGCGCGCCGAGCTGGCCAAGCACCACGTCTCGGTGCTGTGGAGCGACTACTTCAAGCCGCCGCACTTCGAGAAGTACCCGGAGCTGCACCAGCTGATCAACGACACCCTCAAGGCCCTCAGCGCCGCCAAGGGTTCCCACGACCCGGCCACCGGTCAGAAGGCCCTGGACTACATCGCCCAGATCGACAAGATCTTCTGGGAGACCAAGAAGGCCTGATCTTGGCCTGGGCGGCCTGACCTGCACTCTCTCGGGTCGTCCCGCCCACCTGACCGCACCCGGTCCGCATACCGCCGAGCACGGCGGCCATGACGGAGCGGGTGCGGTCTTCTTCTATGGCAGCAGAAGTGTCCCCTCGGGGAACGCCCGGCTCGCTCCCTGAGGAAGCGATGCCTTCCGTTCAGTTTCTGAATGGCGAACGTGATGCCCTCGCTGCCCGTGGTAGCGAGGGCACCAGTCGTCAGGCGGCACGGGCTGTGGGTGACTGCGAGACCCACGTCGTGACCTCTGTCAGGTGCTCGGGCTGCATCCCGAGGTGTGGGTCGGGCTGAACGAGGAGAGTCGCCGTTCCTTTGGCGGTGCGCTCCGCCGCCCAGGTGTGGTCGAGGCTGGTGAAGTCGTCGTCGATCCAGACGGCGGGGGCGTCTGTCAGCCAGACATCAACGTGGTCGCGCTTCCAGAGGTAGCCGTTGGGGTGGCTGGTGGTGATCTGCGAACGCGGCAGGTCGACGTGTGGCAGAGGCGGGAGGCCCAGTAGGGGCCCGATGAGGGTGGCGGCGTCCTGGCGCCAGCTGGTGCACCAGACGGGGGTGACCAGGCCGGTACGGATCACGTCCATGAGCATGGGGCCGTGGGCGGGGTCGAGCCAGACGGTGACCGGGTTGTCGGCGCTCCGGCCAGTGGGGACGACGTCGTGGCGGGCGTGGGTGGCCGGGGGCGAGCCGTCTGCGTCGGGGAAGGGGATGAGGACACCGTCGATGTCGAGGAGCAGGTAGGGCGAGCGCATCGGTTCCTCCGGGGGAAGCCGGGGCGAATGGCTGTCAGAGCCTGCGAGCGCGGATCAGCAAGGTGGTGGGCCAGTGGCCCATGCGGGGGTCGTGGAACTCCTGGGATGCGGTGAGCCAGAAGCCCGCCCGGCTGAGGTGCTTCTCCCAGGAGTCGGTGGCGAACTCCCAGCGAGCGATGGGGAGCCGGGTTCGGTCGGGGAGGGTGACGTGGTCGCGGCGGGGCCGGTCGTCGGCAGCGGGGCTTCGGCCGCCGCGCTGCGGGTGGGGGACGGAGAAAACGAGCACCCTGCCGGGCGTGAGGCGCTGGGCGATGGCCGGGAGAAGGAGTTCGGGGGCGACGAGCCCGACGGCGCCGAAGACGGAGTAGATCGCGTCGAACTGCTCGTCCGAGACGTGCAGGTAGTGCAGGGCATGACCGGCGACGAAGGTGAGGTTGTTCAGCCGCCCGTAGTGGGAACGGGCGCGACGGACCTGGAGGCCGACCAGGTCGACGCCGGTGACGTGGGCACCGTGGCGGGTGGCGAGGTGGGCAGCGTTGTGACCGGGGCCGCAGCCGAGTTCGAGGAGTCGCTTGCCGCGCAGGTCGGGGCCGAGGGCCTCGGCGCCGGGCCCCTGTCCTGGTCTCGTGGTCCACTCCATCCGGGCGGGTACGGCGAGGGGTTCGGCACGTCCGGCGGCGGTGCGCTGAAGGGCGTGGGCGTGCCACGGGGAAGCCTGGGCGAGCACGTCAGATCTCAAAGAGGTGGAGGACATCGCTGAGGTGGCGTCGGACGGCCTTGATGTAGGCGGGGTCGGTTGCCGGGTCGTCGATCCAGCGGATGGCCTGCTCCATGAACCACTCGACGGCCCACATGCGGTGCCAGCCCAGGGCCCAGTTCTCGGCGGTGAGCCCGCTGCGCGGGGCAAGGGCGTCAGGGGTGCCGCCGGCGCTGACGTACTGCTCCAGGAACACGCGCAGGCGCACGGGATGCGGGGGCTCGACGGTGCCGTGCCAGCTGGCGAGGTCGAGCAGGCCGGGACCGGTGAAGGCGCGGGCGAAGTCGAGCAGTCGCCAGCCGTGCTCGCCGATGTGGAGGCTAGTGGGGTGGAACTCGGAGTGCACCCAGCCGAAGGGCTCCATCCTTGCTCCGCCCGAGCGGGTCTCGGCTGCTTGGGCGATCCTGCCGAGCGTGTCCTCGACGTCGTCGGCGTCCTGCCACCGGTCGGCCTTCCGCAGCCGTCCGAGGTGCTCCAGGGCCCGGGCCGGCAGCTTGCTCAGCCGCTCCTGGCCCAGGACGGGCAAGGGAGGAGCCGTGCGGGTGCCGTGCAGGACCACGGCTGCGGCGACGCCGTCCAGGTCGTCGGCCTCGCGCACGGACGGTCCGAGGTCCTCCATGAGCATGCCGAGCCAGCCGTCCAGAACTGCGGAGGCGTGGACCTGGGGGACGGGAACGCCGAGGGTGTGGGCCAGGCGGAGGGCCTGGTCCTCGCTGTCGAAGGGCTTCTTGGCGTACTTGAAGATGGCCGTGGAGCCGTCGGGGAAGGTCACGCGCTCGACTCCGGACATCGACCACACGCGCACCTCCTCCCGTACCGCGGTGGCCTGGCCGGTCACGGTGATCAGGTTGTCGAGGAGTTCGGCGCTGGGGTTCGGGCTCATCGGGGGCTCCGGTCGGTTGGAGGCGTCCGGGGCGGGCAAGTGGGCCGGCCCGCCCCGGAACCTGATCGGGTAGGGGTTACGCGGCGGGGTTCACGCGGTGGGCGTAGACCTGCTCGATCCAGCCCGCCTTGAACGCGGCGAGGTCGTCGCGGAAGTTCGCCATCGAGGCGCCGTAGGGCGCGACGACACCACCGGTCTGGTCCGGTACGGACTGGCAGCCGTGCACCAGGCGTCCACCGAGCGCGGCGTGGGCCTTGATGGACTCGATCCGGCGGTGCTCGTTGAACCAGCCGCCGTGGTAGACCTCGTCGAGCATCCCGCCCATCTCGTCGTCCAGGTCGAAGACGACGGAGGTGGCGGCGGGGAAGAACCAGCACGGGCCGACGTTGGAGATGTGCCCGTCCAGTTCGACCTTGTTGAGCGCCATGAGTGTGGCCGCCTCGCGGAGCATCCGCAGGTGGTCGGCCGTGATCTGCGGGAGTCCGAGGCCGGCGAGGTGCTCGTCGCGGAAGAGGTAGGCGTACACCTCGTACGCGGTGGCCAGGACGCGAGCGGCGTCAGAGGTGGACTCGCCGTGGTTCTTGATGAAGTCGAGCGCGAGCTGCTCGACCGCGCTCTCGGTCGTCTCGTCCACGCCGAGGAGCTGGGACTTGACCAGCTCCCAGTCGGCGGCGAGCCACGTGTTCGACTCGAAGCGGAAGAAGTACTCGGCCGGGTCGATCGTGATGCGTCGGCCGTCGACCTGGATGCCGGGCAGGCGGCTCCAGCGCGGGTCGAACGCTTCGGGCAGCTCGACCTTGATGGCCATGGTGTCGATGGTGGTCACCGTGTCTCCGTCTCTGATCGTCCGGGCCGGGCACAGGAATGCCCGAACCTGGTGTGGGCGTACGGAACTTCGGGGAGCCGCCCGGACCAAGGGGGAGCCTGGATCACGGTCGCGCCGTTTCCGGGCGGCTGCTGATAAGTGAACCGGTGGTCACGCTCAGTGGGTACGGTGGAAGGCAGTTGAAGCGGTATACGCGGTTTACAGCTCCGGAGCGGAGGCGATCGTGGCGGCGCAGAGAGCCCCCAATTCCCGTCTGCGCGACGCCATCGACGCGGTCGACTGCACCTACGAGGCTCTCGCCAGAGATGTGCGACGCATCGCCGCCGAGAACGGCGAGATCCTCCAGACCAACAAGTCGGCCATCTCGCACTGGGTGAACGGCACCCGTTCTCCTTCGGGCCGGGTAGGCCAATACCTTGCCGAAGCACTGTCCCGCCGAGCCGGACGCACGATCACCCAGACCGAGATCGGCCTCCATACCGGCGAGGCCGAGGAACTGGCGGAATCCGACCCCGTCCTCGCCGTCACCGACCTGGGCCGCGCCGACGTCGAGCGCCGCCGCTTCCTCGCCATCGCGGCGTTCACCACCGCCGGCGTCGCCATGCCGCTCGGCTACGACTACGAAGCCACCGCCCGAATGCTCCGCGCCCGCACCGGCACGGCCCTGTTCGGCACAGAGGACGTGGACGTCGTACGCCAGATCACCGCGGCCTTCAGCGCCGCCGACGAGCGCCTTGGCGGCGGCCACGGCCTGACCACGGTGACCGCGTATCTCGCCGACACCGCCGCTCCCATGCTGAAGGGGCGCTTCCCCAGCAACGAATTACGTCGGGCTGCGTTCGGCGCAGTCGCCGAACTCACCTACCTCGCAGGGTGGAAGCACCACGACCTCGGTCAGGAGGGCGCCGCCCAGCGCTACTACCAGGTCGGTTACCGGCTCGCGTGTGAAGCCGACCCGCACGGCCACGCCGCCTGGATGATGCGCGCCCTCGCCCACCAGGCCCTCAGCCTCAAACAGCCCCACCACTGCGTCGACCTCGCCAAAGCCGCGCTCACCCAAGGCGCCGGCCATATCGACGGCCAGACCGAAGCCCTCCTCCACATCACCCACGCCCGCGCCTACGCCGCCGTCGGCGAGAACCCCCTGGCCGCACGCGCCCTGCTCGCAGCGGAGGACGCCCTCCTATGCGACGACGGGCCACAGCCCACCTACTCACGCGTAAGCGGCCCTGCCGCCGGCACCGTGGCCAGCCACACCGCCCGCACACTGACTGACCTCGCCGACCACGTGGGCACCGAGCGGCGGCACCGCGACGCCCTCACCCGCTGGGACCCGACGAAGTACAAACGCGTCCACGCCCTCACCCACGCCGACCTGGGCGACAGCCTTGCCGCCCAGGCCCGCGCCGACGAGGCTGTCGCCGCCTGGACCCAAGCCCTCGTGCTCATGGAAGGCATGACCTCCGACCGCACCCGCAAAGCGATCACCTCGATCCGCTCCACCCTCGCCATCTACCAGCGTCGGAAAGTCCCCGGCGCGGCCGAACTCGCCCGCCACGCAAGGGAAGCACTGACCTAGGCTGCCGACAATCAGCCGACGAAAGGACACCAGCCGTGGCAGACCCGCTCCCGCCCGCGCTCGACTCGATGACCCTGCTCGTCGCCGCCGTCATCGTCCACGACAAAGCCACCAACCGCGTGGTCCTCCTGCAACGCGGCGAGAACGCCAAGTTCGCCCAAGGCATGTGGGACCTCCCGGTCGGCAAGAGTGAACCGGGCGAGCCAATCACGGAAACCGCACTCCGCGAGCTCTACGAGGAGACCGGACTGACCGTGAAACCGCAGGCGCTAAAGGTCGCCCACATCATCCACAGCGCCTACGGAGTCGAATCCCCCAACGGCTTCCTCACCGTCGTCTTCGCGGCCCACGAATGGACCGGCGAACCGGAGAACCGCGAGCCGCGGAAACACGCCCAGGTCCGGTGGGTAGACGCCCACGCCATTCCGGAGGAGTTTGTGGCGACCACAGCAAGCGCCCTTCACCGGTACCTCGCGGGAGGACCGGACGTCTCCCTCGACGGCTGGCGGTAGTGATAGCAGCCGTCTTGCGGTCACCACGCCATCGAAGTCCGTTTTCCACGCTTAGCCACTGGCATCACCAACAGCCCTGCTCCGCAGCACCGCGCACACGGCTAGGACGCCGCGCGGCGGACTCTCGGTTCCTCTGCTCGGCAGGGTTCAATTCCCACCTGACGATCTACTTTTCATATTCGCTCAGGCACGGCATACCAGCGCCGCCACTCACGCCAGGTGCTCGATTGTGACGTCATCCCACTGCTGTGCGAGATATTCCGCGACCAGCCGGCGATGACAATACCGCGCATCGTCCTCACTGCAGAGCAGGACGGCGTTGTCAATCGCTTCCCGCTGAATGATATCGTCAACCTGACGAACCTTCATCAATTCGAGGAATCGTTCCTCGTAGGACGCCCAGCCGACACCCCGCTTCTTGTAGGCATCGAGCATTTCCTTGGTCGGGGCCAGCTCGGTGCAATGGGTGTACTGCGCACCGCAGATCTCACTCAGGAAGTACCTCAGATCATCACGCTTGGCGAAACCGGACAGTTGTGAGACGTTGTTGAGTCGAACATCAATCAGTGCTGTCACTCCAGCTTCGCGCAATAACCCAAAGAACTTTTCGGCGGACTTCTTCGTGAACCCGATGGTGTAAAGTTTCATCTTTCCAGTTTCCCGTCGACGCGAAGCTCCTCATTGACATACGCGATCCGTTGTTCCTGACGGTCAAGAGCTTCTTGGAGGCGCTCAGTCGAGGTCCGGAAAAGATCTTCCTGATCCAGCCCAAAATTAGCCATCAGGCGTCGCATTGCCGAGGCGTGGCCTTCGACGTGCCCGTCGCCATGAATGTGTTCGACAGTGATCCCGTACTCTTCGAGGACTCGCGCGACAAGCACGCAACGATGGCAGTCGAGTGGTTCCTTTTCGGTGCACATGACAGCGATTCACTCGCCCTGCGAACCGTTCCACAGGCGCTTGATGCCACTGGCGAAATCCGAGGTCCGGGAAAGAAGGTCGTACCGCACCCGTCCGTCGACATAGCAGGTGAGGTCTTCGGTGCGCGCGCCCAGTTCCTTTCCCAGGCGCCCCACAGGAAACCTCCCCGCAGGTCACCGCCCCGCCCTGTCACTAGGAGACCAAGAAGGCCTGACCCGGCACAGGCGGACCCGCGGCTGCGCGGGTGGCCCAGCCGATCTGTCCGCACCCGGTCCGCATACCGCCGAGCACGGCGGCAATGACGGAGCGGGTGCGGTCTTCTTTTGTTCTCAGGCGGGCACCGGGACCTCGCCGTAGGCGGCGAAACCGGGTGTCCACCACGCCCGTGCGTCCGTGGTGACCGCGAAGGCCTCGATCCCGGCCAGCGACCGCAGCCACCCGCGAGCGGCGTCCCCCATGGCGAAGGCGGCCGTGGCGAGCGCGTCCACCTCGGTGAGATGGCGGCCGACCAGCGTGACCGACGCAAGGCCCGTCGCCGGCCGGCCGGTGTGCGGGTCGAGGATGTGCGGGCCGCGCTCGGCGGTACCGGACGTCGCGACGGCCAGGTCCCGGCCGGTGACCAGCGTGGTGAGGTCACCGGGACACAGCGGGTGGGCGACGCCGATCTGCCAGGGCCGGCCGGGCGCGGCCTCACCCCGGGTCTGGATGTCGCCGCCGCCGTTGACGCTGTGATGACGGGCGCCCGCGTCGTACAGCAGCTGCGAGGCACGCTCGACCGCCCAGCCCTTGACCACCGCCGACGGGTCGAGGCGGCCACCGGCGGTGGCGGAGAACCAGCCGCTGCTGGAGCGCGCGGCGGCCCGGCACAGCTCAAGGACCTCGGCCACCTCGGGGTCGCACTGTTGCTCCGTCAGCTCGCCGCGGCCCAGGCGGCTGATCTGGCTGCCGGCGCGATAGGTCGAGAAGACCTCGTCCACCCGGTACAGCCAGGCCACGGCGTCGGCCAGGGCCCGGGTGACCGCGCGCGTCGGTGCGCCGCGGATGTCGAAGGAGAACACGGTGCCCATGGCGTGCTCGGCATGGCGCACCGTGCCGGGCTCAGCCACGGGCACGGTCCAGTGCGCTCTGCAGCGAGGAAATATAGCCCTGGCTGGTGAACGTCGCACCGGACACGGCGTCGATCTTCGCGTTCTGCGCGGCCAGCGCCTCCTGGGTGAGCCGGGGTACGGCATCGGCGCTGGGGCCCTCGTCGTGCTCGCCCTTGAGCACGGTGACCGCGGTGAGCCTGCCCTTGACCAGGGTGACCCGCACCTGCACCGGGCCGCGCCGGGTGTCGATGGTGTCCCCGGTGAAGGTCCCCGAAGTCCCGTCGCGCTCCGGGGCGGACGGGGCGCCGCTCGGGGCACCGCTCGGGACGCCGCTCGGTGACGCGCTGGGGGCGAGCCCGGCCGGCGGGGCTGCTGCGGGCGGCGGACTCTGGTGCGGCTTCAGGGCCAGCATCAGGAAGAGACCGGCGACGGTGGCGGTGGTGGCGGCAACGGCTCGTTTCATGGTGCGGTCCTCCTCAGAACGCGAACGACTCGTGGTGGATGCGGCGGCGCGGCACTCCGGCGCCGCGCAGGGCGCTCTTGGCGGCCTCGGTCATCCCGGGCGGCCCGCACAGATAGACGTCGTGGGAGGCCAGGTCCGGGATCAGATCGCCCAGCGCGTCCGCCGTCAGCGGCAGGGAGTTCCCGGCCCCTTCGCCGACCGCGTAGTGCACCTGCGCGCCGCGGGCGGCAGCTATCTCCTCCAGCTCGCCGCGCAGCGCGAGGTCCTCCGTACGCCGGGCGAAGTACACCAGGGTCACCTCGCCGGACAGGGTCTCGAACAGCGGCCGCAGTGGGGTGATCCCGACACCGCCGCCCAGCAGCAGCACCTTCGAACTGCTCCGGCGGGCGGCCGTGAAGGCCCCGTAGGGCCCCTCCGCCCACACCCGCGTACCGGGCCGGAGCCGGGCCACCGCCCGGCTGTGGCCGCCGGCCTCCTTCACGGTGATCCGCAGATGGCGCGGGCCGGCCGGCGCGGAGAGCGAGAACGGGTTGGCGGTCCACCACTGGCCGGGGGCGAGAAAGCGCCAGCGGAAGAACTGGCCGGGCTGCGCCCCCAGTTCCGCCAGCCGCCGGCCCGTGACGTAGACGGACACGACCCCGGGGGCCTCCGGGTGGACCGCGGCGACCCGCAGCCGGTGCCGCAGCGCCCGCCGCAGGGGGGTGAGGAAGCGGTTCCACAGCAGCAGCGCCGCCACTCCGAGGTACAGCGTGTACCAGGCGAGTTGCGCCGGCCGGTCGGACACGAAGTCCTCGCCGTTCGACAGCTGGTGGAAAAACGCCAGGTACACCGCGAGATAGGTGCAGAAGTGCAGAGAGTGCCAGGTCTCATAGCTCATGCGGCGGCGTGCGGCGCGGGCGGACACCACCCCCGCACCGACGAGCAGCAGCAGGCCGATCGTGGCCAGGAGCATGTCCTGGTACTGGAACACCAGGGTCGTCGTCTGGTCGACCACGTTGGTGCGCGAGGTGACCGAGTAACCCCAGATGATCAGCGCGGTGTGGGCGAGGGCGAGGAACACGGTGTACCGCCCGCCCGTCGCGTGCCAGCGGGCGAGCCGGTCGGTGCCCACCACCCGGTCCAGCACCGGCACCCGCGCCATCAGGGCGAGCAGGACCGCGCAGGCATAGCCCGCGAGCAGCCCGGTGATCCGGCCCGCGCCGGTCAGCCAGCCGTCCAGGCCGACGACCGACGGTGTATGACGCCACCACAGGGCGAGCACGGCGACGGCACCGCCGAAGACCACCACCAGGACCCCTTCCGCGGGAACGCGCCGGGGCCACCGGGGCGGCGGTGGCGCGGGTTGTGGGACGGGCCCGCCGGTGCGGGTGTGCGGGACGGTGGTCATGAAGACTCCCCTCGGCGAACGGAACAGGCCACCGGCGGAGTCCTGCGCCGGGCGGCGGCCCCGTCGGTGGGCACACCGTGGCAGCGCAACTTCTGGGTTTCCGCTGAACCGGGAGCCACGGAGCCCTCCGGCGGAGACTCAGAGAGAACTCAGAGCTTGGGGCGGGATACTGCCGGGACCATGGACACGCCCGATGCCCCTTCCGCCGCCCTGCCCGGTTCCGCCGCCCTGCCCGGTCTGCACCGTCCCGACGGCACGCCGGTGCGGGTGCTCGTCGTCGACGACGAACCCGACCTGGCCGGAATCCTCGCCGACGTACTGCGCTCCGAGGGCTGGGAGGTCCGCGTCGCAGGCACCGGGGAGGAGGCGCTCAGCACCGGCCATGACTTCCGGCCCGACGCGGTGGTGCTGGATGTGATGCTCCCCGACATCGACGGGCTCCAGGTCCTGCGGGGGCTGCGCGCCCAGGCGCCGGGGGTGTGCGTGCTGTTCCTGACGGCCCGCGACGCCGTGGAGGACCGTATCGCCGGCATCACCGCGGGCGGCGACGACTACGTCACCAAGCCGTTCAGCCTGGAAGAGGTGCTGGCCCGGCTGCGCGGGCTGCTGCGCCGGGCCGGTATGACCCGGTCCACGGACACCACGAAGCTGCTGGCCTTCGGCGACCTCGTGATGGACGAGGACGCCCGTGAGGTGTCCCGCGGCGGACAGGTGGTGGATCTGACGCCGACCGAGTTCGAGCTGCTGCGTTTTCTGCTGCGCAACCCCCGGCGGGTGCTCAGCAAGGCCCAGATCCTCGACCGGGTGTGGAGCTATGACTTCGGCGGTCAGGCCCATGTGGTCGAGCTCTACATCAGTTATCTGCGCAAGAAGATCGACGCCGGGCATTCCCCGGTGATCCACACGGTGCGCGGGGTCGGCTACGTCCTCAAGTCGGCCCCGCGATGAAGCTCCCCGCCGTCTTCGCCCTGCGCAGCCTCCGGGCACGGCTCACCGTCGGCCTGGTGGCCCTGCTGGCGCTGAGCTGCCTCGCGGTCGGCGTGGCCACCACCGCCGCCCTCGAAGGCTTCCTGGTACGCCGGCTCGATCAGCAGCTGACCACCGTCGGCGGCCACTTCCCGGCGAGCCTGGACCCGGCCAAGGTGTCCGGCCGGAACAGCGGTGGCCCCGACACCCGCGGACAGGCCGCCGGCACCTTCGGCGCCTGTGTGCTGGGGGGAACGGTGACCCAGGCCGCCGTGGTCGGCCAACGGACCGAGACCCCGGTGCCGCTCACCGGCGCCGACCGCCGGGTGCTGGCACAGGTGCCGGCGGACGCCCGCGGCCGCAGCATCCGGCTCTCCACGCTCGCCGAGTACCGGGTGATGGGGGTACGGGGCCCGGCCGGTGATGTGCTGATCACCGGGCTGCCGCTGCAGCCCGTCGCGGACACCGTGAGCCGGCTGCAGCTGGTGGAGGCGGTGGTGTTCGGGGCCGCGCTGCTGGTCACCGGGATCGCGGGCGCGGTATGGGTCCGGCTGTCGCTGCGCCCGCTGCGACGGGTGGCGGCCACGGCCTCGCGGGTGGCTCAACTGCCGCTCGCCGGAGGCGAGGTGGCGATGCCGCCGCGCGTCCCGGACACCGACCCCCGAACCGAGGTGGGCCGGGTCGGCCGCGCGTTCAACCGGATGCTGCAGCACGTCGAGGAGTCGCTCGCCCGCCGGCTCGCCAGCGAACAGCGGCTGCGCCGGTTCGCCGCCGACGCCAGCCATGAGCTGCGGACCCCCGTGGCCACGATCCGTGGGCACGCGGAGCTGGCCCTGCGCAGCCGCGGGCCGGTGCCGGACGAGGTGCGGCACGCCCTCGGCCGGGTCCGCTGCGAATCCGTGCGCATGGGTGAGCTGGTGGACGATCTGCTGCTGCTCGCCCGGCTGGACGCGGGACGCCCGCTGGCGACCGAGCCGGTGGACCTGACCCGTCTGGTCCTCGACGCGGTGAGCGACGCCCACGCCACCGGACCGGAGCACCACTGGGTTCTGCGGCTTCCCGAGGAACCCGTGGTGCTGCGGGGCGACGAACGCGGACTTCAGCAGGTGCTCACCAACCTCCTCGCGAACGCCCGCACCCATACTCCGCCGGGCACCCGGGTGACAGTGGGCCTCACCGAACGGGACCACGAGGTGGAGATCCTGGTCCAGGACGACGGACCCGGCGTTCCGGAGAAGCTGCAGTCCGAGGTCTTCGACCGGTTCGTCCGCACCGACAACGGGCGTTCGAGGAGCGCGGGCGGCACGGGCCTGGGCCTGGCCATCACGCAGGCGGTGGCCACTGCGCACGGCGGGCGCGTCGCCCTGACCAGCCGTCCGGGCCACACCGCGTTCCAGGTGTGGCTCCCCCGTGCCGAGGAACCGTAGCCCCGACGGCGGGCCCGGCTACCCGCGGTGCGCACCGTGGTGGAGGCCGCCGGCCGCCATTCCCCGGACCGGCAGTTCCTCCGTCGGCGCGGTGGGTTCGCCCGTGGTCCCGGCCGCCGCCGCCCGTCCGTAGCGGTTCGCCAGGGGCGCGGAGGTGAGGCCGTGGGCGAGGACGCTGAGCAGTACGGTGCAGGCGATCACCGGGAGTACCGGGCGGGCACCGGCGGGGGTGAGTTCCTCGACCGCGAGCAGGCCGAAGATGATCGAGGCCAGTCCGCGGGGGCCGAACCAGCCGATGAACCACACCGTCCGGGCGTCCAGACCGCTGCCGGCCAGACACAGCGCCACCGGCACCATGCGGATCACCGTCAGGCTCAGGACGGCATAGACCACGGCCTGCCAGGTGACGTGGGCGAACACCGCCGGAAGCAGCACAGCGCCGAAGACCAGCCATACCAGCACGGAGAGCAGCGCCCCGGACTGCTCCACGTACAGCAGCACCCGCGGTGGCGCCCCGTGCGTCGTGCCGAACGCCAGGCCGGCGACGAAGGCGGCGACGAAGCCGTTGCCGCCGATCGCGAGGGCGGAGGTGTAGCCGAGGAGGGAGAGGGCCAGCACGCCCGCGCCGGCGAAGTCCTCGGCCGCCCAGCCGTTGCGGAGCGTGGTGCGCAGCAGCCAGCCGGCGGCCAGCCCGATCACCGCGCCGTACGCCGCACCGACGGCGAGCTGGACCAGGGCATGGCCGGTGGCATCCGGTCCGGCGGTGTGCTCGGCCGCGGACACCCCGGCCAGGGCGAGCACCACCAGCGGTGTGGCGATGCCGTCGTTGAGGCCGCTCTCCACGTTGATGACCCGGCGGATCTTCGCGGGCACCACGGGGTTGACCATCATCGTGGCGCCGAGCGCGGCGTCCGTCGGAGCGAGCGCGGCCCCGACATAGAGGGCGGACCAGCCCGAAACACCGGGCAGGAGGACGGACGCCAGCAGCGCGCCGAGGCCCACGCACAACGGCAGCCCGATCCCCAACAGCCGTACGTAGAGGCCGAGTTCCGGACGCAGGGAGCGGAAGGAGAGCCGCGCGGCATCGGTGAAGAGAACCCAGACCAGGGTGATTTCCGCGAGCACCTTGACCGTCTCGTGCGGGAGGGCGAGGTCGAGGACCCCGGTGCCCTCGCCCAGCAGCAGGCCCAGCAGGACGAAGGCGGCCGGCGCGGTGAGTTCGAAGCGCTCCATCCGCCGCGAGCACAGGCACCACAGGAACAGCAGGAGCAGAACCAGGGAAAGGGTGCCGTCCACAGGGTCTCCAGGCTTCGCCGCGCCGGCGCTCGGGCGTCCCACTCTCGGCCATCACCCCGCTGCCCGGCCGTTCCCGGGAGGCCGGGCCCTCGGCTTTCACACGGTTGGCGGACGGGGCCGCCGCCTCCGGCCCGGTCGTCGGGAGCCCGGCCCCGAAAAAAGTTCCCAGAAAATCTCCCGGCGGTGTCGATCCCGGCGGAGATCGTTCGTCGCGTTAGTAAAGGGGGGTGGATTCGGGCCATTGGTTCCGGCTCCCCCCATGACGACGCCCCCGTGACGACGCCCCCGTGACGACGGACGCACCTATGCCGAGGAGATGGCCATGCGCTTCATGATGCTGCTCAAGATCGACGAGAACACCGTGCCGGCCGGTGGGCCCAGCCCGGAGCTGATGGCGGAGATGGGCAAGCTGCTCGATGAGATGACCAAGGCCGGGGTGCTGCTGGACACCGCGGGGCTCACGCCGACCGCGCAGGGGACCCGGCTGCATCTGTCGGACGGCAAGGTCACCGCGACCGACGGGCCGTTCACCGAGGCCAAGGAGGTCATCGGCGGATACGTCCTCCTCCAGGCCGCGTCGAAGGAGGAGGCGGTCGCGTGGGCGACGCGGTTCCTGCGGATGCACGGGGACGAGTGGACGCTGACCTCCGAGATCCGGCAGCTGGAGGAGCCGCCGGGGGACGCTGCCTGAGACGGCCTTCCCGGGCCCCCGTTTCCGCGGTGCCGGATTGCCGCGGCGGGGCCGGGCGGCGGAGGCCCGGGAGGAGTTCCTGCGCGCCGCCGCACTGACCCGCAACACCCGTGAGCGGGCCCTCCTGGAGGAGCGGGCGGCGGAACAGGGAGAAGACGGGCGGGCGACGTAGCCACGGCGTCCCTGACACCGGCCGTTCCTGCCGTCGTCGCCCTCGCCCTAGCTCTAGCTCTAGCTCTAGCTCTAGCTCTAGCTCTAGCTCTAGCTCTAGCTCTAGCTCCCTACGGGCAGCGGTCCGTCGTGCCGTACCAGCCATGCCCGGTAGGCCTCGCTCGCCCAGGCGATCTCCATGTACGAGGCGGTCAGGTCGGCGAACAGGTCGTCCGCCGGGGCGGCCGGGGTGTCGTCCTGGCGGCAGGCCATGAACAGGCGGACGGCCAGCGGATCGCCGTACAGGGGGCGGATCGCCATACCGTGGCGGGAGCGGGCGGTCGGCTGGCAGGGGGTGACCACCTCGCCGGCCGTGACGAGGTCCACCGTGGTGAGGTAGTCGCCGTGCACGACCCGGGGGTTGATACCGGCCGCGGCCCAGATGCGGCGCAGTCCGGCCCATTCGCCGTCCACGGCCGGGTCGACCATCCACTGGTCGTCGGCGAGGTCCGCCACCCGGATGACCTCCCGGGCGGCCGCGGGGTGGGTGTCCGCCAGGGCGATGAACTGCGGCTCCCTGGCGATGAGTTCGTGTTCGGCCAGGCTGTCGGGGACCCGGAGGGGCGCCCCCTCGACCTCATGGACGAAGGCGGCGTCGAGCTGTCCCGTCGCGACCATGTGCAGCAGGGCGTTGGCGGACACATCGGTTCTTATCGTGGTGTCCGTCTCCGGCAGCCGTACCCGTAGCCGGCGCAGCCAGCCGGCGACGGCGGGGCTGTTGGTGCTGCCGATGTGCAGCCGTGCGCCCTGTTCGCGCTGCGAGGCCGAGGCAACCTCGTCAATAAGTGCCCGCATTTCGGCCACTATCGGCCGGGCCCGGCACAGGACCGAATGCCCCAGCGGTGTGGGCCGGCTGCCGCTCGGTTCACGGAAGAAGAGCTGGCCACCGAGGGCTTTCTCGATGCGGTGGAGCTGGGTGGTCAGGGAAGGCTGGGTCATGCCGAGCTGCCGGGCAGCCTTGCGTACGCTGCCGGTGTCGGCGATGGCGCACAATGCGCGAAGATGCCTTACCTCAAGCTCCACGTCCGGAGCATAACGACGTCGGCATACGTCACACCAGACTCTCAAACCTGTCTGAACTCCGTTTTTTTCGCAGGCTATTGACTGGTGCTATCGCCACCTAACATCTCCGTCTCCCGGGTGAACTCCGTCCAGACTCAACGGCACCAAGAAATCCGCAGGGCCCCGGTCGCCGCCCCACACGGCGACCGTACGGCCCTCGGAAATTAAGGAGCCCCCACATGAGATCTCCCAAGACGGCGCTGTCGGCAGCGCTCGGACTGGGCCTCGTCGCCGCGCTCGCAGCAGCGGCGCCGGTTTCGGCAGCTTCCCCCTCCACCACCAACTCCTCCCACAGCACCGCCGCTTCGATCGCGGCGTACAACGGCTCGGCCGCCGAGAAGGCGGACACCAAGGCGTTCTTCGAGGCCGTGATCAAGTCGGCCAAGGCCAAGATGAAGGCGCACCCGGACGCGGCCTCGGTCACCGTCACCTACGACGCCGGCAAGGCCCCGAAGTTCGCGGACCAGATAGCGCAGAGCACCTCCATCTGGAACGGCGCCGTGCAGAACGTGAAGCTGCAGGAAGGCAGCGGCGGCGACTTCGAGTACCGGGAGGGCGACGACCCGCGCGGCTCGTACGCCAGCACCGACGGTCACGGGAAGGGCTTCGTCTTCCTGGACTACAAGCAGAACCAGGAGTACAACTCCACGCGCGTGACCGCGCACGAGACCGGCCATGTGCTGGGCCTGCCGGACCACTACGAGGGCCCGTGCAGCGAGCTGATGTCCGGCGGCGGCCCCGGCACGTCCTGCCAGAACGCCAACCCGGACGCGAACGAGAGCGCCAAGGTGGACCAGCTCTGGGCCAACGGCCTGGCGGGCATCCGCTTCGGCAAGGCCTCCTGACGCGCCCCACGGACCCGCTGAAGTAACGAAGTTCGGCGGAGGCCCGCGGACCCGGCCCGGCTGACGGTGGCCGGGTCCGCGAACGGCCTGGGGCTGTCGAGTGCCGGAACCTGGCGGCCGGCCCTCGTACCCCACCAGCCCTCGCATCTCTTGCGCCGCCCAAGTGGTGGGGGGGGGGGGGGGGGGCCCCCCCGCGGGGGGGGCCCCCCCCCCCCCCCCCCCCCCCCCCCCCCCCCCCCCCCGCCGCCCCCCCCCCCCCCCCCCCCCCCCCCCCCCCCCCCCCCCCCCCCCCCCCCCC
>NZ_JBEZHQ010000069.1:0-21309 GCF_040650675.1 Streptomyces sp. NPDC048637
CAGAAGGGCGTCCAGGCTGGTAGTCACACACGAGTCAACGGGCGCCCTTCGCCATGGTCGCGGCCAGCACAAACATCGGACTCATTCATCTAGGCCGGGTCACGGCGTCCACAGCGGGGAAACCCGGTGCGGCGTCGACGAGTCGTCAGCAGCGACGTCACACCCCCGGGAATACCGAGCTTCCCCAGGGCCCAGTCGAGTACGGCTGCTTCGGCATCGCACATTCTGGCAATCAGGTTCGTCTGTTCAGGCAGAAGGATCCTTCGGGGGATCACGATCGTCTCGTGGACCCGGTCGAGGGGCAGCCCCCGCTGGAAGCCTTGCGCGGCGGGGCGGAGCGCGTCCTCGTCCGGCGGGAGCGGCAGGCGTCGGCGGGCCGCGTTCGAGACGATGATCCCGGCGACGTGGACGTACTCCCCCAGGAGTGGCCCGAACAGGTCTGCGAGAGCGTCGGTCTTGTCGGCGAGCGACAGCCCGGCAAAGGGCATCGGGAGGTGGAAGAGGCCGCTGTGGTCCTCCACCCAGATCCACGCGGTGCCCGCTCCTACCGTCTTGGCGCACTTGCCCCGCACCTTGTCCAGGAGCCGTTTGCCCTGGTCGCTCTCGACGGTGTCCCCGGTCAGGGTGGTGCCCGGGGGAGCCGTTCCGGGGTGGACGGTCAGCCGCCTCCCGGCACTGCTGAGGACGTCGACCGCGGCCCCCGAGGCCGTGCACTGCTGGGCGGCCTCCTCGGTCCGCTTCTTCCACGTCTCGAAGTCGTTGCCGTTGAGGAGTTCGGGGAAGTCGCCTTCCCAGTAGACGGTGCGGTCCCTGTCCAGGGTGAGGAGGTGGACTCGGCAGTTCTGACGGAACTTCTCGTAGTCCCGGAGCTTTTGGTCCTCGGCGAAGGTGACGACCTCGATGAAGACCGGACCGATACGCACGTCGCCGGGGCCGCCGCTGGCCTTCGCCGGCTCCAGCTCGACTGGGAGTCCGCGAGCCACCCCCATGAGCGCGAGCCGGGCCTGCGTCTGGGTGTGCAGGAACCGGGACAGGGTGACGTCGTGGCGGGCATCCCGCTTAACCGAGGCAAGGACGGGCACCCCGGCCTCCTCCAGATGCGCGTACGCGGCCCACCACCGCACCGCCTCCACCCACGCTCCCCGCTCGGCTCTGTTCATCTGCTGGAGCACCGGGGCGGCCCGGCCCAGACCGACGAAGGCGTCGCTCGCCCGGCCCGGGGCGGGCGAGGGGGCCACGGCCTTGGGTAGCCAGCGGCTGTCGAAGAAAGCGGTGAGGCCGGCCACCGCGCGTGCGGTCACCTCGTGACCCGCGGGGGAGAGATAGTCGGCGCCCTCCGGGCAACCGAACCACGCTTCCCAGTCGATCGCACGGCGGCCCTGGTCGATCGCCCGCCATATCTCTTCGTCACGAGGGTGCATGCCCGTCAGCATGAACGACTCACAGACGCGGGCGCTGGAACTTTCCCGAAGCGGGGCATCGTGAACGGTGAACGTGGAATTCGGAGATTAGTTCTCCCCCGGCGGGATCCAGCAGGGGAGAGACGTCGGCCGGAGGCGCCCCGGAAGTGTTGACTGGGCTGGGCACACCCGCATTGGATGGGCCGTCCCAGCGCAGGAAGGGAACGGTGCATGTCTGATCCTGGCGAGCCGGCCGACTCCGACGTCGAGTTCGTCGAGTGCGACAACTGCCATGCCTCGCCACAAGAGGCGCACAGTCGCGTCTACCTTGGTAGGAGGGTCATCTCCCACGCTGAGGACTGCGTGACCCACGCCATCGAAATGATCAACGGGGAGGACGGGGCCCGCCGCGTCAGGGAGCAGGACAAGTGGGCGAAGCGGAACTTCCCGCCCGCATATGAACGCCTTCGCGCTGCTGCTGAGGCGCTTCCCCATGGCGATGCCGAGGCGGCCCCCTTCGTCGCCGCGCTTCTCCAACTCGCCAAAGCGCAGGCAAGCACCACTGGATTCGTCGTACTCGAAACATGGGTCGACATTCTCGACGCGCATTTCCCACCCGAGCATCCAGAGCCCAAGCCACACTGACGCCCGACCGCAGCACTCGCCACGCCTGAGAGCCGTGGCCTGGACCGGCTAATGCACCGTCTCCTCGCCTCCCGTTGGCAGGAAGCCGCATGGTTGGGTTCGTTGTCAGTCACCTCTGAATGACGGCGGACCAAGTTCGCCGGTGGCAGACAGGAAAGATCGCCCAAGGACTGGTGGACGCTGGCACGGCATGTCAACCTAAACGACCTTCCAGAAAACCCCAGGTCAGAGAGGTGATGCTGTGGCGTTGAATACGGCGCAACCCGGATTCGCCACCAGGGTCGAGGATCTGCGGCTGCGCTCGTGGAAGCTCGGCGCCGGCCAGCCGATGGAGGTCATCGACCAGTTTCCGGGTGCCGACTTCACCCTCATCGTGGACGACCGGGCCGACGTTCACGTCAGCTCGCGCGACGGCCGGTTCTATCTCGGCTACTTCCCGAACGGTCGGCCCGGCGGCGCCGACGAAGACTGGGTGACGGGTGAGGGCTGGGTGATCGCCGTCACCGGCACCGCGAAGGTTCCCGGATATCGGATGTCCTTCGGTACGGAGACACCGTCGGAGATCATCGCTGGTGTCGTGGCCCGGATCCTGGCCACCTCTCAGCTCCTTTGACTGCCCCCTTCCCCTCGCACGCGATGCGCACGCTGCCGCTGCTCTCGCGACCTCGCCTGCTACTGCTTGGAGAACGCTGTGGAATCGCACCCGCACGAGATGACCGTCGGCGACATCATCGACGCGCTGTCCGCATCCGACCGTGACACTCGCGCCCGCTTGGCCATCAACCCCTTCTTCCCGATGGCCCACCGCTTGGGCGGCGTGGTGGAGGCCGTGGACGAGCACGGTCGGCCGATCGTCTACATCGCCGAGTCCCCGGAGGCCGAGCAGTTCGGCCCCCTGCCGCCCTCGGTGGCGGTCGCCCTGACCTGGCAGGCACCGCCCGAGGCACCCCCGCGCCGACGCCGCGGCGCTACCGATCCGAACGCAGGCGAGTAGTCCAAGCCCGAACCGACGGAGGCGCCCCTGTACCCGCACCACCCCCTCGATCCCTTCCACCCCAACTCGCCGGACCCCACGCTCTGGGTCACCCCGCGCCACCTGGCCGGCGATGACGACGCCCTCGCCGAGCGGATCGGCGACACCCTCACAGCGCTCGGCTGGCGCATGTGGCCGACCTCCCGCAACACCCTGCTCTATGTGAGCGCGGACGGGCTGCGCGGCGCCGAGTGGATCCTCGCCGCCTACCCATTCGAGCTGGGCGGACTTCCAGTGGCCTGGCAGCTGTCGGCCCGCCCCCACCCCGCCTCGGCCATGACCGAGTGGAACGCCTACTTCACCGCAGGCGTCCCCCACGAGGCGCTCACCGACCTCCTGCTCGCGCTCGACGCCCACGAGGCCCCCGACACCGGGTTCGACGGAGCGGAGGCGGTGCTCACCGCGCTCACCGCGCGGGGCTGGCTGCGCGATCTGGACCGGCCGCGCACCACCGCCACGGACCCCGGCTTCTCCGCCAGCGTCTCCTTGGAGACGCTGGGGCCGCTCATCCAGGATGCCGACCCGCGCGATGACCTCCTGGGGTGGCAGGCGTGGGCGGAGCCCGTGCTCGGAGCACCGTACCTGTGGTGCGCCGGCTTCAGCGCGAGCGTCCCGCACGAATTGGTCGCGGCCTTCGCCTCCTCGCTCGCTGCCCCCGGTCCGGTACCGCGCCGCACGCTGCCGCAGGGCGCGGAGGACCGGCTCACCGTCGTCCGCCGCAGCTGACCACTGCGCTTCCCACGCAGACCACGACGGCCTACGTGCCGCACGGGCCTGCCACCCCGTCCTTCGTCTTGTGGAGGTTCCTTGTCCCTGCCGTTGATCCGGCTCGCCATCGGCCGTACGAACGGCACCGCGCACTGGGGCGTCGCGATCGGCCCCGACGTGTTCACCGTGTGCGCCACCCACTCGCCCGACCTCGTGCCCATTGCCGACAACACGGCGCACAGCCTGTGCCAGAGCTGCGCTCGGGCCTGGCTCATCCTCACCACGCCACCGCACCCCGGCGGTGAGGCGGACGCCCGGCCCGCCGTCGGCACCGGCCCGGGCGCCGCAGGCCACCGGCCTATACCGGGCCATCTGCTGGGCTACTGCGGCAAGCCACTCGAAGCCCGCCGTTCCACGGCTCGGCGCCGCTGCGCCAACTGCGCCCGCCTCAGCGACGCAGTGGACCGCTTCCGGCAACGAGCGCACGGCCTCGACATTCCCGGCGGGGAGCCCTGCCACGGCGACAGCGACCTGCTCTGGGCCCCCAAGGGGCGTGAGAACCTGGTTACCGGTCACCGCCGGAACTCCGTGAGTGGTAACGCGTACTGCGATCGGCCGCTGGGCGGACCCAACCCGGGAGCCCCCAACGAGTGCGCGCCGTGCCGACGGCACTGGGAAGAGGCTGAGGTCGTACGCCAGACCTACACGCTCCCGCACATGCGCGCCGAGGCCCTCGCCTGGCGCGAGCGCCGGCTCACCATCTACGACGACCGCGCATCCTCCCTGCGCCCCGGCGACGCCTACACCCTGTCCGGCTGTGCGCAGAGGCACCACGTCGTCGCGGTGAGGGACCGCACCCGCGACAGCTACACCGACATCGTTGTCTACCTCTTCGGCGACGGCCGTGTCACTGACGTCCGCCTGCGCCGCGATCGCCTCGTTGCCATCCAGCGCCCTGACAGCGGCGAAGTAGCCGTACCTCACCAGCGCATTACGGGCGCGTAGTCCCTTGAATTTGGCTGCCCAGAAACCATGAGGAAGGGGATTCACTCCACGTGCCGAAGTTCTGGTGCGGTATCGACTGGTCGGAATCGCTGAACGACGTGGCGGTGATCGACGAGAGCGGGGAAATGGTCGCGCACACCCGGGTGGAGGCGACACCGGAAGGGGTGAAGGAGATCCTCGCCCTTCTGCGTGGCCTGCGCACGAACCATACCCACAGCCGTAAGCAGGTGCCGGTGGCGATTGAAACGCCCCACGGCCTTCTCGTTGCCGCCCTGCGTGCCAAAGACCAGCCGGTCATTGTCCTGCACGCCGGTGCCGTGGCCCGCTACCGAGGGCGGATCAGCCCGGCTCGTAAGAAGAGCGACCGTACCGACGCGGCGCTGTTGGCCAACATTGTGCGCACCGACGGGGCCTGGCACCGGCCGATGCCTCGGACCTCGCAGGAGGCGATGGCGGTCGCTGTCCTTGCCCGCGCTCAGCGCAAGGCGGTGCACACCCGGCAATACCACCGCAATCAACTACGCAGTCTGCTGCGCGAGTTCTACCCGGCGGCACTGGAGGCGTGGCAGGGCCTCCCGCACGGCATCGTGCGGGCCGAGGCCCGTGCTCTGCTGGCACTCGCGCCCACCCCCGGCCAGGCGCGGGCGCTGAGGAAGCGGCACATCGCCGACACGATCGCCGCCGCCGGCCGCACCCGGCTCGTCGACGACCACGCTGAGCGCCTGCGGCACGTCTTTCAGCACCATCACCTGCGTCACCCGCCTCACATCGAGGAGGCCATGGGCCAGCAGGTCCAAGCTGCGCTCGGTCTCCTGAACCAGGCGTGCGCTTCGGCCGAGCAGCTGACCGAGGCCGCCACGACGGCGTTCCACGCGCACCCGCATGCCGAGATCTATGCCTCGTTCCCCGGCTGCGGCCCCCTCATCGGCGCCCGGCTGCTCGGGGAGATAGGCGACGACCCGGGCCGGTTCACCGTTCGCGGCCTGCGCGCTTACGCGGGAGCGGCTCCGCTGACGTGGGAGAGCAGTTCGAGCCGGGCGGTCACCCACCGCCGGATGGCGAACTCCCACCTCAAAGAGATCGGCCACATCTGGGCCTTCGCCACCCTGACCCGGTCACCCGGCTGCCGCGCGCACTACGACCGCCGCCGCGAGCAGGGAGACCGCTACGCCGCCGCTCTGCGGAACCTGTACGGGCGCCTGCTGTCCTGCCTGCACTTCTGCTTGAAAAACTCCACGCCCTACCGGGAAGAGACGGCCTTCCCCGGCAGTTGTGAATAGGTGAGTGGGGCGGAGCGGATGGCCGCCGGGAACACACCTGGGAATTCACCTCGGGCCATGAGCCCTTATGCGGGAACGGTGCCCGGCTGCCTTCCGCTCCGCCCCACCCCAGTAGCGCGGTCGGCCAACGCAAAGGGCCCGGCACCTGACCCCATGAGGTCAGGTGCCGGGCCCATTTGCGTTGACCAAGAGCCGTGCCCCGTTGCCCGGAGAAGGCAGCGGGGCACGGCGCGGCGTCACCGGGCCGTCTGTGCCTTGTGGAGAGCCTTGGCGATGTGGGTGTCGACCAGTGCGGGAGAGCCGGAGACGACCAGCAGGACGTTGCCGGTGCGGATCGCCGTCTGCTTGACGACGCTGCGTTGTCCGCCGGCGGAGTAGGTGAGCAGCTGGCTCCACTGCTCGTCGCCCAGGTTCGGCGCAGTCGTCTTCCGGGTGCCGATGTCGATGACGGTGTTGCCCGAGGCGACCTGGTAGGAGGAGCAGGAGACCATCGCGTCGAAGATCTCGCCGATTCCCGTGGACAGCTTCGTGGCGCTGTCGCTGTAGAGCTCCTCGCTCACCTCGGAGCTGCTGCTGCCTGCGTACGTGAAGGATGCCTTCGCCTTGCGGGGGAAGCTGAGGCTGCTGCCGGTGGCCGTGGCGCCGCCGAGCTTGGCCAGTGCCGGGCAGCCGATCACGCTGACGTCGTCGTGCCGGAGGGCAGGCGCTGCCTTGCGGGTGTAGCCCTCGCCCAGGTCGCCGGCGTCCAGGAGCCGCTTGCTCAGCTTGGCTGAGGACAGCGGCGCGGGTGCCTTCGCCCCGTTGCCGCTCCGGTGCGCGGGGGTGGCGGAGGATGCGGCCGGCGCGTCGGAGGACTGGGGGCTGGTGGAGCAGCCCGTCAGGGCGAGGACGGTGAGGATGCTCAGGCCGAGGGCGGTCGTGGTGGAAAGGCGCATGCGAAACCCCTAGGTGATGCGAGTCGGACGGTCTGACCAGGCCGGCCCTCCGGGTGCCGACGAACGCAGGGGTGGGGAAGGGGTTTCGTGATGTCAGTGGCCGAGGTGGCGCAGGCCCTCTTCGAGGGTGGGGTGGAAGTGGTCGACCGGACCAGAGTTGCGGTTGTACCAGGCGGTGCTCAGGCGCTCCTCCTTCGTCTCGTGGCCGGCCGGGCAGCGCAGCCACACCGAGTCGTCGCGCATGTTGAAGACGATCCAATTCCGGTACGCACCGCAGTGGCATGCGTGGACTTCGCCGTCGATGACCAGTGGCAGGTCCCAGCGCATCATGAGCCCCGAGACGTCCTGACGGGACGGCGCCCGGAACTCCGGTGGCAGGAAGTCGGGCACCTCCGCGGTCTCCGGCGCGGCCGGGACCGTGGCGGTTGCCGTGGCGGGTTCGTCGGGCAGCGGCAGTTCGGTGTGCTTCGCCAGGAGCGCCTGGCCGGCGCGCTGGGCTTCACGGAACTCACGGTCACGGGTGCGTCGGAACATGCCGTCTCCATCTCAGTCGTCTCGCCAGGCACGAGGAGAGTGCCGTAAGTCCCTGACCTGCTGCAACTCTAAGAATGTTGAATTCATCGGGACTTGCGGGAACGGTCGATGTCCTTCGTCGGGCGCTGTGCGGTACCGCGGGTGGCGGTGGGCTCGGTGGCAGTGGAGATGTGCTCGGGCATGGCGGAGGCGTCGGCGGGCAGATCAGCCATGCGCCGCAGCCGCCAGACCAGCACGTCGCTGATCGAGCCGGCGGTGTCCAACTCCCTTCGCTCGGCAGCTTCGGCCAGGAGAGCGGCCGGATCGTGGCCGGCGCTCTCGGCGTCGGCGAGCGTGGCGGCCAGGGCGTACCACCCCTGCTCGGTCAGGATCTGCTCGGCCAGCTCCGGCACCGCCTGACGCAGGTACGCGGTCTGCTTGCGCTGCAAGGGCTGGGACAGACGCCGGCCACGCTGGTGCATGACGGCCAGGTGCATGGGTGCGGCGCTCTGGTAGGCGGCGCGCAGGTGCCCGGCGGCCTGGAGGGCAGCAGCGGCCTGCTGGGCGTGCTCCTTCTTCCCGTGCCAGTGGGCGGCGGCGGTGACCAGGAAGATCACCATGTCGACCAGCATGGCGGTGGTGGCGCCGTCCTCTCCGCGGCCGAGCGCCGGCCCGCCGTGGACGAGGTCACGGGCGGCCTGGCGCAGGGCACGGTCGTGGCCCCGCTCGGCGCGAACGTGGGAGCGGGAGGCCCGCTCGAACGCCCAGGCGGCTTCTCGCAGTTCGCTGCGGGTGTGCGCCGCGGAGGTCTTGGCGAGCGCGTCGAGGATTTCACCGGCCGCGGCGAGCTGCGCGGCGATCTGCCCGTCGTCGTCCTGGTCGAGGACCAGCACGGCCTGCCAGACCGCCGTCGTCGCCTTCCGCCGCGCGGTCGAGGGGCTGACCCGCGCCGAGCCGGAGGAGCGGTCCGTTGCGGTGTCGCGGTCGTGGCCGGAGGCGTTGGCGGAGAACCGCTCGCGGATGCGAGGCAGGGAGAGGTCCGGCGCGAGGGTGGAGCCCGAATAGTAGATCGGCTCCTGGTCCTCGTTGCGGTCGTCCGCCAGCGCGACCTTGTAGCCGAGCAGATCACCGGAGGGCGCGACGCGTTGGTGGATCAGCAGGCCGGCGGCGGCCAGGCGGTCGAAGAACTCCTGCTCGCTGGCGACGCCGGCTGCGGCGCGGCGCACGGTTTCCCGCAGCTCCTCGCGCGGCGTGCGCTCCTTTCCCTGGCGCTCGGCCTTGTGGCGTTCGGCGCTGGTGGGGCGCTTGGCAGCGGTGCCGTCACCCGTGTTCAACCGACGCAGTCCGTAGTCGACTTCGATCTTGCGTGCTTCCTCCTGGGAGCGTTTGCCGTCCTGGCGGATGCGGGCCTGGCGGCCGTCCTCGCGGACGACGGTGGCGATGATGTGGATGTGGTCGTCGGCGTGGCGGACCGCCGCCCAGCGGCAGCCGGCACCGTCGCCCTCGGGGGCGATGCCGGTGGCGGCCACCATGCGGCGGGCGATGTCGGCCCACTGCTCGTCGGTGAGGACCGGGTCCTCGGGGGCAGCGCGAACGGAGAGGTGCCATACGTGCTCGGTGGGCCTGGCGCTTGCGGGCAGGGCCATGACGGGCTGGTCGAGCAGGCGCTGCAGGTCGCCGTACGTCGCCTTTGGGTCGCGGCCCGGATCGGGGGCCAGGCTGTCCCACGCCGCGACGAGGTGGGGGTCGATGTGCTCCTCGTGCGTGCCGGGCCCGTACAGGTAATACAGCAGGCCGATGGTGCGAGTGCCCATGTCGTGGACTCGGGGGATCATGCAGCCGGACGCTCGCTGTCCAGGTAGTACTGGGTGAAGTCGTCCACCCGCCGAGCAGCACGGTGCACAGCGGAGAGGACTGCTTCGACCTGGGGCGCGTCGCCGCCCGAATTGAATGTCTTGGCAACCTGGTTGAGGTTGTTGCCGACCTGCCCGAGGTGGCGGCGGAGGCTGAACAGCTCAGCGAGCATTTCGCGTTCGCCGGCGATCTCGGCTGCCGTGCGCGTCAGGTCGCGCGCGGCGCTGAGGGCGGCGTGGGCGAGGAAGCCGGACGGCGTCATGGCGCACGCGGTGGCGGCGTCGAGGACGGACTGCTTCTCGTCGTCGTTGAAGCGGCTGGCGATCAGGTGCTTGCGTTTGCTGATCTTGGTCTTCGGCGTGCGGTTGCGCGCAGGCGGCTGACTCGACGGTGCGCTCGCGTGCTGCGTGCAGTGCGGGTTGTGGCACGGGTGAGTTGTCTTCTCCTCCTGGGGATGCCGGCCGCCCTCGGTCGCATCCCCTCGGTCCGGTGCCCCCTGGCGCTGGACCGCCTCCGCCACCCCCGGGGCGGTGGACGCGAGAGTATTACTCCCAACGGGAGTAATACTCTCGCACCAACTTGCTCGCACTGAGGTCGAGTTGCGTTCCGGCTCACCGTGCGCGTGAGCGGGGGGTGCCGTCGGGTTCGTCATCGGGTGCGGTTCCTCGTGGTGCGGATACGGAGCTGAATTTCGGCGGCCAGGCCGACCATGGCGGTCGGGCCGTCGAGGACGTGGACGGGGGCTTCGACGCGGTGCTGGACGAGCCACTGGCCGTTCGGGGCCAGCACGGCTGCGTGCAGGAGCTGGTGGTGCACGAGCACCTGGGCCCAGGCGCCGGCCTCGGCGGTGGACGGCGCGTGCGTGCGCCGATAGCGCGCAGAAATGGCGATCCTCCAGGACAGTGCGGGGCGGTGGCCCGGCCGAGGCCGGGCCACCGGACGGAATGGCGGAAGCAGGCGCCTGACCTGCTTCTTATCGAAGTCAGCCGCACTCGGGGCAGCGCTCAAGGTGCCGGTTCAAGGCCCGCGCCATGTTCCGCTTCAACGAAGCGGCGGTCGTCGTGCTGGTCTTCGCCGACGCGGATCCCTGGTGACGCTTGGCATGACCACGCAGGACGCGGACGTCCTGCTCGAAGCCGGACTTGATGCTGGTGAAGCGGTGGCAGGTCTTCATCGGGTACTCCTTGTCGTGACGTTTGCCTCGGTGCGCAGCCGGTGCAGAACTGGCGTCAGGCTCTCGTTCCGGCCGCCCCCGAGGTTCAGGGTGCGAAGGATCTCCCGCAGCTGGGGACGGGTGAGCGAGGCGTTCCCGTCGCGCTCCAGCAGTGCGGGTACGTGGGGACGGACGAGCTTGACCGTCTCCTCGATGCTCAGCTGCGGCCTCCGCTGCGAGCGCTTGGTCTTCCCGGCACCCGGCCGGGACCGCTGCGCTTTCGCCTTCTGCTTCCGCCGCAGGGGGACGGTGTGGGGACGGTCCCCAACGGGTTCGGTCCCCGTTTCGGTACGGGCGTGCTCGGGGTCCTCGTTGTCGTTGGGGACGGTGCCGGGACGGTCCCCGTCGGCCTCCGTCCCCGCTTCCGCGTCCGGGTGTTCCCGGCCCACTTCGTCGTTGGGGACCGTTGCCGGGGACGGGGCTGTACTGCCCTGAGCAGCAGTTTCGCGGGAACCCGGGGCACTGCCGCCTGCGCGGTCGTCAGCATCTCCGGCCTCGGCAGCAGCGCCGTTCTGGTCCCCGACCATCGACCCTTCGCCCTTGCTCAGTCGCATCGAGCTGGATTCCT
Organism: Streptomyces sp. NPDC048637; assembly: GCF_040650675.1. Classification (NCBI taxonomy): domain Bacteria; kingdom Bacillati; phylum Actinomycetota; class Actinomycetes; order Kitasatosporales; family Streptomycetaceae; genus Streptomyces; species Streptomyces sp. NPDC048637. The sequence goes on from NZ_JBEZHQ010000069.1 coordinate 11,155, forward strand.
GGACGCGGTCCCCGTTGTCGTTGGGGACGGTGTGGGGACGGTCCCCAGCGGTCCCCGTCCCCGTCCCTGTCCCCGAATCAGGACGGTCCCCAGCGGTCCCCGTCCCCGTCCCCGAATCAGGACGGTCCCCGATCCACGTGTTGCCTTGGGGAGCGTCGTTGGGGACGGCGTTCAGCTGCCGACTCCATGCCAGAGGGGACCGGTTCTCGCGATCGGCGTCCTGATCCGGTTCGGGCTGAATCCAGGGCGACGGCAGATCGACGGTGGCCAGGGCCGCGGCGTGCCGGCGGGAGGCAAGCTGCTCCAGAAGCGCTCGACGCTGCTGCGGGTTCGTGCCGACCCCGGATCGCGTGAGGGCCGACTGGAGTCGACGCGTGATCCGGGTGTCTTTCTCGCGCTCCTCAGCCGTCATCCCGGCCAGTCGTGCGGCGAGGGCCACCGCCCGTCGAGTCGCGCGGTCCTTGGCGATCTGAGCGGCATCACGGTTCCGGCCGGCTACGCCCAGGCGCGAGAGGAGACGCTCGCGCACTTCGCGTCCGAGCGTGGACAACAGCCCTTGCGAGGCGGCATCCGGTGTGCGCAGCCGCAGCTCGATGCCCATGGCCAGGTGCCAGAGCACGGCCGCCATGACCGGGCCGACGAAGGCCCGCACGGTGCCGCCGACCGCGCCCGACATGGCATACGCCGGGATAACCTGCACCCCGGTGATCACCCAGACCAGGCCACCTGGCAGACCAGGCGCCCCCTGGGCCTTCAGGTTCTGCCGGGCCATCAGTGCGGTCGCGAACAGGGCCAGCTCGGCCGCACTGAACATCATGGCCCGCTCCACCGTGCCGGCCATGTCGAGAACGACGGCGGCGAACCGCCAGCTGGTGTCGGCGGAGTACAACGTGCAATTCAGGGCGGCGAGAGCCGCGACCCAGACCGCGGGGGTGCCGGCCCGCGGGGCGCCCGCTCGGGTCCGGTTGCGCCGGATCGACCATCCAGCCAGCACCAGAGCGAGCACCCCGACGGCCGCGATCACGTAGACCGGTTCGATGCCGGAAGGGAGTGACATGGCGATGGGGTGTGTCATGCGGCCTTTCGGAGAGCGGCGATCAGGGAGTGGGTCTGCACGTGGCGGGGAATCTGCACCGGTGAGTCGGCGTCCTCGTCCTCGTCCTCGACGTCCTCGTCCTCGGTGGTCTCGTCGTCGGCCGGCTCGGTCTCGTCGAGCTGGTCCCAGTAGCGGTCGCGGTCGGCGACGGCGTGGGCGGCGTTGCGCATCAGGTCCTGGGACCATTCGAGTTTGAGTCGCAGTGCGTAGGCGAGGCGCTCGGGGCTCCAGCCGAGGACGTAGGCGTGGCGGGTGACGGCGTCGCGTTCGGCGTCGCTGAGGTGGATGTCGCGGCCTTCGAAGGCGGCCTTGACGCGGCTGTAGTCCAGGCGCTTGTCGACCCTGGCGTGCCAGGGGCGGCGCTCGGCCTCGGTGACTCCGCCCCACATGCCCTGGCGGATTTCGTTGTCGAGGGCGTAGTCGAAGCACGCCTTCTTCACCGGGCACCGGGCGCAGATCAACTTGGCTTCGTCGATGGCCGAGCGGTTGCGGGCTGTGTGGAAGAACAGCCGGTCTATGTCCTTGGGCGGCATGTTGTGGCACAGGCCGCGGGCCTGCCAGCTGTGGTCGGCGATGCCCCGGATGGTCGGGGTCGGGGTGTCGTTGGTGGTGATGTGGCGCATGTCGGTCTCCGGAAGTCGCCTCGGTGGGCGCGGATCGCTCGGCACTGGTGGTGGCGGAGGTGTGGCGGCGAGCTGCGAGGCGAGATCGGGGTACGGCGCGGGCCGTACGCAAGGCGGAACGTTTCTGTGGAGCGGTGGGGCTGCGGTCAGGCGGCGGACGCCTGGGACTGCGCGGCCAGGGCGCGTTCGATGCGGCCGGGGTGGGCAGTGGTGCGCGGTGCGTTGCCCCGGGCGGTGCCGTCGAGGGTGATACGCCGACGTCGGCAGGGCTCGCCCTTGGCGGCGTGACACCACTCGCACGGCACGCCGAGGATGTCGGGGCCGCCGGCGGCGATGGCGGCTTCTCGGGCGGCGCGGGCCGGGCGGTAGGGGGCCAGCTCGGTACGTACGGCGGTCGGGATGTAGGAGCCGACGGCGGTCAGCTGATCCTCGAGCCCCGGCCGGTGTCGCCCCGCGGTGATCCCGCGGTGTGCTGACGGCGCGGCCTGGCCGGCGGCCACGGCATCGCGTGCCGCCAGCAGCTCCGCCCTCCAGGCTTTCGGGTTGTCCGGGTCGGCCATCGGGGTCGGGTCGGTGTGCCGGGCCAGGCGATCACGGCGGTGTGTGTGCCATTCGCGGGCCACGTCGGCGGGCAGGATCGGGTACGGCGAACTCACGATGCGCTTGCGGACGATCTCGCGCACATCCCAACCCTGACCGGTGGTCATCGGGACGTCGTCGAGCAGCTCGTGCCAGGTGTTGAGCTGGTCGCGGGCCTCGCCCGCGTCGGTGCGGATGGTGCGCGGGTCCAGGCGGCCGACGTAGGTGATCACGGCAGCAACTTCGCGTCGGTTCAAGGTAGTTACTCCGTTCCAGTCGGTTCGTCGACTGCGGCGAGCAGGGCGGCCATGTGGGCGTCGGCGCGCGTCATGCCGGCCTGCGGCGCGGGTGTGCCGCCGGGCAGGGCGTAGAGGTTCGGGCGCTGGGGTGTGGGGCTGTGCTCGCGGGCGATCCAGGACCGCCAGTCGGCAGCCCAGGCCGCGGCCGAGCGCGGGCTCCAGGTGCTGCGGTGGTGGCGCCACTTCGCGTCGGCTGCTTGCAGGCCGTGCTCGCCGAGGCGTGTGAGATGTCCCTGCTGCTGGGCCCAGGACAGGCTCGTGTCGTCGGCCTGCCAGTTTGCGGCGGAGGTGAAGTCGGCAGCGCTACTGCTGCTGTACTTACGGTTCACCTTCGGTTCACTACGGTTCTGGGGGTCAGGTTCTGCCCCGGAGGGGGGTCGGATATAGCCCCGGGGAGGGGTCAGGTTCCGGCGAGGGGGTGCAGATTCCGACCCGGTTCGATCCTGACGGCGGGGGGCGGATTCCGACCCCGCCTTCGGCCAGATGCCGTGCTTCCGCAGCCGTTCGCCTTCCACCTCGGGGACCGGATCGGCGTCCGTCAGGGGCTCGACGTAGGCGTCAGGGTCGTCGTTCCTGACGGCCGCGACCTTGGCGAACCACGCAGCCGCGTGCATCAGCCGGTAGACCGTGCTGTGCTGTGGGCCCTCGTAGTCTTCGAGCACCTTCAGTTCGCCGGCATCGGACAGTGCGGTGATGGCGGCGCGCACGGCGTTGCGGCTGGCGTTCGTCCGTCGCATCAGCGAGGTGAGGGATGCCCAGGCGACACACTGGTCGTCGGGTATCCGGTCAGCCAGCGACAGCAGGACCAACCGGGCGTTCCCGCGGCTGACGCTGCTCTCCCATACCCACTCGCGGGCGTCTCGGCTCATCGGGGCACCGCCGTATCACGGCGCCCGTTCGGGCAAGCGAAGGTGGCTGCCGTGCTGGCCGGGGAAACCGGCCTTTTGCGCAGGGCAGGAGGCATGTAAGACTCTCCTACGTAGTGAAACCCGCATCCGGTGTGCCCCGTGGAAAGGGCCGGTGCGGTGAAGGTGGGTAATCACTGCCCTTGCCGGGGCAGGAGTGCCATCAGGCGGTCGGCGTCCAGGAGTTAGCGGCTCCATGGGCGCCGTCGCTGTTTTCGGGGCTATGCCGCCCTGCTGCATCACGCGTTCTGCATATAGCTCCTCATGCCGTCCGCTGCCGGGCGGGGTGCCCGGCGAGGGACGACGAACATATGCGGGCTCGGTGGCAAGATCCAGACCTTGCTAAAGGACTCTCTACAATTCGTGCGGGCCGGCAGCGGCACCTGCGCCTGGAAAGTGGAGGCGGCGGGGCAGGACGCGGGCAGCAGGATGATCACCTCGACGCAGTCGGAGACGATCTTCACGGTGCCCCTCTTTCTCGCGCAATCACGGTTGTTGAACTGGCTGGCCATATGGATTTAAGCCAATGCCCAGAAGCTCCGTCAAAGCAGACCGTATGCCCGTTTTAGCTGCATAGGTCGAGAGCCTGTGGGAGTCCGCCAGGGGGAGCCCGTGGCGCTCAAAACCCTTGCGGCTTAAGGGGGATGAGAGAGGCCAGCGGCTCGGAATGGGCGATCGAATTGGTGGTCTAGACCGGTATCAGGGAGTGGTCGCCAAAATCGGCAAACATTTGCCGGTTTCGCTGATCAGGCGCACCTGCGAGAGCGAGATGTCCGGTTCGCACTCGAAGTGGCCATCGGTGCAGTGGTCGGCGATCAGGTGACGCCTTCACTGCTGCTCTGGTCCAAGACCCGTTCGCGGGTTTCGAGGCTCCTTGAGGGGCGGCCCCGTCATCGAGCTGCAGCCCGTCGGGGCATCTGCGGAGTGCGGCGGGGCGAGGGAGGCGGGGCGCAGCGCAGGTCGGAGCCTTCAGCCTTTCGCGCATGGCGGTAGACATGCGAAACTCTCCTGTGTAGTGAGTCCGCGCCGGTGTGCCCCGTGGAAAGGGCCGGTGCGGTGATGGGTGAATCTCCAGCCCTTGCCGGGGCGGGAGTGCCATTTTTGGCGTTCGGCGTCTGAGAGTTACTACCCTCAGGCGCCGTCGCTCTTTGCGGGTCTTACCGGGCCCTGGCCGTCTGCGCGTTCTGCGTGTCACGCCTTGCCGTCTAGGCCGATCGACTTCACGCTCTACTACGCGCACGACGACATATATGCCGCATACCTCACCCTGTACGTCACCGCCTACACGCTCGGAGAGCTGCTGCTCACTCGCGCCTGCTGGCGCCTGGCCCGCCGCAGCACCCATAGCTCCGTCCGCGTCGGCCTGCGCATCGTCGCCCTCGGCGCCACCATCACCCTCGGATACAGCGCTGTCCGCATCGGCAACGTCATCGCCAGCGCCCTCAACACCTCCCTCGCCGAGTGGGAGAGCTTTGCGTGGACATGCGGTGACGTCGGCGCCATGCTCACCCTCATCGGCTGGTTGGTACCCACGCTCAACGACCAAGCCCAGCGCGTCCGGTACCGGACCAAACAGCACCGCAGCTACCACGGCCTTCGACCGCTGTGGCTGGCCTTCTACAGCGAAGCGCCCGAGATCGCTCTACCGATCGACGGCGTCGACCCCGCCCAGCGCCGTCGCTTCCGCGGCATCGCGATCAAGCTCTACCGGCGTTTCGTCGAGATCCGCGACGGCCGTTTCGCGATCCGCCAGTACCTCGATGGCGGAGTCCGCGAAAAAAGCGAGGCCCACCACCGGGCGAGAGGACTCCGCGGCCAGGACCTGGACGCCGCCGTCACGGCCGACCAAATCCTGGCCGGCATCGCCGCCCGGGCCGACGGCATCCACCCAGAGCCCGACCAGCTCACCGACTTTGCCGACGCCGACCGCCAGACCAGCCGGCCGATGGACGACGTCGAGGCCCTCCTCGCCGTCGCCCGCCACCTGCCCTCCGAACCTGCCCGCGCCCCGCACCGTGAGCGAGCCTCCGCATGACGACCGACCTCTCCCGCCAGCCCGCGCACGTCCAGCTCCGCGCCCTGGACCGCCACGAGATCTCCAGCCGCGAGCTGCTCGACCTCCACCTCAACCGGATCGACACCAGCCCCGTCAACGCCGTCGTCACCCGGGATGACGACGCCGCCCGGGAAGCCGCCCGGGCCGCTGACGAACGGCGCGCTCGCGGGGAGAATGCCGGAGTCCTCGATGGCCTCCCCCTCACGATCAAGGACAGCTTCGAAACAGCCGGCCTGCGTACCACCAGCGGCTCAGAGGACCTGCAGCACCACGTCCCACAACGGGACGCCGACGCGGTCGCACGGCTCCGCCACCAGGGCGCTGTGATCATGGGGAAGACCAACGCCCCCGCGTACTGCCAGGACCTCCACACCGACAACACGCTCTTCGGCCCCACCCTCAACCCGCACAACCCGGCCCGCACGGTCGGCGGCTCTTCCGGCGGACCCGCGGCAGCGCTCGCCGCCCACCTCACACCCGCCGACCTCGGAAGCGACCTCGCCGGCTCACTCCGACTGCCGGCCCACTACTGCGGGGTGTACGGCCTGCGGCCCACTCACGGAATCGTCCCGGCCCACGGCCACATCCCCCGGCCACCAGGCTGGCTGACCACCAGCGACATGGTCATCCCCGGCCCCCTGGCCCGCCACCCCCGAGACCTCGACCTGATGCTCACCGCGCTGACCACGCCAGCGCCGACCGAGACTCCCTGGCGCGTAGACCTGCCGACGGCGAACAAGCGCATCAACCAACTGCGCATAGCGATCTGGCCCGAAGACCCGAGCTGCCCTGTCGACCAGAAGACCACCCAGGTACTGGCCCTCGTCGAAGAGGCGCTCTCCAGGGCTGGCGCCTTGGTCAGCCACACCGAGGGCCCCGTGCACTTCGGCGACTCCACCCGCCTGTTCGAGCAGCTCCTGCACGCCACCGCGACCGCCGCTGCCGACGACCACACCGCGGCCGAAGAACTCACCGCAGCACGAGCACTGCGCGGCGACGACACCGGCCCCCGCGCGACGTTCCTCCGCCACCGAACCCAAACCCACCGCACCTGGCTCCGCGCGAATGAGGAACGCGCCCGGCTCCGAAAGACCTGGCAGCAGTTCTTCGAAGGGTGCGACATCCTCGTCACCCCGGCCGCGCCCACTCCCGCGATCCCCGCGGGCAGCCGCACACTCCTGGTCGACGGCCACAAGCGCAGCTTCTTCGACCAGACCGGATGGGCCAACCTCACCAGCCACGTCGGACTACCGAGCCTCGTCATACCCGCGGCCACGACAGAGGACGGGCTGCCAGTCGGCGTGCAGATCATCGCGCCGCCCTACGCAGACCGTCTCCTGCTCGCCCTGGCGGAGGAGTGCGCACTGCTGCTCCGATGACAGCACCTGCGGACACCCTCCTCCCTGAGAGGCGAACTGCCGCCCCGTGATACCCAGGGCGCGAACGCCCTGCTCATCGTGGAGGCGACGGCAGTTCGCCGGCCAGGGGTGTGGAGAATCCGAATCGGACTGAGTGGTCAGGCAACGATATCCATTCGATCTCCTGTGCCTGATGGTGAGTTCCCTGCTGAATGGTCAGAGAAGGCCGAATGCCCGCTGGATGCGCAGACCGCGAGTTTGTGATTCGCCGCGATGGCTTTTGGCGCCCAACCTTCATGCGAAATAAGGGGGATGAGGCATGCTGCCGACGCGAAAGGGGTCGTCGCGTCGCTGGTTTGGGCCGGCCAGGACGGGCTGGCAGTGAAACTCAACAAACCTTCGCCGGTCTCGCAGATCAGGAATGAGCGCGAGGGGGGCGGTTCGCGGATGATCCATGGCGAGACCATCGGGGGCTTTGACTTGATACTCGGCAGTCACATTCTGGCGGGTATGTGGCTGCCGCCACACGTGTTCAAGATCGTTCAAATACCGCGTATGGTCTTAGCGGGGAGACGTTAAGGGCAGGGGCCGGTGATTTCGCTGTCCCTCTTTTTGTATGCCCAAAAGCGAGTGTCTCCTGTCACGCCAACGCAATGACAGGGAGAGGCTGATGGCCGCGATGCGGCAGGCCGACAGTGACGCGGCTGCGAAGATCGGAGTAGCCGGGCAGTACATGGGCTTCGGCGGGATGTTGAAGCGGTGGCGGAAGGCCGCCGGCGTCAACCAGATCGTCCTGGCGCGTGCCCTGGGAATCGGTGAGCGCACGTACCGCACGATCGAACGCGGCGCGACCCCGCGGTTCTCACAGGCCCAGTGCGATGCCCTAGCGGACCTGCTGAAGTTGGACGCCGACGAGCGCCACGCCCTACTGCTCTACAACGTCGGCACGTACCTGCGGGCCTCGACAGCTGATGGTCGGCCCGAGCTTGGGCCGGCCCTGAGACTGCTCATCGACCGCCAGATGCCCTCGCCGACGTACCTGTCCGACCGCAACTGGAACATCCTCGCCTACAACAAGGCCATGGCCGAGCTGTGGCCGTGGGTCATGGAACCTCGCGCCAACATCATCAGGTGGGCGCTGACCACCCCGGAAGGACGTGCCACGTACCACGACTGGCACAAGCACGCCGCCGTCTTCGTCCGGATGCTGCGCTTCGCGCTGACCACCCACGGCAGCGATACCGATCTTCAGGAACTGATCACGGACGTCAAGAAGAACTCCGAGATCCAGAAAATCTGGGACGCCGACGCCGACCTCGTCGAGCACCGCGACGGCCACGTCTTTCTCGCCAGCGTCCCCACCCTCGGCTGGAAAACGATCGAGATCGTCAGCCACGTGGCATACCCGGCGATCATGCCCGACTGCAGGTTCGTCGTGATGACCTGGGTGGAGGCGGAACCGGACGCCCAACGGGATGCACTGGGCGGCCCGCGCAACGCATGGGCAGAGGAAACGCACAACACAGTTCATGAACGCAGCCGCGCCAAGGCGCGCATCGCGGAAGCAGATCGCCTCCGCGATATGGACCTGCATACCGCGCGTCTGGTGGTCGACAGTGCAGAGAAGGCCGCAGCCAAGGCCGGCAAGGACGGAATTCCCCTGCCTGCGCTCAGCCGCCTCGTGGGGCCAGCCTCCCAGCTGACTGTATCGCCATCTACTCGCAATGTGGTCTGGGCAGTTGAAGAAGCGCCCGGCGAATGGGGCGTCTCGCAAGTGTCGCCCTCCACGCTGATCGCCCGCGTCCCGCCCGCCGCCATTCATGGTGACGTGCGAGCCGAGCTGAAGAGGCTCACACGGATTGCCTTGCCGGCCGCCCCCGCGGCTGCCGCGGACCGAGTCCAACAGCTCCTCAGCGAACTCGACCAGCAGCAAAGCCTCTTGCGTGAAATACAGCGAGACCTGACCGGGCGCAAGCCAGCCCCGCATTCTCCCCGAGGCGTAGCCCGGGAAGTCCAGGCCGAACTCGTATCGTGATGTACCGGCAAAGGAATGCCGGCCTGCATCGAGCCGCCTGCCCTGACACGCTATGACCAGCTCGCCTATTCCGATACCTGAAGGAAGATCCAACTCCGTGCACCAGTACACCTATTCCTGCCCGCTGCGCTGGAGCGACGCTGATGCCTACGGTCACATCAACAACGCGCAATTCCTCAGCTACATGGAGGAAGCCCGCACACGTATGTTCCAGGAAGTCATCGCAACGAGTGAGGAGGATCGCCGCCAGAACGCCTTCGTCGTGAGCCGAACCACTATCGACTACCGCGCCCCACTGTTCTACGGGCCTGAAGCCGTCGATGTGCTTGTTCGGGTCGTGAAGGCTTCCGCCGCCACCTTTGAACTCGCCTATGCGATCCAGCACGGCGAGCGACTTTACGTCGAAGCCACCACCAAGATCGTCGCGTATAACCTGGACTCCGGCTCTCCGCGGCGTCTCTCGGATGCTGAACGGGCCTTTGTCGCTCGCTACACCAATCTCTGATCCGGCCGTACGGCGTTGGTTGTAGCGAGTCGCCTAGCTGAGGGTTGGGCCATCCATTTCACGAGTCCGCTTTGATGCCTAGTGCTCTGACCGCGTTGGTTCACCGGGTTGCGGGTCATTCCGCGGTGGCATGGAGGCGTCCGCTCCATCGGATGCCCATCCGCAGTGCCTTTCCGGGCGAAGGTCCTACTTGTCGCGCAGGCTGGCATTTTCGGCGGCCAGCACAGCCATGTCGCGGACGTGCGTGTAGTACTCGGCCGCGTACTCGTCGTCGATCGCCGGGAGGACCCTCGCGAACACCGTCGTCAGCCGCGTCAAGCCAGCCCGGTGCTGCTCACTGAGTGGGTCTTCACGAACGACGGCTGCATAGCCATAGATGTCCGCGTCGAGCAACACCATGTCCTGGCCCTGGACGTCCAGGCCGCGGAAGCCGGACGGGAACGGCCTGGCCATGTGCTCGGCCATCACTTGGGTAAGCGCGTCGAGCTTTTCTTCAAGCATGTGGGAGATCCTGCCAGACACGGGCTCGCGGCTTTGGACCGGATGCTCCGGCAGGCCCCAGACACACGCGAGCCCAACCCGGCGGACTTATGCGGTCAGGGCACTAGTGTTCTGAGTCAGGAATTCGTTTCATGAGTAGAGTCTGTTCATGGCTCGGATGGGGCGGCCGAAGGCTGCGTTGGTGCTGACTGCTCAGGA
>NZ_JBEZHQ010000070.1:0-19832 GCF_040650675.1 Streptomyces sp. NPDC048637
TTCCTTTGTGCCTGTCTCACCAGGCTCTCCGGGCGCTTCCCTTCGGTCTTGCGTTTCCGACTCTATCAGATCCTTGCGGGCCCGATTTTCGCCGGTGCGTTTCCGCCTTTCGGCTTCTTCGCGTTTCCAACCTTACCAGATCCGTTTCCGTCTCTGGCGCCCTGTTGGAGCGGGTCGGCCGTTTCGCTTTCACTTTCCGGCCTTTCCGACTTTACCAGATCCGGTTTCGGTTCGATTCCGGTTCCGATTTCCGTCGGAGGTTCGCCTATGGGGCAGCTATTTACTGCTTGCCCTTTCGGCGTGGTTACTACTTTAGCGGCTCTCCCTGGCGACTCATAATCGGGTCGGCGGGTCGAATTTCGGCAACGCGAAAGAGGACCCGTTAGGGAATCGTTGAGAGTAGTTGGTTGTGCCGCCTGGCGGTCTGCGCAGATAGCGCTGCCCGTCTCCAGCGGCTCGGGCTACGTTAGGCGGTTCGCGATACAGAGTCAAGTAGCGGTGGTGGTACGGCGTCGGGGGACGTGGCGGCGGTAGGGGCTGACCGTGGGGTCGTCGGCGATCCAGTAGCGCCAGGGGTGGTCCGCGCCGTCTCCACCGACGCCGGTGCGCGGGCCGTTGCGTACCTGCTCGGGGGCCGGCGGCCGGCCCTGGAGCAGGGAGAGAGGGGCAGCGCCGCCGGTGCACAGGTCGGTGCTGTCGAGGGTGCGGTCGATGTCGAGGGCGGTGGCCAGGCGGGCCGGGCCCTTCGCCAGTTCGTTGGTGCTGCGGGCCTTGGGCCGGCGGCCGGCGGCCAGGGGTGTGCCGGTGAGGATCTCGCCGGCGCGCAGCAGGACACCGCTCGCCTTGCCCTCGGGGCCGCAGACCACGTTGAGGCTGAACCACATCCCGTAGATGAAGTAGACATACGCATGGCCGGGCGGGCCGAACATGGCGGCGTTGCGTGCAGTGCGGCCGCGGTAGGCGTGGGAGCCGGGGTCGGTCTCGCCGTCGTACGCCTCGACCTCGGTGAGCCGGAGGGTGATCGGACCGTCGGGGGTGTTCCGGAGGAGGGTGCGGCCCAGGAGATCAGGGGCCACGTCCACGACGGGACGGTCAAAGAAGTCGCGGGTGAGCGGCATACGTTCCGGTACGTCGGTCATGCGGACCGAGCGTAGTGCAGCCGTTGGGGAGGGCGGCTGGCCATGGAGGCGCCGTGATTGGGAAGGTGTGGCCCGGAACCGGCTTGCGCGGTTTCGCGTTCGTAGGAGTCAAGCCGAGATCTCGGCGCGCTACAGAGAGCACAGGCGTTCCGCCTGGGGAGGACGAGCATGGGATTCAAGAAGCTGATGGCGAGCCTGGGGGCCGGGGGCGCGTCGGTGGAGACGGTGCTCTTCGAGGAGAACGTGGTTCCCGGCGGGGTCGTGCAGGGCGAGGTGCGGATCCAGGGCGGTTCGGTGGCCCAGGAGATCCAGGGGCTGTCGGTCGGGCTGCAGGCACGCGTCGAGGTCGAGAGCGGCGACGAGGAGTACAAGCGGAACGTCGAGTTCACCAAGGTGCAGCTGGGCGGGGAGTTCACGGTGCAGGCGGGGGCGGCGCACACCGTGCCGTTCGGGCTGGAGATTCCGTGGGAGACGCCGATCACCACGTTCCTGGGAACGCATCTGCACGGGATGAGTGTCGGGGTGACGACGGAGCTGGCGATCGCCCGTGCGGTGGACTCCGGTGACCTGGACCCGGTGAATGTGCACCCGCTGCCGGCGCAGCAGGCGATTCTGGACGCGTTCGGGCGGCTCGGATTCCGCTTCAAGGCCGCTGACCTGGAGCAGGGCCACATCCGGGGGACGCGGCAGAAGCTGCCGTTCTACCAGGAGATCGAGTTCTTCGCGCCGCAGCAGTACCGCGGGCTCAACCAGGTCGAGCTGTCGTTCGTGGCGGACGACCGGGAGATGGACGTCGTCCTGGAGATGGACAAGAAGCCGGGGCTGTTCGGTGAGGGGTCGGACACCTACCGGTCGTTCACGGTCGGGCTGAACGACTTCGAGGGGACCGACTGGGCGGGATACCTCAATCAGTGGCTGGCGGAGGTCGGCGGTAAGCGGAACTGGCTCTAACCTGGCCGGACAGGTGTCAGCAAGCGACCAGGAGGTGTTGCAGTGTCCGAGCTGAAGCGGCGGCCGCTCCCGCACGATTTCCATCCGCCGGTGCCGGAGTTCACGGTGCTGAGCGAGGAGATGGAGCCGGGCGGGACGCTGCGGCCGGAGCAGGTCTTCGCCGAGGGGAACCGTTCGCCGCAGCTGCGGTGGGAGGGTGCGCCCGCGGGGACGAAGAGCTACGCCGTCACCTGCTACGACCCGGACGCGCCGACGGGCAGTGGATTCTGGCACTGGTCGCTGTTCGACATTCCGGCGTCGGTGACGGAGCTGCCGGCCGGTGCCGGGTCCGGGGAGATGAAGGGGCTGCCCGAGGGCGCCGTGCATGTCCGTAACGACTACGGGACGCGGGACTTCGGGGGCGCGGCGCCGCCGCCCGGGGACGGTCCGCACCGTTATGTGTTCACGGTGTACGCGGTGGACCAGGAGAAGCTCGGTCCGGATGCCGAGGCGTCGCCCGCGGTGGTGGGCTTCAACCTGCGGTTCCACACGCTCGGACGGGCCCAGCTGATCGCCGAGTTCGAGCTGCCCGCGGCGGGCTGAGCGCCGTAATTCCGTTGCGCCCCGGCGCTTCCCGCACGCACAGTGGTGGCTGTGCCGCCGCCCTTCATCAGGGCGTCGGGCAGCTGGTACCGCGATGGTGGGAGCGGCGGGGCGCAGGTGTGTCGTCCGCTGTTCGCCGGAGCCCGGCCTCGTGCCGGGTGTCCTCGCCGGCTGCCGTCCGCTCCGGGTCCCGCGTGTTTCACGGGGGTGGGACCCGGAGCGCACGCTTTTCGCGCCGTGCAGGGCGCCTCCGGAGCACCTCTTTTTCATCTGCCGATCGTCCGCCATTTCCCTTGTGGCATGCGGAAATTGCGTTGTTCGGGGAATACCTGCCGCTGCACAGTGGAGCAACTTCGCCGCGGGGGCGGAGCGGGTCCGGGAGGTGGGCGGGATGCGCGAGACGCTGGTGCTCAATGCGAGCTTCGAGCCGCTGTCGACGGTGTCGCTGCGGCGTGCGGTGGTGCTGGTCATGCAGGACAAGGCCATTGTCGAACACGCTCACCCGGGGCTGCGGATCCGTGCCGCTTCGGTGGACGTGCCGGTGCCGCAGGTGATCAGACTCTGCAGATACGTACGGGTGCCGTTCCGACAACGGGCGCCCTGGTCGCGGCGGGGGGTACTGGTGCGTGACCAGCACCGGTGCGCGTACTGCGGGCGCCGGGCGACAACCGTGGACCATGTCGTGCCGCGGTCGCACGGCGGTGGGGACACCTGGCTGAATACCGTCGCCTCGTGTGCGGAGGACAACCACCGCAAGGCGGACCGTACGCCCGAGCAGGCGGGGATGCAGCTGCTGCGGCGGCCGTTCGAGCCGACGCCTGCGGACGCGCTGCTGTCGACGCTGGGGGTGTCGGTGCGGGACTCGCTGCCGGAGTGGCTGGCGGTGCCGGCCTAGGGTCCGGCGGTCGGCCAGGGTCCGGCGGTCGGCCTCCCCCTTCGTGCACCTCCCCTATTTGAGGAGGAGTTGGGCGATGGCCAGCAGGCCGACGATCACGATGACGGCGCGCAGGACGGTGGGCGGCAGACGGCGGCCCACCGTCGCGCCGAGCTGGCCGCCGAGGGTGGAGCCGACCGCGATGAGGCCGACGGCGGCCCAGTCGAAGTCGGCGACGAAGAGGAAGAAGAGTGCCGCGACGCCGTTGACGATCGCGGCGAGGACGTTCTTGAGGGCGTTGATGCGCTGCAGGTCCTCTATGAGCAGCAGGCCCATCAGGGAGACGTAGAGCACGCCCTGGGCGGCGCCGAAGTAGCCGCCGTAGGCGCTGGCGACCAGGAGTCCGGCCAGCAGGGCGATGCCGCCGTCGCGGTGGGGGGTGGTGCCGTTGCGCTCGCGGCGGGCGCGGAGCGCGGCGGACAGCCTGGGCTGGGCGATGACGAGTACCAGCGCGACCGCGATCAGGGCGGGGACGATCGTGTCGAAGGCCTTCGAGGGCAGTGCGAGCAGCAGGATCGCGCCGGTCAGGCCCCCGACCAGGGCGGTGAGACCGTAGCGCAGGATCCGGCGGTGCTGGCCGGCGAGTTCGCGGCGGTAGCCGATGGCGCCGCTGATCGAACCGGGCACCAGGCCAAGGGTGTTGGAGACATTGGCCGTGACGGGTGGCACACCGAAGGCGAGCAGCACCGGGAAGGTGATCAGGGTGCCGGACCCGACGACGGTGTTGATCGTGCCGGCGCCGATTCCGGCGGCGAGGACGGCGACGGCTTCCCAGATGGTCACGCGAATTCCCCCGTGCATGATCGGTACGGTCCTGCCCGATCATGCACCAGGGGCGCGGCGCTGTCAGTCGATCGGGGGCGCTTCACGGTTCGGCGAGCTGGGCTTGGGGATGGAGCCGCCGCCCGTCGGGTTGAAGTTGCCGATGGCGCCGCCGAGGCCCTTGAGGGCGTCGCCGATCTCGCTCGGCACGATCCAGAGCTTGTTGGCGTCGCCTTCGGCGATCTTCGGGAGCATCTGGAGGTACTGGTAGGAGAGCAGCTTCTGGTCCGGGTCCCCGGCGTGGATCGACTCGAAGACCACCCGGATCGCCTGGGCCTCGCCCTCGGCGCGCAGGGCCGCGGCCTTGGCCTCACCTTCGGCGCGCAGGATCGAGGACTGCTTCTCACCTTCGGCGGTGAGGATCTGGGACTGCCGGACACCTTCGGCCTGGAGGATGGCGGCGCGCTTGTCGCGGTCGGCGCGCATCTGCTTCTCCATCGAGTCCTGGATGGAGGTCGGCGGCTCGATGGCCTTCAGCTCGACGCGGTTGACGCGGATGCCCCACTTGCCGGTGGCCTCGTCGAGGACGCCGCGCAGCGCCGCGTTGATCTCCTCGCGGGAGGTCAGGGTCCGTTCGAGGTCCATGCCGCCGATGATGTTCCGCAGCGTGGTGACGGTGAGCTGCTCGATGGCCTGGATGTAACTGGCGACCTCGTACGTCGCGGCGCGGGCGTCGGTCACCTGGTAGTAGATGACAGTGTCGATGTTCACGACCAGGTTGTCCTGGGTGATCACCGGCTGCGGCGGGAACGGCACGACCTGCTCGCGGAGGTCGATGCGGTTACGGATGGAGTCGATGAACGGGACGACGATGTTCAGGCCGGCGTTGAGCGTGCGGGTGTAGCGGCCGAAGCGTTCGACGATGGCGGCGCTGGCCTGTGGGATGACCTGGATCGTCTTGATGAGTGCGATGAACACGAGCACCACCAGGATGATCAGGACGATGATGATCGGTTCCACAGCGGCTCCCGTGCCCTTCGTTGCTGGTCCGTGCCGGCCGGCGACCGGCTTGACGTTGATCAGTCTTTCAGAGTCGTGGCTCGTCGCGCAGCGTGTTCGGGTCAGATGACGACAGCGGTGGCGCCTTCGATCTCGACGACATCGACCTGCTGGCCGGGCTCATAGACCTGGCTGCCGTCGAGGGCGCGGGCGGACCAGACCTCGCCGGCGAGTTTGATGCGGCCGCCGCCCCCGCCGTCGACCCGCTCCAGGACCGTGGCGCTCCGGCCCTTCAGCGCGTCGACTCCGGACGCGAGTTGAGGGCTCTGGCCGCGATGGCGGTTGGCGATGGGGCGTACGACCGCTATCAACGCGACCGATACGGCGGCGAACACGATGAATTGCAGGACGGTGCCGCCACCGACGCCTGCGGTGACGGCACCCGCGACGGCCCCGACCGCGAGCATCCCGAATTCGGGCATCGCGGTCACGACGAGCGGAATGCCCAGTCCTACGGCGGCGATCAGCCACCACACCCATGGATCCACAGCTTCATGGTAGATCCGTGAGGCGGCCCGGGACAGGGCACGATCGGTCAGGGAAGAGGAACACGCGCCGCCTCAGCGGCCCTTGAGGGGTGGCGGCCGGGCGACGGGCGGGTCATCAGGTCAGGGGCAGACCCTGCGCGGTCCAGCGGTCGTTGCCGTTGCGCTCGACGACCAGCGGGAGACCGAAGCAGTGGGAGAGGTTGCTGGAGGTCAGTTCCAGGTCGAGCGGGCCGGCGGCCAGCACCTTGCCCTGACGGATCATCAGGACGTGGGTGAAGCCGGGGGCGATCTCCTCGACATGGTGGGTGACCATGATCATGGAGGGGGCGTACGGGTCGCGGGCGAGGCGGCCCAGGCGGCGCACCAGGTCCTCACGGCCGCCGAGGTCGAGGCCGGCGGCCGGCTCGTCCAGCAGGAGCAGCTCGGGGTCGGTCATCATCGCGCGGGCGATCAGGGTGCGCTTGCGCTCGCCCTCGGAGAGGGTGCCGAACTTCCGGTCCAGGTAGGCGGTCATGCCGAGGCGGTCCAGGAAGGCCCGGGCGCGCTGCTCGTCGATGTCGTCGTAGTTCTCCTGCCAGCTGGCCGTCATGCCGTACGCGGCGGTGAGAACGGTCTGGAGCACGGTCTGGCTGCGCGGCAGCTTGTCGGCGAGGGCGATACCGGCGATGCCGATGCGCGGGCGCAGATCGAAGACGTCGACCTTGCCGAGCCGCTCGCCGAGGATCGAGGCGCTGCCGGAGCTCGGGAAGAGGTAGCTGGAGGCGAGATTCAGCAGCGTGGTCTTGCCCGCGCCGTTGGGGCCGAGGATGACCCAGCGCTCCCCCTCCTTCACCGACCAGGAGACCTGGTCTACCAGAGCCCGTCCTTCGCGGACCACGGATACGTCCACCAGCTCCAGCACATCGCTCATGAGCGCGTTGTCTCCCATTGCTTCTCGGTCGTCGCGTACACCTGCAGGCGCAGCCCCCCTGCAAACCTACGCCACTCGTTGTCGGTGCTCTTCCCTAGGCTGGGGACCATGCTCAATGAACCTCGTTCAGGACGACTGGCGGCATGGGGAAATGCCCTTTTGGCCGGACTTGTCTCACCTGATGAAGCCGCGCACCGGATCGCGGACGACGATGCGGTGCACCGCGTGGAGGGCCTGCCCGGGGAGGCGGCGCCGGTCGGGCTGACGCTCGCGCTGGGGCGGCTGCGGGCCCTGGGCGCGGTCGGCCTGCGGGTGGCGCTGCCGGTGCCCGGTCATCCGCTGGGGCTGTGCGGACCGCCGGAATTCAATGCGCGGGCGCTGGAGGCCGAGGAGGCGGTGCTCGCCTCGGGGGCCGGGCTCGGGCTGATTCCGGAGACGTACGAGGCCGGACCAGAGGGCGGCGCCGGGCCGGATGTGCATGTGGAGGTGGTCTGGCGCTGTCTGCCGGTGCGGGAGGCGCCGCCGGCCGATGTGCCGTCGCTCGGCGAGGCGGAGCGGGAGCTGGCGGAGGCGTTGCAGGAGGCGACCGGGCTGCTCTCGCGGCTGGATGTGGCCGGGGCCGGTCCGGTGGCGCAGGCGGCGCTGGCGGCGTACCGGGCGCGGGCGGAGGCCGGGCGGCAGGTGCTGGCTCCGGGGTATCCGCCGCGTGCGGTACGGGTGCTGGAGCTGGCGCAGCGCGTCGGTGCGCTCATCGGCATCGCGCAGCAGGCCGGTGGGGACGGCCGGGAGCACGGCGCGGCGGTGAGCTCGTCGGAGATCGCGGCCCGCGCCGAGGCGCTGCGGCCGGTGGAGCGTACGGCCCGGCGGGCGCAGGTGGCGGCGTACAACTCCGCGGTGGAGGAGCGGGAGCGGAACCGGGGCTGAAACACCGGGGCTGAAACGGGACAGGCCCCGCCGGACCATTGTGTGGTCGACGGGGCCTTCGCCGAAGTGGGACGCACAGCTCTGGGCAGGCGGAGCGGTGCACCCCAGATCGGACAACCTCAGTTGTTCGAGCTGGTGTTGTCGAAGGTGGGGTTGAGCGCACCGATGACATGGGCGCTGTTGCCGGTGGCGTTCACGGGGACGTGCACGGGCGCCTGCGCCATGTTGCCCGAGCCGACGCCGGGGGAATTCGTGGCCTTGCCGTCGGCCTGCGCGCCACTGGTGGCGAAGGCCGAACCGGCGGCCGCACCAAGGGCGAGACCCGTGGCGGCGAGGACGAGAGCGGCCTTCTTGGCGGTGTTCATGGGGGCGTGTTCCTCACGTGGTGGCACAAGGCCGGAATGACGGTGGGGAGGGAGGGGACCGGCCGCGCGTCCCAAGGCCGACTGGCCGGTCCGGGGCGACCCGCGCGGACCATGGCGTCGCGCGGGTCGAACGGATCCTGCGGGCAGGCCGCTGATCAGGGGTTGAGGCAGGGGCTGCCGAAGGTGGGGTTGAGCGCACCGATGACGGTGGCGGTGATGCTGCAGGCGTTCACGGGGACGTGCACCGGGGCCTGGACGCTGTTGCCGGAGACGATGCCCGGGGAGTCCACCGTGCCGCCCTGCGCCTGCGGGGTGTGCGCCGAGGCGACACCGGCACCCGCGAGGGCGAGACCGCTCGCCGCCACCGTGACGGCCATTGCGCGCTTGATGTTCTTCACTTCTCTGGCTCCTCGTTGCCGTTGTCGTGGCCAGCCGCCACGACTGCACTGGACAACGGCCCGGCCCGGGAAGGGATACGCCAAACGGGCTACGGCTACACGACAGTATGAATCTCGGATCTGAAGACGACATTCCGGTTGTGGTCGTTGTACGGGAGCGCCCGCGGTGGAGCGGTTCTCCCGTACGGCGGTCAGGCCCCGATGCCGTGCCGTACGGCCCACAGCGCGGCCTGCGTGCGGTCGGCGAGGTCGAGCTTCATGAGGATGTTGGAGACATGGGTCTTGACGGTTTTCTCGGACAGCACCAGCGCGCGGGCGATCTCGCGGTTGGAGCGGCCGTCCGCGATCAGGCCGAGGACCTCGCGCTCCCGGTCGGTCAGTGACGTACCGCGCCCCTGGCCGCCGTTGTTCTCCTCCTGGGCGAGCAGCGCGCCGGCCACCTCCGGCTGCAGCAGGACATGGCCCGCGTGGACGGAGCGGATGGCGCCGGCCAGCGCCTCCGGATCGATGTCCTTGTAGACGTAGCCGGCCGCGCCCGCGCGCAGCGCCGGGACGACGGTGCGCTGTTCGGTGAAGCTGGTCACGATCAGCACCCGGGCGGGGTTGTCCAGTTCGCGCAGCTTGCGGAGCGCCTCGATGCCGTCCATGGCGGGCATCTTGACGTCCATCAGGACGACGTCCGGGCGCAGTTTCTCGGCGGCGGCGATGCCCTCGGCCCCGTCGGAGGCCTCGCCCACCACCTCGATGTCCTCCTGGACCTCCAGGAACGTCCGCAGTCCGCGGCGCACGACCTGGTGATCGTCGACGAGCAGTACGCGGATGGCCCGGCCTTCACCCGTCGCCCGCCGGCCCGGGCGGCCCCTGCCGTCGTCCCGGGGAACCCCCGTCGCACCGTCCCTGTCCCTGTCCCTGTCAGCCACCGGGCACCTCCATCTCGACAGCGGTGCCCTTGCCGGGCTCCGACTCCACGGTGAGCTTTCCGCCGACCCCGCCGGCGCGGTCGTGCATCGAGACCAGGCCCAGATGACGGCCGGCCCGGCGGACCGCGCGGGGGTCAAAACCACAGCCGTCGTCGGCGATCCGCAGCAGCGCGCCCTGGCCGTTGCGGGTCAGGGTCACCTCGACGGTCTTGGCGCCGGAGTGCCGCAGAGCGTTGTGCAGCGCCTCCTGGGCGACCCGGAGAACGGCCTCCTCCTGGGCGGCGGGCAGCGCCCGGACGCTGTGGGCCGCGAAGGTGACCCGTGCCGAGTGGGCGCGGTCCAGGACCTGGACCTGTGAGCGCAGGGTGGCGATCAGGCCGTCCTCGTCCAGGGCCGCGGGCCGCAGTTCGATGACGGCGGCCCGCAGTTCGTCGGCGGCCTCCGCCGCCAGCGCGGCGACCTGGTGCAGCTCGTCCTTGGCGCGGGCCGGGTCGCGGTCGACCAGGGCGGTGGCGGCCTGGGCGGTGAGGCGGAGCGAGAAGAGCTTCTGGGCGACCGCGTCGTGCAGTTCGTGGGCGAGCCGGGCGCGCTCCCCGGCGATGGTCAGCTCGCGGCTGCGTTCGTAGAGGCGGGCGTTGGTCAGGGCGATGGCGGCGTGCTGGGCGAGTATCCCGAGCAGCCGCTCGTCCTCCTCGGTGAAGCGGCAGCCGTCCCCGCGGGAAGGAGGGATCTTGGGGCAGCGCTTGTTGGCCAGGAAGAGGGCGCCGAGGATCTCGTCGCCGTCGGCGACCGGCAGGCCGAGGAAGTCGGACATGTCCGGGTGGGCCGCGGGCCAGCCGCCGAAGCGCGGGTCCTCGCGGACGTCGGCGAGCCGCTCGGGGGTGGCGTTGTGCAGCATCGCGGCGAGGATGCCGTGCTGGCGGGGCAGCGGGCCAATGGCCTTCCACTGCTCGGCGCTGACGCCGTCCACCACGAACTGGGCGAAGCCGCCGTGATCGTCGGGCACTCCCAGGGCGGCGTACTCGGCGTCCAGCAGTTCGCGGGCCGAGGCCACGATCGTCTTGAGGACGTCGCGCACCTCCAGATGCCTGCTCATCGCCAGGATCGCGGTGCTCACCGCGGGAATCCCCGCTCCCGCTCCGTTGGTCATGGGCTCACCGTACCGGCGGCGCGAGCAGCCCGTATCGGTCCGATGACGGCTGCCGCCTACGCCCCCCGGCCTAGGCCGAATGCCCTGGCCATGGCCGGTCCGGCGGCCGACGTCCGGGGCGCGGTGGCGTTCCTACCGTGAGGGCGAGGGCCGGGCACCCGGTCCGGGCCGAAAGGGGACGCGATCATGCCGGTGGCGATCATCACTGGGGCATCGAAGGGGCTGGGCCGGGCGCTTGCCGCGGCGCTGGCCGGGCGTGGCTGGGATCTGGTGGTGGACGCCAGGTCGGCGGGGCCGCTGGAGGATGCGGCGCGGGAGCTGCGGGCAGCGGGGCGGGGGACGGCGGCCCGGGTGGTGGCGCTGCCCGGGGACGTGACGGACGCCGGGCACCGGGCGGCGCTGGTGGCGGCGGCCGGTGAGCTGGGCGGGCTCGATCTGCTGGTGAACAACGCGAGCGCGCTGGGGGCCGAGCCGCTGGTGCGGCTGGCGGACCATCCGCTGGACGGGCTGCGGACGGCGCTGGACGTGAATGTGGTGGCGCCCCTGGGACTTATCCAGGAGGCTTTGCCGCTTTTGCGCATGTCCTCCTATTTGCCGTCGTATGAGGAAGTAGATTCTCGTATGGAGCGTGCCTCTTCGGGTGGCGATGGCGACAATGGCGAGGCATACGATTCGCACCCCTACGGCGAGAATAACCGAAATGCCGGATCGTCCGATTCGTCCCCTTATATAGGGACAAGTGGGGCGATTCTCAACATCAGCTCGGACGCGGCCGTCGAGGCCTATCCGACCTGGGGCGGCTACGGGGCGGCAAAGGCGGCACTGGACCAGCAGTCGGCGGTGCTCGCGGTGGAGGAGCCGGGACTGCGGGTGTGGTGGGTGGACCCGGGCGATATGCGGACCGATCTGTACGCGGCCGCCGTCCCGGACGACGACGCCTCGGAGCGCCCGCTGCCCGGGACCGTGGTCCCGGCGCTGCTGCGGCTGCTGGACGGTGCCGCCCCCGGCGGGCGCTACACGGCGGCGTCCGTGGCGGCCACACCGGGCGAGGCGAGTGCCCGGTGATCGCGGATCTGCGGCAGGTCCCGGACGAGCTCTCGGCCCGGGTTCCGGCCGAGCAGCGGGGGCCCGGTCTGGGCCGGGACGCCGTACGGCTGCTGGTGAGCCGGGGCGCGGCCGAGGTCGGCCATCACGCCTTCGGGGACCTGCCGGACCTCCTGGCGGCCGGGGACGTCCTGGTGGTGAACACCTCACGGACACTGCCGGCGGCGGTGGACGGCCGGGTCGGCGACGGCCGGGGGCGCGGCGAGCCGGTGGTGGTGCACTTCTCGACCCGGGCCGACCGGTGGCATCCGGCGGGCCGGTCGGTGGCCGGCCGCTGGGTGGTGGAGCTGCGCCGCCCGGACGGGCACGGCAGCACCCGGCCGCGGGCGGGCGGCCCGGCGGGCACCGTGGTGCGGCTGCCCGGCGGGGCACGGCTGGCCCTGGAGGCCCCGGTGGATCCCGGCAGCGTACGGCTGTGGTGGGCGCGGGTGACGGGCGGGCGGGTGCCGGAGCTGATGCGGCGCCACGGGCGGCCGATCCGCTACGGCTACACGGACCGGGACCAGCCGCTGGCCGCGTACCAGACGGTGTTCGCGGTGGACGCGCCCGGCGGCGGCAGTGCGGAGATGCCGAGTGCCGCCCGGCCCTTCACCGCGGAATCGGTGGCGCGGCTGGTGAGCAAGGGGGTGCAGTTCGCGCCGGTCTCGCTGCACACGGGGGTCGCCTCGGCGGAGGCGTTCGAGCCGCCGTATCCGGAGCGGTTCGTGGTGCCACCGGTCACGGCATGGCTGGTGAACGCCGTACGGGCCCGGAGCAGGGCGGCGGCGCGGCGGCACGGTGCGGCACGGGGTGCCCCGGCCGGGCGGATCGTGGCGGTGGGGACCACGGCCGTTCGGGCCCTGGAGTCGGCGGCCGGCCCGGACGGGCGGGTACAGCCCGCGGCCGGCTGGACGGATCTGGTGGTGACGCCGGAGCGCGGGGTGCGGGCGGTGGACGGCCTGCTCACCGGGCTGCATGAGCCCACCGCATCCCATCTGCTGATACTGGAGGCCGTGGCGTCGGTGACGGGGGACGGGGAGGCGCTGGGGCGCGCCTACGCGGCGGCGGTGCGGCGGCGCTACCTGTGGCACGAATTCGGTGATCTGCATCTGGTGCTGCCGGACTGAGGTCCGGAGTCGGCGGGGGCCGCGCCCGACGGAGCGCCGGACACCTGCCCATGCCGCCGGTCACGCCGCTGGTCACGCCGCCGGTCAGGGCGCCTGCGGAGGCGGCGGAGGCGGCGGAGCGGGCCCGTCGGCGCGAAGGCGTGCGCGGTGATTCCGGTGGGCCATCCGGCACCGGAATGCGAAGTGCCCGTTTTGACCAGAAAGTCCCCAGACCGGTTCGCGGTCACGTTCCGATGCATACAGGCTGTGCATTTGCAATTACGCCTGGCGAGACAAACCCCTTCGCACTGTGACGCCGCGCATAGGACGCAGGTCACTTACGAGCCGGGGTAGTGGCGCAGCAAATAGCGCGTGAGCTGGGGTGCTTCTATCCGGGACGGAATATTGCGCACTGTGGTTCCACTAACGCGGATCGTACGTCACACCTTTGCCGGGGGAATTTCCGGCCGCTAAGAATGGCTCCCGTCGCTCGGCGCCGTGGTCGGAACTCGGCGTTCGCCCCGCTCAAGGCCCGTGCGACGTCCCCCCACCGGAAGGTCCGTCCCGCCATGCCCAAGCACGCCATTTCTGGTCTCCACCGCCTGACCCGGACGCACAAGGTCGCCGTCGCCGGTGTCGCCGCCGCCGGTGCCGCCGCGCTGGTCTTCACCGCCGTTCCGGGTGCCGACGCCGATCAGGGCAAGAGCCAGGCCACCGCCGTCGAGAACGTGAAGCCGGTTGCCTTCAGCGCGGTCGACACCGCCGCCAAGACCCAGCAGGCCACGATCACCCAGCAGGCCGACAACTCCGCCGCCAAGGGCAAGGCCGAGGCCGCCGCCAAGAAGGCCGCCGCCGAGAAGGCCGCGAAGGCCAAGGCCGCCGCCGCGGCGAAGGCCAAGGCCGAGAAGGCGCGCGCGGCGAAGGCCGCGGCGAGCCACTCCGAGGTGCGCACCGCGATCCCCGCCGCCGCCCCGAAGCCGGCCGTCAAGCCCGCCGCCAAGCCCGCCGCCAAGCCCGCCGCCAAGCCCGCCGCCAAGGTCTACCCGGACAACCTGGACGGCTGGATCCGCGAGTCGCTGGACATCATGGCCAAGAAGGGCATCCCCGGCTCCTACGACGGCATCCACCGCAACATCATGCGGGAGTCCAGCGGTAACCCGATGGCCATCAACAACTGGGACATCAACGCCATCAACGGCACCCCGTCCAAGGGCCTGCTCCAGGTGATCGCGCCGACCTTCAACACGTACCACGTCGAAGGCACCTCCTGGAACATGTACGACCCGGTCGCCAACATCACCGCCGCCTGCAACTACGCGGCCGACCGCTACGGCTCGATGGACAACGTCAACTCGGCCTACTGAGCCGACGGTTCACGCAGTCCGCGTCCGCGCGCACACCGCCGAGGGGCGGCACCCGGTTCGGGTGCCGCCCCTCGGGCGTGCCGGTGCGCTGCGCGGCACTACTTGCGCATGACCTCCGGCTCGTGGCGGCGCAGCAGCCGCGCGACGACGAAGGCGAGCGCGATGCCCAGCGTGATCAGGATGATCATGTCCATCACGTAGACGCCGGTCTGGTGCTTCCACAGCGGGTCCGGGTTGCCCGGCTCCCACGGCAGCAGCGTGTTCATGTCGGCGGTCGCGCCCATCGCGCCGACGGCCCAGCGCGACGGCATCAGCCAGGCGAACTGTGCGACGCCCACCGTGTCGAAGAGCTGGAAGAGCACGCCGGTGAAGACGACCTGGACGATGGCGAACATGACCAGCAGCGGCATGGTCTTCTCGGCGGTCTTGACCAGCGCGGAGATGATCAGGCCGAACATCATCGAGGTGAAGCCGAGCGCGATGATCGCCAGCGCCATCTCGATCGCCGGGACGTTCTCCACCAGGAGGCCCTCGTCGGGCATGTTCCGGGTCGAGAAACCGATCGCCGCGATGATCACGCCCTGGATGGCCGTGACCACCCCGAGCACGATCACCTTGGACATCAGATACGCCGACCGCGACAGGCCGGTGGCCCGTTCCCGCTCGTAGATGACCCGCTCCTTGATGAGCTCACGGACCGAGTTGGCGGCGCCCGAGAAGCACATACCGACCGCGAGGATCAGCGAGATGGTGCTCGCGTCGCGGTTGGTGCGGCCCTTGGCGATCGGCCCGTACCCGAGGCCGTAATCGCTGGGGATCAGCATCGAGACCACACCGAGCACCGCGGGCAGGATCAGCATCAGCCCCAGGAAACCGCGGTCGGAGGCGAGCACCGAGACATAGCGGCGCATCAGCGTCCACAGCTGCGAACCCCAGCTCTGGGACTTCTGTATCCGGGCCGGCGGCGTCTGGACGTTGACCGACTGCGGGGCGACGGCGTCGATGTCGGCGGCGTACATCTGGTAGTGCGGGGAGCCGCGCCAGCGCCCCATCCAGTCGTAGTCGCGGTAGTTCTCGAACGCCGAGAAGACATCCGCCCAGGTGTCGTACTGGAAGAAGTTGAGCGCTTCCTCGGGCGGGCCGAAGTAGGCCACGCCGCCGCCCGGGGCCATCACCAGCAGCTTGTCGCACAGCCCGAGTTCGGCCACCGAGTGCGTGACGACCAGGACCGTACGGCCGTCGTCCGCGAGGCCGCGCAGCAGCTGCATGACATCGCGGTCCATGCCCGGGTCGAGTCCGGAGGTCGGCTCGTCCAGGAAGATCAGCGACGGCTTGGTGAGCAGCTCCAGGGCCACCGACACCCGCTTGCGCTGACCACCGGAGAGCGAGGTGACCCGCTTGTCCTTGTGGATGTCGAGCTTGAGCTCGCGCAGCACCTCGTCGATCCGGGCCTCGCGCTCGGACTCCGCGGTGTCGCCGGGGAAGCGGAGCTTGGCGGCGTAGCGCAGCGCCTTTTGGACGGTCAGTTCCTTGTGCAGGATGTCGTCCTGCGGGACCAGGCCGATGCGCTGGCGCAGTTCGGCGAACTGCTTGTAGAGGTTCCGGTTGTCGTAGAGGACATCGCCCTGGTTGGCGGGCCGGTAGCCGGTCAGCGCCTTGAGCAGGGTCGACTTGCCGGAGCCCGACGGGCCGATGACCGCGACCAGCGACTTCTCGGGGACGCCGAAGGAGACGTCCTTGAGGATCTGCTTGCCGCCGTCGACGGTGACGGTCAGATGGCGGGCCGAGAAGGAGACCTCGCCGGTGTCGACGAACTCCTCCAGGCGGTCGCCGACCAGCCGGAAGGTGGAGTGACCGACGCCGATGATGTCGTTCGGGCCGATCACCGCCGTACCGGACTTGGTGACCGGCTGACCGTTGACATAGGTGCCGTTGTGGCTACCCAGGTCGCGGATCTCGAAGCGGCCGTCGGGGGTGGCGCGGAACTCGGCGTGGTGGCGGGAGACCTGGAGGTCGGAGACGACCAGCTCGTTCTCCAGCGCACGGCCGATACGCATCACCCGGCCCGTGTCGAGGCGGTGGAAGGTGGTCGGGCTGCGGTCACCGTGGACCGGGCCGCCGCCCGCCCTCTGCGCGGGGCGCTCCTGCGGCGGGCGGGCCTGCTGCGGGGGCACGGCCTGCTGCGGCTGCGGTGCCTGCTGGGGCGGGACGTAGGGCGGCTGCTGTCCCTGCGGCGGCGCCTGCCAGCCCTGCTGGGCGGGCGGCTGGTGAGCGGGCGCCTGCTGGGCCGGCAGTTGATGCGCAGGCGGCTGGTGCGCAGGGGGTGCCTGCCAGCTCTGCGCGGCCTGCTGCTGCGGCGCCATCGCGGGCCGCGCGCTGAAGGCGTCCGCGGCCGGGGCCGACAGGGTCACCCGAGGGCCGTCGGTGGCATTGCCCAGATGCACGGTCGAGCCGGGGCCGATCTCCATCTGGTGGATCCGCTGGCCCTGGACGTACGTGCCGTTGGTGCTGCCCTGGTCTTCGATGATCCAGCCGCGGCCGGCCCATCTCACGGTGGCGTGCCGCCAGGAGACCCTGGCGTCGTCGAGCACCATGTCGCCCTGCGGATCACGGCCCACGTTGTAGGACCGGGACGGGTCGAGCGTCCAGGTCCTTCCGTTCAATTCGAGTACGAGTTCAGGCACTCCATGCCCCATTACATAGTCCCCCGAGTGACGCCCTGTATGGGAAGTCTAGGGATGGCGAACATCGTGAGGAACTATTTCAGGCTCGGCCCACCGACCGGAAACCGGGACGGGACCGGGGCGTGCGGGGCCCGCGCCGGTGCCCGCCAAACTCTCCCGGAGCACGGGAAGAACCCATGGATGGGCAGTGATCACCGGATTCCGGGTTTTCCGGACGGACCGGGTACCGCGGGGAGCGGCCACACCCGCCGGGCACGCCATGCACGTCCGCCCCGGAGGCCGCATTATGGGATGAAGCGGATGAATGCCCGGCCGGCAGCGCGGCCCGCCGCGGTCGCGTTCCGTCGGCCTGCCGAACGTTCCGGTCCGGCAAGGGCGTTGGCATACCGAACAGATGCCCCGGCCAACGGCCCGGGGCGGGCCGGACACGACTCCATAACGATCGACGACGGCGGCCGGGGCCGGAAGCGAGGGGGTGCGGCGCGAGGGCACGGGGCCGCGCCGGTCCGAACCCCGGACAGCCGTACGGACGCGTCCGCCCGGCGGTTACCGTAAGGGCACCATGAGCGCATCGCAGATCCCGCCTGCCACCGCCGTACCGGGCGATGACGTACCGACCCTGCTCGTCAAGATCTTCGGGAAGGACCGGCCCGGCATCACCGCAGGTCTCTTCGACACCCTCGCTGCCTACTCCGTCGATGTCGTGGACATCGAACAGGTGGTGACCCGGGGCCGCATCACGCTGTGCGCACTGGTCACCGCCCCCTCCCCCGCCGACAGCGCCTCCGGTACGTCCGAGGGCGACCTGCGGGCCACCGTCCACAGCTGGGCCGAGTCGCTGAACCTCCAGGCGGAGATCATCTCCGGCCGCGGTGACAACCGCCCGCGCGGCACCGGACGTTCGCACGTCACCGTGCTGGGACATCCGCTCACCGCCGAGTCGGCCGCCGCGATCGCCGCGGCCATAACGTCCACCGGCGGCAACATCGACCGCATTTTCCGGCTTGCCAAGTATCCGGTGACCGCCGTCGAGTTCGCGGTCTCCGGTGCGGCGACCGAGGCGCTGCGCAGTGTGCTGGCGCCCGAGGCCGCACAGCTCGGGGTGGATGTCGCCGTGGTGGCGGCCGGACTGCAGCGCCGGGCGCAGCGGCTGGTCGTCATGGACGTCGACTCGACGCTCATCCAGGACGAGGTCATCGAGCTGTTCGCGGCGCATGCCGGCTGTGAGGCCGAGGTCGCCGAGGTCACCGCCGCCGCGATGCGCGGTGAGCTGGACTTCGAGCAGTCGCTGCACGCCCGGGTCGAGCTGCTCGGCGGGCTGGACGCGTCCGTGGTCGAGGCCGTACGCAAGGAGGTGCGGCTCACCCCCGGGGCCCGCACCCTGGTACGGACCCTCAAGCGGCTCGGCTACCAAGTCGGCGTCGTCTCGGGCGGCTTCACCCAGGTCACCGATGCGCTCAAGGAAGAGCTGGGGCTGGACTTCGCCTCCGCCAACACCCTGGAGATCGTCGACGGCAAACTCACCGGACGGGTCACCGGCGACATCGTGGACCGGGCCGGCAAGGCCAGGCTGCTGCGGGACTTCGCACAGCAGGCGGGGGTGCCGCTCGCGCAGACCGTGGCGATCGGGGACGGCGCCAACGACCTCGACATGCTGAACGCGGCCGGGCTCGGTGTCGCCTTCAACGCCAAGCCGGTGGTGCGGGAGGCGGCGCACACCGCCGTGAATGTGCCGTTCCTGGACACCGTGCTGTATCTGCTGGGCATCACCCGCGATGAGGTCGAGGCGGCGGACACCCACGTCGGGTGACCCGCACGACCCGGGCCGGCCACGGCCGGCCTGACCTGACGAGACGACGTCCCCGCACAGCCGAGGGCCCCGGCAGAACCTCTGCCGGGGCCCTCGTCGTCTCCGCTCCCCGCACGCACCGGGCGTGCGGAGGCGCCGGGATCACTCGTGCGGCGTCCAGTACGCGACCAGGCGTCCGACGCCGTGCTCGACGGACTTCCAGGAGCCGTTGAAGGTCAGTACGGCCACCGAGGCGGTCGGGAAGCCGCTGCGGTTCATCCGCGGCAGCAGATCGCCGTCGGCCTCACCGGAGAGTGCGTCGGCGAGGGCGTGCACCCCGGGGTTGTGCCCGACCAGCATCAGATCGTTCACCTCGTCGGAGGTCTCGTTCAGCAGCGCGATGAGCTCACCGAGAGAGGCTTCGTAGATCCGCTCCTCGTAGACGGTCTTGGGCCGCTGCGGGAGCTCATGGACGGCGAGCTTCCATGTCTCGCGGGTGCGCACTGATGTCGAGCACAAGGTCAGATCAGGGGTGATCCCGGCTCCGGCCAGCCAGCGGCCGGCGACCGGGGCATCCTTGCGGCCGCGGTCGGCGAGCGGGCGCTCATGGTCGCTGCTGTCCGACCATTCGGCCTTGGCATGTCGGAGGAGGACAATCCGGCGGGGTGTATCGGCGCTCATGCGTCCCAGCTTCGCACGAAAGGCGGCGCGGGGCGCGGGGTGTTGAAGCGCTCGTTCCGCCGGGTGGGACACGGGGACGGCTGATCACCAGACACCGCCGCGCACCAGCTCGGCCAGGAATTCCAGCAGCGGGGCCAGGCCCTGCCGGGCACTCGCGGCGCTCGCCTCGGGGGAGCCGGCGACGAGCGCCAGCAGGGCTGTGAAGGAGACCACCGGCAGGGCCAGCGCCCACCACGGCAGCCGCGTCCGCAGACGGGACGCCTTGGCTGCGGGTGACCGGCGGGACGCGGCGGACATGCGGAGTGCCTCCGTGGTGCGTCGACGAGCGGCACGGCCGCGGACCGCGGCGCGCCCACCGCTGTCTGCGGTGTGCTTCGACGCTACGGATCACCGGCGGCCGTTCCTACCCGGGAAGCCACCCACTTTCCCCTGAGGCCTGCCCCCTAGGTGTACTGACCGGAGACGTTGATTGAGAGCAGGCCGTTCTGATCGGTCACGTGGCTGGGGTCGAGTGTCTTTCAGCCAGGTCTCTGGCGAGCCGGC
>NZ_JBEZHQ010000071.1:0-17978 GCF_040650675.1 Streptomyces sp. NPDC048637
AGGCTCAGCGGTGTGGAGTGCACGGGAGTAGTGGCTCAGCGGCATTGAGGGGGCGGGCCCCGCCCCGTATCACGTCACCCCTCGGACGAGTGAACCAATCCCGGCCGAACTCCATCTAAAATCAGCCGAGTTGGGGCGACGAAACCGCGGGCCCCGCCCCCTCAATGCCGCTGAGCCACTACTCCCGTGCACTCCACACCGCTGAGCCTCTCCCCCGTTCACTCCGCGGCCGCTGAGCCTCGCGCCCGTTCACTCCACCGCTGCTGCACCTCTTCACCTGCACCCTCGAAGCCGCAGCACCGCTACACCTGCGCCCCGATGCCACGGCACTTCTACACCTGCGCCCTGAAGCCGCAGCACCTCTGCACCCGCCGCCCAGAACAGGTGCACCTCTACACCCGTCGCCTGGAACAACTGCACCTCTACACCCGCCCACCCCCCGAAGGGGGGTGGGCGGCGGGGAAAAAACTACCCGGGGGGAAGGGGAAGCGGGGGGAGGAAACGGGGCGCAAGGAAAACCGCGCGCAAGGAACGGCGCGCGAGGAAACAGGTCGGAAGGAAAGCGGATAGGAAAGAGAGACTGCGGGAAACCCCAAGGAGAAGTGCCGGCAAGGAACAACCCAGGCGGGAGAGGCAACAGGGGCCTCCCCCAAGGTCAGGCGAGGCGGGAACACCCCCAGCGCAGGCAAGGCGAGGACCACCCCCAAAGGGCAAGCCACCGCGAACCACCAAGCCCAGCCCGCAAAAAGGCAGTCAGCGGCCCACCATCCAGCCACATTCCACCAGCCGCGCTCAAGCCGCCCAGCGCTCACCCCAACCCAGCGCCCCCGAGGCAGCCCCAGCTCAGCCCCCAGCCCCCGAGGCAGCCCCGGCTCGGCCCCGGTCGCTGCGCTCAGCCCCCGGTCGCTGCGCCCGCCGCCGCGATCAGCCCCCGCGCCAGCTTCACGTCGACCGCCATCCGCTCCAACAGGGCGTCGAGCGTGTCGAACTTCTCCTGGCCGCGGATGTAGGCGAGGAAGTCCACCCCGACGTGCAGGCCGTACAGGTCCAGGCCGACGCGGTCGATGGCGTACGCCTCGACGGTGCGCGCCTTGCCGTCGAACTGCGGGTTGGTGCCGACCGAGATGGCCGCCGGCATCGCCTCGCCCTCCACCTGCAGCAGGCCCGCGTAGACCCCGTCGGCCGGGATCGCGGTGTGCGGCAGGGTCTCCACGTTGGCCGTCGGGAAGCCCAGTTCACGGCCGCGCTGGGCACCGCGTACGACGACGCCCTCGACGCGGTGCGGCCGTCCGAGGACCTCCATCGCACCGGCCACATCGCCCTCGGCCACCAGCCGGCGGGTGAGCGTGGAGGAGAACGGCTCGCCGTCGCCCGCCGCACCGCGCTCGTAGAGGTCGATGACCTCCACGGTGTAGTCGTAGGTGGTCCCGAGCTCGGCCAGGGTGTCGACATTGCCGGTCGCCTTGTGCCCGAAGCGGAAGTTGGGGCCCTCGACGACAACCTGGGCGTGCAGCTTGTCGACCAGCACCTTGACCACGAAGTCGGCCGGGGACAGCTTCGAGAACTCCTTGGTGAACGGGAGGATCAGCACCGCGTCCACCCCCAGCCCGGCCATCAGCTCCGCGCGCCGGTGGTGCGGCGCCAGCAGCGGCGGGTGGGTACCGGGCCGCACGACCTCGCTCGGGTGCGGGTCAAAGGTGACGACCACCGCCGGAATCCCCAGCTCACGGGCGCGCGCG
The DNA here is from genome assembly GCF_040650675.1 of Streptomyces sp. NPDC048637. NCBI lineage: Bacteria > Bacillati > Actinomycetota > Actinomycetes > Kitasatosporales > Streptomycetaceae > Streptomyces > Streptomyces sp. NPDC048637. The sequence continues at coordinate 1,740 of NZ_JBEZHQ010000071.1, forward strand.
ACGGCCTTGCCGATGATCAATTGGTGGCCGCGGTGCACTCCGTCGTACGAGCCGATGGTGACGACGCTGCGCCCCCAGCCCTCGGGGATGTCCTCCAAGCCACGCCAGCGCTGCACTGTGCCCGCTCCTCGCCCGAACCCTTGTCCGTCCATTGCGCCACGTCGGCATGGCGCAGGTCTAAGACTGCCATGCCGCGGGTGGTGCTCCGCGCGAAGGGTGGCTCAGGGCAGCCGCACACCGCCGATCCACAGGACGGACGGCAGGCACGAACCGGTGCGCCCACACGGGCCGGACCCCATCTCCGGCCCGTATGGGCGCACCGGTCAGCTGGGGGACCCGGCGAGCGTGGCACGGGCGCTGGGGCCCACTACTGCCGCCCACTCCCCCGGCTCGTCCGCCACCCAGTCCTGCACCCGCCGCGCGAAGCCGGGCACCCGCCGCCCCAGCTCCACCAGCCGCCGGTCGAAGCAGGCCGCGCCCTCGGGCGTACGGACCAGCAGCGTCCCGGTCCGGTGCACCAGCTCCCGGGTGCGCTCCGCCGGCCGCCGCTCCGCTCCCTCGGCGGCCGCCTGCAGCAGCGACTCCAGCACACGGGTGTCCGGGCCGGTCTCCTCGTACCCGCCGTGCGGCGCCACGTACGACGCCTCCTGCGCCAGCAGCACCTCGAGCAGCTCACGGCGCAACGGGGCCGAGTCGCCCGAGCCGACCTCGGCCACCACCGGTGCGAGCGCGCACCGGACCGGTACGGGGTATCCGGTCAGCAGCTCGGCGGCGAGCGGGCGGAGCGCCGCGCGGGCGGCCGGTCCGCGTTCGAGGCGGCGCTCGACGAACTCCGCGACCGGCCGCGCGGCGCGGTCCGGGCAGTGCCGGGCGCAGTCGCGGACGAGGCCGTCGATACGGGCGGCGAGCACCGGCTCCTCGGTGCGGGCGAGCATCCGCAGCAGCCCGGCGGCGACCGGCGGACCGGCGCCGCCGACCAGCCGGGCCCGGAAGGCGTCCAGCACCGGCCCGGGATGGTCGGTGAGGGCGGCCCGGAACGCCGTGGGCGGCAGCTGCGCATCCCCCGCCACGAAGCGGGCCAGTGCCCGGTCCAGGAAGCGGGCGCGGGTGGCCGGGTCGCCGATCAGCAGGGCGAGCGCGGAGCCGTGGTGGGCGCTGTCGACGGTCCGGGCGAGGAGGCAGAGGGCGGCGTAGCGCAGCAGGGCACGGTCGGCCGCGGCGGTGACGTACGGGGCGGCCCGCAGGCCGTAGGACGCGGCGGCGGCCCGGCGCTCGGGACGTTTGTCGTGCGCCCAGCGGTCCACGGCCCGGCACACCGCCGCCGGCTCGTCCTCGGCGAGCGCGTCCATCAGCTCGTCGCCCTTGGGGTGAGCGGCCGCCACCAGCGCCTCCGTGAGCGCGTCGAGCGCCCGTCGGCGGTGGGTGTGCAGCAGGGCCTGCGCGGCGGCGGCCACGGTGATCTCGCGGGGCACGGCGCGGCGAACCGGGCCGCCGCCCGCGTCGCCACCGGGGCGCTGCAGCGGGCGGGTGTCGTCGAACCAGGCGCACAGCAGCGGCTGCATCCGCTCCGGGTCCGCGCACAGCAGCTCGGCCGCGGCGTCGAGGAAGCGCGACGAGCGCGGTGCGCCGGCCTCGGCCGTGGCTGCGCCGGCGGCCTCTGCGGACGGTCCGCCGCCGGTGTCCGTCCCGGGGGTGCGGCGGGAAGCTCCGGTCGGACGCGTCCGGCCCGGCGACGTCTCACCGTCCCCTCGGCCGGCGGACGGGTCGTCGGCGGGATGGACGCGTACCCGCGGGGGTGGGGCAAAGGCGCGGCCGGGGCCCGGCCCGTCGGCCGGCGCCGGATCGCCCGACGAGGGGCCGGACGACACCAGGCCGGACGACACCATGCCTGACGACGCCAACCCGGACGGCTCCAGGCCGGACGACACCACCTTGGACGAAGCCACCCCGGACGAAGCCAGCCCGGACGAAGCGACGGAACCGGACGAGGACGGCCGGCTGTGTGGCACCGGCGGGCCGGACGGCGCACGCTCAGTGCCATCCGCCCGGCCGACCCGCTCCACGCCGGCCCGCTCCACGCCGGCCCGCTCCACACCTGCCCGCTCCACACCTGCCCGCTTCACGCCGGCCCGCTCCGCGCCGCCCGGCGCCCGGCCCGCCCCGGCCGGTGGACCGTCGGCCGGCAGAAGGCGGCGCAGCAGATCCATCCGGTCCTCGTCCGTCAGGGCCAGCCGCTCCCAGAACCACGGCCCGAACGTGTCCAGCCCGGTGTGCGTGAAGCCGCCCGCCCGGAGGGAGCGTTCCGTGATCCGGTCGGCGAGCAGCCGCAGCACGCCCGTGTACGGCCTCGCATCGGGGACCCGGAGCAGCACCCCGGACAGCAGACGGGCGGCCCACCAGCGGCCGTCCACGGCGTGCGGTGCCGGTCTACCGGTGCTGGGGGCGGTCGCCATCGGCACCAACTCCGCCAGCCGGAAGGTCAGTTGCACCGAGCCCTCGCGTCCGGCGAGCCGCAGCAGTGCCTGCACGACCGGCCCGGCGCGGTGTCCGGGGACGGGCAGCAGATCGAGGTCGACATGGGCGCCCTGCAGCCACTCCGCGAACTCCTCGTGCGCGAAGCGGTATCCGGTGCCGGCCGGGACCAGCAGCCCCTCGGTGAGCACCACGGAGGCCCAGCCGGCCGCCCGCGGAAAGACCTCCTCGAAGGACGTACGGTCCAGCGCGCCCGGACCGGGGCCGAGACAGCGGCGGGCCGCCTCGTGCACCTGGCCGGCGACCTGGGCCGCCAGCCGGCGCAGGGCGGTGCCGCGCAGTGCGGGCCGGTGGGCGTCCGCGATCCGTACGGCGATACGCAGGCACACCAGGTCCAGGTAGGCGTCGAAGATCTGGTGGCGGTCCGGAGCGCCGAAGCCAATGTCCCGTCCGGACGTGTCCCCCTTGGGCAGGGCCGCCCGGACCTCCGCGAGCAGCCGCAGCGCCAGCGGATGGCGGGCGTCCGGCGCGGCCGGCGCGCCGGACGGCAGGCCGTAGCGGGCCCGGGCGCGCTCCGCCGCCTCCTGGGGCAGGTCTCCGAGCTCCACGCAGGCGGGCAGCGCGGGCACCGGCCGCTGCGGCCGGTGCAGCAGGCCGGGCGGGAAGAGCGCACCGGCCCGCTCCCAGTACTCGGGGCGGCAGGCGATCACCAGCCGCACCCTGGCCGTGTGCAGCCAGTCGGCCGTCGCCCCGGTCCACTCGGCCAGCCGCCGCAGCAGGCTCGTCGGCATCTCCTCCGGCCCGTCGAGCAGCACGAGCAGCGGGCACCCGGCCGCGGCCGCCGCGCGGGCCACGCCCTGCGCCGTGGTGTCCGCTGGATCACCGGCCGTACGGGCCGTGTCGGCGACGGTCCGGCCCGCGGAGCGCAGCGCACGCTCGACCGCGCTGCGGACACCGTCGTCGTCGGGCCGCAGCTCCGCACCGCGCAGCCAGACGGCCGGAGCGGGGGCCGGGCCCCGCGCCCGGCGGTCGGCCAGCCCGGCCAGCTCGGTGCTCCGCCCGGTCCCCGGCTCCCCCACCAGGGCCAGCACCCGTGCGCCCGCCGGCCCGTCGTCGTGCCCGAAGCGCGTGAACTCCGCGACCACGTCCGGCCGTTCGACCGGCTCGCACCACGCTCGCGGCCGCGCGGCGGCTCCGAGCGCCACCTCGGCGAGATGCCGCGCGCCGGCCGGATTCAGTTCGCTGCCGTAGGCAGGGACGTGCGCCGCATTGCGCTCCAGCAGTGCGGCGAACGGACCGCCCGGCGCTGCCTCGGCGACCGCGCGCAGCGGAATCGCGAAGCCGCCCGCCCGGCGCCCGGGGGTCTCCCCCGCTCGGACACAGCCGGGGGCCTGGGGATGCAGCGCGGTACCGAGGACCCCGAGCACCGCACCCGTCCGTGCGTCCAGCACCGGCCCGCCGACCGCGGGACCGCCCAGCCGCAGCGCCTCCCGGCCCCCCGCGCAGAGGCCGAGTTCCAGCGTTTCGTCGAGCAGATGGACGCGCTCGGCGGCCGTGTACATCACCCCGGAGCCCGGCCCGACGACCGTGCCGGCCAGCCAGCCGCCCGCCCAGAGCCGGCAGCGGGTGCCCGGGGCCGGCCGGCCCGTGGCGACGGGCAGCGGCGCCAGCCGGTGCGGCCCGAAACTGTCGGTCCGTACGAGGGCGAGCCCGGCCTCCGGAAGGGGCGTGATCGCCTCGGCCGCCACCAGGCAGGTCCATCCGCCGCCCCCCGCCGCGCCCCCGCCCGCGCCGTCCGCCATGGGCTGCAGCACCAGCTGTGCCGCGCCGTCCACCGCTTCGTGGCTGGTGACCACGGTGCCCTCGTGGTCCGCGAGGAAGCCCGTCCCCCGCGTCCGACCTGCCAGATCGCGGATACGCACCAGTGCCACGTCCGCATCGGCATCCAGCAATGCCATCGCCGGTCCTCTCGCCCTGTCCGTCCTCCGCACGGTAAGCAGGCGGTGATCGTCCCGGCAGGGAGCCCTGCCAACGCGCCCCCGTCCACTCCTTGATTCACTCCGAGCGCCTCACCGAATGAGTGAATGGCCGGAACCTCTTGGAGAAGAGGGGGAGGAGGAGGGGGAGGGTGGCGCGCGGCCGGTGTGAGGCGCCGATCGGGCCGGCGCGGCCGCCGGGTGGCCGCCGGTGCCCCGGGTGCGGCCACGCAGAAGGCCGGGTCCGGAGCGCGTCTCCACGCCCCGGACCCGGCCCCCGGTGTCAGGCCACGAGCCCGCCCCTAGACCGCGAACACCGCGAGGCTCTTGGCCTTCCCGCCCTGGTTCTCCACCAGTGCCAGGAACCGGCCGTCCGGCCCGAACGCCGCGACCGGGCCGTCACCCTCGAAGCGCGGCATCGGGATCCGCGCGCCGTTGAGCAGCAGCCGCGCCTGCGGCTCGGCGACGTCCCAGCGGGTGAACGCCGCGGCGGCCGCGTCGCCGAGCGGCATGACCGGCAGGCCCTCGCCCTCGGTGTCGTCCACCGCGGCCTGGAGCTGTTCGAGCGTGCGCGCCCGGTCCAGCTTGTACGGGCCGACGCGGGTACGGCGCAGCGCGGTCAGATGGCCGCCGACGCCGAGCCCGGCCCCCAGATCGCGGGCCAGCGCGCGGATGTACGTACCGGACGAGCACTCGACGGAGACCAGCAGATCGGTCACCGGGGTGCCGTCCTCGGCCTCGGACTCGTGCGCGGAGTGCACCACGAACGAGGACACGGTCACCGGACGGGCCGGGATCTCCACGTCCTCACCGTCGCGGACCCTTGAGTACGAACGCTTGCCGTCGATCTTGATGGCGCTGACCTTCGACGGGACCTGCATGATCGCGCCGGACAGCTCGGCGACGCCCGCGTCGATGTCTTCGCGGGCGAGGCCGTGCGCCGGCTTCGACTCGGTGATCTCGCCCTCGGCGTCATCGGTGACGGTGGTCTGGCCGAGCCGGATCGTGCCGACGTACTCCTTCTCCGTCAGTGCGAGATGGCCCAGCAGCTTGGTGGCCCGCTCAAGGCCCAGGACGAGTACGCCCGTGGCCATCGGGTCGAGCGTGCCGGCGTGCCCGACCCGGCGGGTACGCGCCATACCGCGCATTTTCGCCACCACGTCGTGCGAAGTGAAGCCGGACGGCTTGTCGACGATGACGAGCCCGCCCGGCTTGTTGCTCTCACGCTTCATTCTGCCGCGGTGCCCTCGTCGTCCTCGTCGTCGCCCGGCTTGCGGTACGGGTCGGCCTCACCGGCGTACTGCGCGCCCGAGGAGACCTCGCGCACCGCGGCGTCCGAGGCCCGCGCCTTGTCGAGCAGGTCCTCGATGGTCTTGGCGGTCTCCGGCAGGGCGTCCGCCACGAACGCCAGGGTCGGCGTGAACTTCGTGCCGGCCGCCGCACCGACCGCGGAGCGCAGGATGCCCTTGGCGCTCTCCAGTCCGGCGGCGGCGCTGGCGCGGTCCTCGTCGTCCCCGTAGACCGTGTAGAAGACCGTAGCCTCCCGCAGGTCGCCGGTGACCCGGGTGTCCGTGATGGTCACATGCGAACCGAGCCGCGGATCCTTGATACCGCGCTGCAGCTTCTGGGCGACCACCTCCCGGATGAGGTCCGCCAGCTTCTTCGCCCGCGCATTGTCGGCCACTGGTCCGTCTCCTTCTTTCTTCCACAATTGTGCTTCCGCCGGCGGCGGGATGCCTGGTCATCAGGTCAGTCGTCGTCGCCGTGCAGCCGTCGGCGTACCGACAGCAGTTCCACTTCGGGCCGTGCGGCGACCAGGCGCTCGCAACGGTCCATGACATCGGTGAGATGTCCGGCGTCCCCGGAAACCACCGCCAGGCCGATGGTGGCCCTGCGGTGCAGATCCTGGTCCCCGACCTCCGCGACGCTCACCGCGTATTTGCGGTGCAGCTCGGCGACGATCGGGCGGACGACGGAGCGCTTCTCCTTCAGCGACCGTACGTCGCCGAGAAGCAGGTCGAAGGACAGCGTCCCTACGTACATGCAAGACGGGTCAAGCCACCCGTGGGGCCTTCGGGGCACCTCCCAGCGTGAGCTGGGGGCGTTCGTTTCCTTGGGAACCGTACACGGAACGGCCGGGGCCGATCGACGGAAATATTCCGCCGACCGGCCCCGGTCCCGCGTGTCGCCCGGCCGCCATCTCTGGTGGACCGTGCTACGCGCGGGCAGTCACGCGCATGATCAGCCGCGCGGCTTCTCGCGCATCTCGTACGTCGCGATGACGTCGTCGATCTTGATGTCGTTGAAGTTTCCGAGGTTGATACCGCCCTCGAAGCCTTCGCGGATCTCGGTGACGTCGTCCTTGAAGCGGCGCAGACCCTGGATGTTGAGGTCCTCCGCGACCACCTTGCCGTCGCGGATGAGGCGCGCCTTGGTGTTGCGCTTGACCTCGCCGGAGCGGATGAGCACACCCGCGATGTTGCCGAGCTTGGACGAGCGGAAGATCTCGCGGATCTCCGCGGTACCGAGCTCGACCTCCTCGTACTCCGGCTTCAGCATGCCCTTCAGGGCCGCCTCGATCTCCTCGATCGCCTGGTAGATGACCGAGTAGTACCGGACGTCGACGCCCTCGCGCTCGGCCATCTGCGTCGCACGGCCTTCGGCGCGCACGTTGAAGCCGATGACGATCGCGTCGGAGCCGGACGCCAGGTTGATGTCGGTCTCGGTGACCGCACCGACGCCGCGGTGCAGCACGCGGATGTCGACCTCTTCGCCGACGTCGAGCTGGAGCAGCGAGGACTCCAGGGCCTCGACGGAACCAGAAGCGTCACCCTTGATGATGAGGTTGAGCTGCTGGACCTCGCCGGCCTTGAGCACCTTGTCCAGGTCCTCGAGGGACACCCGGCGGGTGCGCTTGGCGAAGGCGGCGTTGCGCTCGCGCGCCGCGCGCTTCTCGGCGATCTGACGGGCCGTACGGTCCTCGTCGACGACCAGGAAGTTGTCGCCGGCGCCCGGGACGTTGGTCAGACCCAGGACCAGGACGGGGGTCGACGGACCCGCTTCCTCGACGTTGTTGCCCTTGTCGTCGAACATCGCACGGACTCGGCCGTACGCGTCGCCGACCACCATCGTCTCGCCGACGCGCAGCGTGCCGCGCTGGACCAGGACGGTCGCCACGGCGCCGCGGCCACGGTCGAGGTGGGCCTCGATCGCGATGCCCTGCGCGTCCTGCTCCGCGTTGGCGCGCAGGTCGAGCGAGGCGTCCGCGGTCAGGACCACGGCCTCAAGCAGCTGCTCGATGTTCAGACCCTCACGGGCGGAGATGTCGACGAACATGGTGTCGCCGCCGTACTCCTCGGCCACCAGACCGAACTCGGTGAGCTGACCGCGCACCTTGGTCGGGTCGGCGCCCTCGACGTCGATCTTGTTGACCGCGACCACGATCGGCACCTCGGCCGCCTTGGCGTGGTTCAGCGCCTCGATCGTCTGCGGCATGACACCGTCGTTGGCCGCCACCACGAGGATCGCGATGTCGGTCGACTTGGCACCACGGGCACGCATGGCGGTGAACGCCTCGTGACCGGGGGTGTCGATGAAGGTGATGCGCCGCTCTTCGTCGTTGACCTCGGTCGCGACCTGGTAGGCACCGATGTGCTGGGTGATGCCGCCGGCCTCGCCCGCGATGACGTTCGTCTTGCGGATCGCGTCGAGCAGCCGGGTCTTACCGTGGTCGACGTGACCCATGACGGTCACCACCGGCGGACGCGCGACGAGCATGTCCTCGCCGCCCTCGTTCTCACCGAAGTCGATGTCGAAGGACTCGAGCAGCTCGCGGTCCTCCTCCTCCGGGCTGACGATCTCGACGACGTAGTTCATCTCTTCGGCGAGCAGCGTCAGCGTCTCGTCGGAGACCGACTGGGTCGCGGTGACCATCTCGCCCAGGTTCAGCATGACCTGGACCAGCGACGCCGGGTTGGCGTTGATCTTCTCGGCGAAGTCCGTCAGCGAGGCACCACGCGACAGGCGAACCGTCGCGCCGTTGCCGCGGGGCAGCATGATGCCGCCCACCGACGGGGCCTGCATGGCCTCGTACTCCTGACGCCTCTGCCGCTTCGACTTGCGGCCACGGCGCGCCGGACCGCCGGGACGGCCGAACGCACCCTGCGTGCCACCACGGCCACCGGGACCGCCGGGACGGCCACCGAAGCCGGGACGACCGCCGAAGCCGCCGCCACCACCGGGACCGCCGCCACCGGGACGACCGGCGAAACCGCCGCCGCCACCCGGACGACCGCCGCCGCCACCGCCACCGGGACGACCGGCGAAACCGCCGCCGCCACCGGGACGACCGCCGCCGCCACCGGGACGACCGGCACCGCCGGGACCGCGACCGCCGCCACCGCCGGGGCCCGGACGCGGGCCGGCAGCGGGACGCTGCGGCATCATGCCCGGGTTCGGGCGGTTACCGCCGCCGCCACCGGGACGCGGGGCGCCACCGGGGGCCGCACCCTGCGGACGGGGCATCCCACCGGGAGTGGGACGCGCGCCGCCCTGGCCGCCCTGGCCGCCCTGGGGACGGGGACCGCCCTGGCCGCCGCCCTGCGGACGCGGACCGCCGGGACCACCCTGGCCGCCGGGGCGCGGAGCGCCACCGGGACGGGGGGCCTGCGGACGGGCCATGCCCGTGGAGCCACCGGACGTGAAGGGGTTGTTGCCCGGACGGGGGCCGGACGGGCGGCCGCCGGGACGCGGGCCCGGACGCTCGCCACCGGGACGCGGAGCGTTACCGCGGCCCTGACCACCCTGACCACCCTGACCACCCTGGCCGGACGCCGGACGGGCCGGACGCGGGGCGGGGGCACCGGGACGGGGAGCCGACTGACCGGCGGCGGGAGCGGCCGGCGCGGACGGCGGAGCCTGGAACTCGGGCTGCGCGGGGGCGGCCGGAGCGGGCTTGGGTGCCGGAGCCTTCGGGGCCGGCGTGGGCCGCGGGCCCGGGGTGGGGCCGGCGGCGGGAGTGCTCTTGGGAGCCACCGGGGCCTCGGGGGCCTTCGGTGCCTCGGGGGCTGCCGGAGCCGCGGGGCCCGGCTTCGGGGCGCCCGGCTTCGGGGCAGCAGGACGCTCCCCCGCTGCCTTGGCGGCAGGGGAAGTGCCGCCGGCCTGCGCCGGGGACGGCGCGGACGGCTTTGCGGGGGCCGACTTGCGCGGCGCCGCGGGCTTACCGGCGGCGCGGCCGTTGCCGCTGCCTGCCTGGAAAGCGTCGGTCAACTTGCGAACAACCGGCGCCTCGATCGTCGAGGACGCCGAACGGACGAATTCACCAAGTTCTTGGAGCTTGGCCATGACGACCTTGCTCTCAACGCCGAACTCCTTGGCGAGTTCGTATACCCGGACCTTAGCCACTTCGCTCCTTCTAGGTCCGGGTTTGTCCACCGGACCGTCGCTACTTCATGGGCGTACTCATCGCGTACTCATCGAGTGCTCATCGCAATCTCGACCTACTTCCGACTCGCGAGGTACCTGACCGCACGGTTTTCCGTGCGCTGTGCATTTCGTGCTGTGTGTTATTGCAGGGGCTGCCCGACGCGTTCGACGTACTGGCGCAAGGCCGTCGCATCGAACGGTCCCCGGGCCCGGTAGGCCCGGTTGAACGCCCGGCGGCGAACCGCCAGGTCGAGGCAGACCAGTGTCGGGTGCACGTAAGCACCCCGGCCGGGCAGCGTACCGCGAGGATCGGGGACACACTCACCCTCGATCTCCACGATGCGCAGCAAATCGCCCTTGGCCGCTCGCTCCCGGCATCCCAGACAGGTGCGCTCAGGGCATGCGCGGGCATGCGTCCGGCCAGACACTGCTTAAGTCTACCTCCCCGCGCCGGCCCCACCCCGATGGGGTATGGCCGGACGGCTGCTCAGAATTCCCGGTCGAACGCCGCGGCACCACCGATTTTTCGGGGGCCGCGGCGCAGCCGGCTGCCTCGGACGATCTCAGTCCTGCGGCGTGTGCTCGGTGTCCGGGCGGATGTCGATCCGCCAGCCCGTGAGACGGGCGGCGAGCCGGGCGTTCTGCCCTTCCTTGCCGATGGCCAGTGACAGCTGGTAATCGGGCACGGTGACCCGGGCGGAGCGCGCCGCCAGGTCCACGACCTCGACCTTGCTGACCCGGGCCGGCGACAGCGCGTTCGCCACCAGGTCGGCCGGGTCGTCCGACCAGTCCACGATGTCGATCTTCTCGCCGTGCAGCTCGGCCATCACGGCGCGCACCCGGCCGCCCATCGGGCCGATGCAGGCGCCCTTGGCGTTCAGGCCCGAGCGCGTCGACCGTACGGCGATCTTGGTGCGGTGGCCGGCCTCGCGGGCGATGGCGGAGATCTCCACCGAGCCGTCCGCGATCTCCGGGACCTCCATGGCGAAGAGCTTCTTCACCAGATTGGGGTGGGTGCGCGAGAGCGTCACGGACGGGCCGCGGACGCCCTTGACCACCCGTACGACGTACGAGCGCAGCCGGGTGCCGTGCGCGTAGTCCTCACCGGGGACCTGCTCCTGCACCGGCAGGATGGCCTCCAGGCGGCCGATGTCGACCAGGACGTTCTTGGGGTCCTTGCCCTGCTGGACGACGCCGGTGACGACATCGCCCTCCCGTCCGGCGTACTCACCGAACGTGATCTCCTCCTCGGCGTCCCGCAGCCGCTGCAGGATGACCTGCTTGGCGGTGGTCGCCGCGATCCGCCCGAAGCCGGAGGGGGTGTCGTCGAACTCGCGGGGCTCCTCGCCCTCCGCCAGGTCCGCGAGATCCTCGGCGTTCTCCTTCGCCCACACCGTCACATGACCGGTGCTGCGGTCCAGCTCCACCCGCGCCCGCCGGCGGCTGCCTTCGGTGCGGTGGTAGGCGATGAGGAGGGCCGACTCGATCGCCTCGACCAGCAGGTCGAACGAGATCTCCTTCTCCCGCACCAGACCCCGCAGGGCACTCATGTCGATATCCACGGCTACGCCTCCTCCTTGTTCTCGTCGATCTTCTCGTCGTGCTGCGCGTCGCGCTTGTCGGACTTGCGGTTGAACTCCAGCTCGACGCGCGCCTTGACGATCTCGTCGAAGGAGACCCGGCGGGCGGTCGGCTTGCGGCCCTTGACACCCGGCACCTCGAGGTCCAGTCCGGAGTCGTCGACGGCGATGATCCGGGCCACCAGCTCGCCGCCCTCGTGGAGTTGGGCCTTGATGAGGCGGCCGACGGCGCGGCGGTAGTGCCGCAGCTCGGTCAGCGGGCGGTCGGCGCCGGGTGAGGTCACCTCAAGGGTGTACGGGGTGCCGCCCATCACATCGGAGTCGTCCAGGACCTGGGAGGCCTCGCGGCTCAGCGCGGCACACTCGTCCAGCTGGACGCCCTCGTCGGAATCGACCACGATCCTCAGCACCCGCCGCTTGCCTGCCGGTGTCACCTCGATCTCTTCCAGATCCAGGTCGCGCGCGGCGATGAGCGGTTCAAGCAGTCCGCGCAGCCTCTCGCTCTGGGTGGTGCTCATCCGGGTGACTCCTCGGCCGCGTGTGCTGTTGTGGGTAGGTCGCGTGTCGGGTCAAAGCCTATCGGTTCCGGCGGGGTACTGACGATTCGGTGGGTGGTCACGGATACTCTCGCCTGCGGTGATCACTACGGAAGACCCCGGGAAGTGCAACGTGCCGAAAGTGGCGTACGCGCGTAGAAGGACCCTGCTGGCCGGTGCCGCCCTCGGGGGCGCGGCCCTGCTCACGGGCTGCTCCGAGGACCCCGGCCCCGAAGAGGCCGAACACTCCTCAGCCGCCGAACGGCTGCGCAAGCGCTCGGCCCGCGACAGTACGACCCTGCTGGCGCGCTACGACGCGACGCTGGCCGCGCATCCGGCACTGGAGTCGCGGCTGCGCCCACTGCGCTCCGAAGTCGCCCGGCACGCCGAGGCGTTCGGCGACGACCGCGCCGCGCCCTCGCCCGGCGGCGCCTCCGACGGCCCGGCGCGTGACGCCGGAGCGCCCGCGTCCGGTCCCTCGCCGCACGGCGCCCGGCCGTCCGGTCCCCCGGTCGCCCAGGACGAGCGGACCGCCCGCTCGGCGCTCGCCGACGCGGAACGCCGGCTCGCCGATGCCCGCACCAAGGCGCTGCTCACCGCGCCCCCGGAACTGGCCCGGCTGCTGGCCTCGGTCGCGGCGGCCGGTGCAGTGCATGCGTATCTGCTGGCGGAGCGGGCCGGATGACGGGCACGGTGGGGCACCGGGCAAGGACCAGCGAAGGGGCGTGCGGATGACGGCCGGAACGGCTCGCGCCAGCAGGCGCGACCACGACGACAGCGGGCACCAGGAGCTCGCGGCGGTGCAGGCGGCGCTGGCCGCCGAGCATGCGGCGGTCTACGGCTACGGCGTGGTCGGCGGGCGGATCGCCGGTGACCGGCGCAAGGAAGCACAGGCGGCGTACGACGGACACCGCGCCCGCCGGGATGCGCTGCGCCGCGTGGTGCGCGACCTGGGCGGTACACCGCAGGCCGCGGCCGCCGCCTACAAGCTGCCCTTCCCGGTCCCGGATGCGGCCGCCGCGGCCCGGCTGGCGGCGGAGCTGGAGGACCGGCTGGCCGCCGTGTACGCGGATCTCGTACGGGCCGGCGGCGCGGTCCGGCGGCGCGAGGCGACGGCCGCGCTGCGCGAGGCGGCGGTGCGGTCGGTGCGCTGGCGCGGCAGCGGCGTAGCCTTCCCTGGGCTCGTGGAACGGGCCGCGGACGCCGCCCCGTCCGGCTCCGCGAGCGACTCCGCGGGCGCGCTCTGAACGACCGGCCGCCCCGCGGTCTCCGCACCCCAGGAAAGGGACAGCTCAAGCATGGCAACGGCACCCATCGAACCGCCGCAGCGGTTGGTGAGTTCGCTGAGCGGCGATCCGGAAAGTCCGGTGCGGCAGTGGCTCACGGCACTGCCGACGCTGGTTCAGCAGCGGCTGGAGGCCTGGGAGCTGACGCTGGAGCGGGTGCATGCGCCCGGTGGCCGCAGCAGTCTGCTCGCACTCGTACGGCAGCAGGACGGGACGCCCGCGGCCCTGAAGTTCCCGGTGCCGGGGCGGGTGTCGGCGCACGAGGGCGCGGCGCTGGAGGTGTGGGACGGCTGGGGCGCGGTACGGCTGCTGCGGTCCGACGACACGAGCGGTGCACTGCTGCTGGAGCGGCTCCAGAGCGGGGTGTCGCTGCGTTCGCTGCCGGAGGCCAAGGCGCTGCTGGAGGCGGCCGGTACGGTGCGGCGGCTGTGGGTGCAGCCCGACCCGGGGCATCCCTTCGAGACGCTGGCCGGGCGTACGGAGGAGGCCGTGGAGGGGCTGCGCACGGCCGGGGCGCTGACCCCGGCCGCCGGGCCGCTGGTGGAACAGGCGCTGGAGCTGCGGCGCGGCCTGCCGGCCGGGTCCGACGAGCAGACTCTGCTGCACGGCGCGTTCCGGCAGGGCAAGGTGCTGGCCGGTGGACGGGCGCCCTGGCTGGCGGTCGGTCCGGCGCCGGTGGTCGGCGAGCGGGCGTACGACCTGGCGGCGCTGGTGCTGGACCGGTTCGAGGATCTGCTGGCGGGTTCCGGCGCGGGAAATGCGGCCCGCCGCCGGGTGGCCAAGCTGGCCGACTCCCTGGAGGTGGACCGGGACCGGCTGCGCGACTGGACGCTGTACCTGGCCGTGGACACCGGTGTGCGGGAGGTGGCCGTGGGCGACCGGCAGCGCGGTGAACTGCTGCTGGAGTTCGCGGCCTGGCTGTAGCGCCACCGCGAACGGGCCGGCCGGGGCGATCCCCTGGCCGGCCCGTTCGTCGTGCGGCGGCTACGCGCTGAGGCGGGCGACGGCCTCCTCGACCGTCAGCTCCTCGCGCTCGCCGGTACGGCGGTCCTTGACCTCGACGACGCCCTCGGCGGCGCGCCGGCCGGCGACCACGATGGTCGGGACGCCGAGCAGCTCGGCGTCGGTGAACTTCACGCCCGGCGAGACACCGGCCCGGTCGTCGACGAGGACCCGCAGGCCCGCGGCGCCGAGCTGCTCGCCGACCTCCAGGGCGAGCTCGGTCTGCTTGGCCTTGCCGGCCGCGACGACATGCACATCGGCCGGGGCGATCTCGCGGGGCCAGCACAGGCCCTTCTCGTCGTGGGACTGCTCGGCGAGCGCGGCCACCGCACGGGAGACGCCGATGCCGTACGAGCCCATGGTGACCCGGGCGGGCTTGCCGTTCTGGCCGAGCACATCGAGCTCGAAGGCGTCCGCGTACTTGCGGCCGAGCTGGAAGATGTGGCCGATCTCGATGGCGCGGTCGATCTTCAGGCCGGTGCCGCACTGGGGGCAGGGGTCGCCGGGCTCGACGACGACCACGTCGAGGTGGTCGTCGACCTCGAAGTCCCGGCCGGCGACGACGTTCTTGGCGTGCTTGCCCTCCTTGTTGGCGCCGGTGATCCAGGCGGTGCCGGGGGCGATGCGCGGGTCGGCGATGTAGCGGAAGGCCTTGCCGGCCAGACCCTGCGGGCCGACGTAGCCGCGGACCAGTTCGGGGCGGTCGGTGAAGTCCTCGGCGGTGACCAGCTCGACGGTGGCCGGCGCGAGGTGCTCACCGAGCTTGCCGAGGTCGACCTCGCGGTTGCCGGGGACACCGACCGCGACGATCTCGCCGTCGACCTTGACCAGGAGGTTCTTCAGGGTCGCCGAGGCCGGTACACCGAGGTGCTCGGCGAGGCTCTCGATGGTCGGGGTGTCGGGGGTGTCCAGCTCCTCGACGGGGCCGTGCGCGGAGCCGTCGGCCGGCTCGACCTTGACCGTGACGGCCTCGGTGTTGGCGGCGTAGTCGCAGGCCGGGCAGTCGACGAAGGTGTCCTCACCGGCCGCCGCGGGGGCCAGGAACTCCTCGGAGGCGGAGCCGCCCATCGCGCCGGAGACGGCGGAGACGATGCGGTAGTCCAGGCCGAGCCGCTCGAAGATCTTGGTGTAGGCCTCGCGGTGCAGGGCGTAGGACTGCTCCAGGCCCTCGTCGGTGGTGTCGAAGCTGTACGAGTCCTTCATCTGGAACTCGCGGCCGCGCAGCACACCGGAGCGGGGACGGGCCTCGTCGCGGTACTTGGTCTGGATCTGGTAGAGGATCACCGGCAGGTCCTTGTAGGACGTGCACTGGTCCTTGACCGTGAGGGTGAAGATCTCTTCGTGGGTGGGGCCGAGGAGGTAGTCGGCGCCCTTGCGGTCCTTGAGGCGGAAGAGCAGGTCGCCGTATTCCTCCCAGCGGCCGCTGGCCTCGTAGGGCTCCTTGGGCAGCAGGGCCGGCAGCAGGACCTCCTGGCCGCCGATGGCGTCCATCTCCTCGCGCACCACGCGGGAGACGTTCTCCAGGACCTTCTTGCCCAGCGGCAGCCACGTCCAGATGCCGGCGGAGGAGCGGCGGACGTACCCGGCGCGGACGAGCAGCTTGTGGCTGGCGGTCTCGGCGTCGGCCGGGTCGTCGCGCAGTGTCTTGATCATCAAGCGGGACATGCGCTGGACCTGTGCGGCGTGGGCCATGGAGTTTCTCCTGCGTAAGAAAGGTGACTCCCTGGAGGTTAGCTGTAGGGGTGTGGCGCAAGGAAATGCGTATCCGCTGCGCTTTGCCTTCGGCCCGCGTTTTTGGCTTTCCCGCCGTGGGGGTTGTTCGCCGCTTGTTGCCCGCTGCGCGGGGCCCCCGCCGTTGCGCCTGGCGGCGGGCCGGGTCCGCTGCGCGGGGCTGTCGGGGTGCGGTAACGGGCCTCCGCGGGTGGGGGTGTCCGGACTGCTTCGCTTTACGTCCGGACACCCC
>NZ_JBEZHQ010000072.1:0-17446 GCF_040650675.1 Streptomyces sp. NPDC048637
CTCGGCGGGCACGTCCTCGGCGGGCAGCGTACGGCGCAGAGTGGACGTAAAGCGAAGCAGTCCACACACCAGGCCCCGGAGGCCCGTCACCGCACCCACAGCCCCGCGCAGCGGAGCCGCAACGGCGAACACCCCCCACGGCAGGACGGCCGGAAACGTGGGAATCAGCCGGTCTCCACGACCGGCTCCGCGAACTGCGCCGCATAAAGCCGCGCATACGCGCCGTTGGCCGCCAACAGCGCCTCGTGGGGGCCCTGTTCGACGATCGCGCCGTTTTCCATGACGAGGATGACGTCCGCGTCGCGGATCGTGGAGAGGCGGTGGGCGATGACGAAGCTGGTGCGGCCGGTGCGGAGCTGAGCCATCGCGTGCTGGATGAGTACCTCGGTGCGGGTGTCGACCGAGCTGGTGGCCTCGTCCAGGACGAGGATGGCCGGTTCGGCGAGGAAGGCACGGGCGATGGTGATCAGCTGCTTCTCGCCGACGGAGACATTGGCGCCCTCGTCGTCGAGCACCGTGTCGTAGCCGTCCGGCAGGGTGCGCACGAAGCGGTCGACATGGGTGGCCCTGGCGGCCGCCACGATCTTGTCCATGGGGGTGCCCGCGGGGGCGCCGTAGGCGATGTTCTCCGCGATCGTGCCGCCGAAGAGCCAGGTGTCCTGGAGGACCATGCCGATGTGCGCGCGCAGCTCCTCACGCGACATGGCGGCGATGTCGACGCCGTCGAGGGTGATCCGGCCGCCGCGCACCTCGTAGAAGCGCATCAGGAGGTTGACCAGCGTGGTCTTGCCGGCGCCGGTCGGGCCGACGATCGCCACCGTCTGGCCGGGGTGGACGGCCAGCGTCAGATCCTCGATGAGGGGCTTGTCCGGTGCGTAGCGGAAGGAGACGTCCTCGAACTCGACCCGTCCCTCGATCCGGTCGGGCCGGGCCGGCTCGGCGGGGTCGGGGTCCTGCTCCGCGGCGTCGAGGAGTTCGAAGACCCGCTCGGCGGAGGCGACACCGGACTGGACGAGGTTGGCCATCGAGGCGACCTGGGTGAGCGGCTGGCTGAACTGCCGGGAGTACTGGATGAAGGCCTGGACGTCGCCGATGGAGAGGGCCCCGGAGGCGACGCGGAGGCCACCGACCACCGCCACCAGGACGTAGTTGAGGTTGCCGATGAACATCATCGCGGGCTGGATGATCCCGGAGATGAACTGGGCCTTGAACCCGGCGGCGTAGAGGGCCTCGTTCTGTTCGCGGAACAGTTCGGCGGACTCCCGCTGACGGCCGAAGACCTTCACCAGGCTGTGGCCGGTGTACATCTCCTCGATGTGCGCGTTGAGCTTGCCGGTCGTCTTCCACTGCTGGACGAACTGCGGCTGGGCGCGCTTGCCGACCTTGGTGGCGACGACGACCGAGACCGGGACCGTGATCAGGGCGACCAGTGCCAGCAGCGGGGAGATCCAGAACATCATCGCGAGCACGCCGACGATGGTCAGCAGCGAGGCGACGATCTGGCTGAGGGTCTGCTGGAGCGTCTGCTGGATGTTGTCGATGTCGTTGGTGGCCCGGGAGAGGACCTCGCCGCGCTGCTGCTTGTCGAAGTAGCTCAGCGGCAGCCGGGCCAGCTTCTCCTCGACCTGTTCGCGCATCCGGAAGACGGCCCGCTGGACGACCCGGGTGGCGATCCTGGCCTGGACGAAGGCGAACAGCGAGGACGCCACGTAGATCAGGGTGACCCAGAGCAGGACCGTGCCGACGGCGCCGAAGTCGATGCCGTGGCCGGGGACCACCGGCATCGTGCCGATCATGTCGGCCAGCCCGCCCTGGCCGTGGGCGCGCAGCTGGTCCGCGGCCTGGGACTTGGTGAGGCCGCCGGGCAGCTCGCGGCTGATGATGCCGGACATGATCAGGTCGGTGGCGTGGCCGAGGATCTTGGGGCCCACGACCGTCAGCGCCACACTCAGGGCGCCCAGCGCCAGGGCGATGCTCATGATGCCGCGCTCCGGCCGCATCTGGGCCAGCAGCCGTTTGCCGGAGCCCTTGAAGTCCATCGACTTCTCGGTGGGCTGGCCGCCCATCATCCGGGCGGGCCCGGCCGCCGGGGCCGGGCCTCGTCGGGAAGCCGCCTGAGGTGTCTCCTCGGTGGCCGCCGGGGCCCCGTCCCGGGGGGCCGCCCCCTTGTCCGCGGTGGTCACGCCGCCTCCTGCTCGGTGAGCTGGGAGAGCACGATCTCCCGGTAGGTCTCGTTGCCGGCCATCAGCTCGGTGTGGGTGCCGGTGCCGACGATCCGGCCCTCGTCCAGGACGACGATCCGGTCGGCGCCGCGGATCGTGGAGACCCGCTGGGCGACGATCACGACCGTGGCCCGGTCGGTCTCGCGGGCGAGGGCGGCGCGCAGTGCGGCGTCCGTCGCGTAGTCCAGGGCGGAGAAGGAGTCGTCGAAGAGGTAGATCTCGGGGCGGCGGACCAGGGCGCGGGCGATCGCCAGCCGCTGTCGCTGGCCGCCGGAGACATTGCCGCCGCCCTGGGCGATGGGCGCGTCCAGGCCGCCCGCCATCCGCTCGACGAAGTCCCGCGCCTGGGCGGTCTCCAGGGCGTGCCACAGCTCGTCGTCGGTGGCGTCCGGATTGCCGTAGCGCAGGTTGGTGGCGACGGTGCCGGAGAAGAGATAGGGCTTCTGCGGGACCAGGCCGATGGCCTTGGCCAGGGTCTCCTGGTCGAAGGTGCGGACGTCCTCGCCGTCCACCAGGACCGTGCCGCCGGTCGCGTCGAAGAGGCGGGGGACGAGCCCGAGGAGGGTGGACTTGCCGCTGCCGGTCGAGCCGATGACGGCGGTGGTCTCACCGGGGCGGGCGAGCAGCGAGATGTCCCTGAGGACCGGCTGCTCGGCGCCGGGGAAGCGGAACTCGACGCTGCGCAGCTCCAGTTCGCCGTGGCGGCGGAGCTCGGTGACGGGGTTCTCGGGCGGGGTGACGCTGGAGTCGGTCGCCAGCACCTCCTGGATGCGCTCGGCGCAGACCTCGGCGCGCGGCAGCATCATCACCATGAACGTCGCCATCATGATCGACATCAGGATGTACATGAGGTAGCTGAGGAACGCGGTCAGCGCACCGATCTGCATGGAGCCGCTGTCGATGCGCAGTCCGCCGAACCAGACGACGGCCACGCTGGAGACGTTCACGATCAGCATGACCAGCGGGAACATCATCGACATCAGCCGGCCGGCGCGCAGCGAGATCTCGTACAGATCCGTGTTGGCCCCGGCGAACCGCTCGCGCTCGTGCCCGTCGCGGACGAAGGCGCGGATCACGCGGATGCCGGTGATCTGCTCGCGCAGCACGCGGTTGACGGTGTCGATGCGCTCCTGCACCCCGCGGAACAGCGGACGCATCCGGCGCACGATCAGTGAGACGAGAATCCCGAGGGCCGGGACGATGACCAGGAGCAGGCCGGACAGCGGCACGTCCTGATTGAGCGCCATGATGACGCCGCCGACGCACATGATCGGCGCCGAGACCATCATCGTGAACGTCATCAGCACCAGCATCTGGACCTGCTGGACGTCATTGGTGGTCCGGGTGATCAGCGACGGCGCGCCGAAGGTGCCCACCTCGCGGGCGGAGAAGGACTGCACCCGGTCGAAGACCGCGGCACGGATGTCCCGGCCGAGCGCCATGGCGGTACGGGCACCGAAATAGACGGCACCGATCGCGCAGACGATCTGCAGCAGGGTGACGGCGACCATGTAGCCGCCGACGCGGAAGATGTAGCCCGTGTCCCCCTTGATGACACCGTTGTCGATGATGTCGGCGTTGAGGGTGGGCAGGTAGAGGGTGGCCAGGGTCTGGATCAGCTGGAGCAGAACAATCAGGGATATCGAGCGTCTGTGGGGCCGCAAATGCCCCCGCGCTAGTCGGACCAACACACCGTGAGCCTAAGCGAACACTTGCCCTCGGCAATCGAATTTCCGTGTTCCGCCCCGTCCGGTCTCTCAGCCTTTGCCGGAACGTGCCCGGAACCGGACCGGCCGCCGCGTACGCCATCATGGAGGCGGCAACGACGGGGCATCCGCCACCACGGGCGCCCCCGACCGACACGACGAAGAGGCCGCCGTGACAACAACTGGCACCGTGCGCTACTGGGCCGCGGCCAAGGCCGCCGCCGGCACGGCAGAAGAGCCGTATGCGGCGGCGACGCTCGCCGAGGCGCTCGACGCGGCGCGCGCGGCGCATGCCGCGAACCCCGAGTTCGCGCGGGTTCTGCTGCGCTGCTCATTCCTGGTGGACGGCGATCCGGTCGGCACCCGCGACCACGGGGTGGTGCCGCTGGCCGAGGGCGGCACCGTCGAGGTCCTGCCGCCGTTCGCGGGAGGGTGAGCACACGATCATGAGCGACCACCAGCCGCAGCACCGCCCTTCCTACGAGCCGCACGAGCCGTATGCGCCGCAGGATCCCTACGCCCAGCAGGACCCGTACGCCCAGCAGGATCCGTACGGCCGGCCGGACCCGTACGGCCAGCAGGCGCAGCCGTCCGCGGCGCACCCGCCGTACGACTCCCAGGCGCCGTACCGCCGACAGCAGGCCTACGACCCCTACCGGCAGCAGCCGTCACCCGGCCCGGTGCAGCAGCCGGGGCCCGGCCCGGTGCAGCACCCGGCACCCGGCCCGTACGCGCACGGCCGGCCCGGGCAGGACCAGTACGGGTACGACGCGTACGGACAGCAGCCCCAGCACGGACAGCCGCCCCAGCACGCCCGGCATCCGCAGCAGCCGCAGCAGCCGCAGCAGCCGCAGCAGCCGCCCCACGGCCAGGACGGCTACCGCGGCCCGCACGCGGAGCCTGCGCCGCTGCCCGCGCAGCACCAGACCGCGTCGCCGGCCGAGGAGCCGTACGCCCGCAGGCACCCCCAGCCGGCCCGGCCCGCGCCCGCCGCGCCCGCACCCGCCGCGGTGGTCTCCAGCGCACCGCTCGCGGCCAACCAGCGCGCCCGCGCCGAGGGCCGCTCGCCGATCATCCCACCCGGTATCCAGCCGGCCGCGCTGACCGCCGGACTGGCCCTGCTGCTGGCGCTGACCGCGCCGCTGGCCCGCCCGGTGCTCGCCGTACCGGTGGCGCTGCTGCAGGCCGTCACCGCCGCCGGCTGGTTCCGGCTCAACGGCATGTGGCCGGCCCGGCAGGGCATCGCGCTGGCCTTCCTGGCCGGCCTGACCACCGATGTCGCCCTGCTGGCCACCGACCGCGAGAGCGCGCCGCTGGTCGGCATCGGCACGCTCGGGGTGTGGTGTCTGCTCGTCCTCGTCCTCCAGCTGCGCAACCGCAGCAGCGCCGACGAGCGGATGTACGCGCTGACCGCGGGCCTGACCTCGGCCGCCCTCGCGGTACTGGCCGCCGGGCAGCTCGCGGCGAGCCCGCACGCGGTGGTGGTCGGCGCCGCCGCGGTCGCGGTGGCCACCCTGGCCCGTGCGCT
The DNA here is from genome assembly GCF_040650675.1 of Streptomyces sp. NPDC048637. Taxonomy (NCBI): domain Bacteria; kingdom Bacillati; phylum Actinomycetota; class Actinomycetes; order Kitasatosporales; family Streptomycetaceae; genus Streptomyces; species Streptomyces sp. NPDC048637. The sequence continues at coordinate 5,457 of NZ_JBEZHQ010000072.1, forward strand.
GCCGCTGCCCCCCGCCGCCTCGGTCGGCGTCTCGCTGGTGGCCGCCGCGGGCGCAGGTATCGCGGCCGGCCAGCTGACCGGCCTCGGGGCGTCCGGTGCGCTGCTGGGGCTGGCGGCCGGCGGCTGCGCCCTGATCGGCCTGCGGGTGGCCAGCTACGACTACCCGTCCCGTTTCGTCCACCTGACGGCCGGGGTGGCCCTGCCGCTGGCCCTGGCCGCGCCCGCGGTGTACGTCCTGGGGCGGGCGCTGGGGTAAAGGCCCCGCCGAGGGCCGTGCGCGACAGCGAAACGGAGCGGCGGCCGCCGGTGGCGCACCTTGTGCGTTCCGGCGGCCGCCGCTCCCGTTTGCCGGAGCCCGTCGTCTAGGCTCCCCCGGAGCGCAGGCAGGGGGCCTGCACGGACGAGTCGGCCGTAATCCGGCCCAGGGTGGGGGAAGTGATTCGATGCGTGCACTACGTGTGCTGTTGGTCCTCGTGGTCATACTCGGGGGACTGTTCGTGGCGGCCGACCGGGTGGCCGTGGGGCTCGCCGAGGACAAGGCCGCGGAGAAGATCCGCGGCAGCCAGGGGATCGACGGGACCCCGACCGTCGCCATCAAGGGCTTCCCGTTCCTGACCCAGCTCGCGGGCCGCAGCCTCCAGGAGGTGGATGCCGACCTCGGGGGCATCGAGGCCCGTGCCGACGGGCGCGCACTGCGCATCGACCAGCTGTCGGCACACTTCTACGACGTCGGGCTGACCAGCGACTACACCTCCATCGAGAGCGCCGCCACGGCCACCGGCAACGCCCGGATCACCTACGCCGACCTGACGAAGGCGGCAGGCGGCGGCGTCAAGATCAGCTACGGCGGGCAGAAGAACGGCCGCAGCCAGGTCAAGATCTCGCCGAAGGTCCCGGTCCTCAGCTCGCTGGAGGTGACCGGCTCCCTCACCATCGTGGACGGCACCACCGTCCGGCTGCGGGCCGACGGGCTTCCTGCGATGTGCAAGGTCCTCCCGGGCTGTGAGACGAAGGTGCGCGCCCAGACCGACCACGACTGGAAGCTGGACCAGCTGCCCGGCAACCTGAAGCTGGACAAGGTCGTGACGATGCACGAGGGCATCTCGATCTCCGCCTCCGGCAAGGACGTCAAGCTTCCCGGCTGACCGGACGCCCACGGCGGACCGCCCCACCGGTCCGCCCGCCGGTCCGCACACCGCCGATCCGCACACCGTCCATTTCCTGAGACGGCCGGTCCGTACGCCAGACCCCCCACGGGCGTACGGCCCCCCGGAGCCCGCGCGGGACCGCGCCGCGCGCCCTCCCATCCCACATCACGGACAAACGCGTCTCACCATTCGACACGCCGGTGACACGCCCTGCCCCGCGTCCCTACGATCGGTGCCATGCAGAGCTCATTGAGCGGTCTCCGTCCGCGGGGACGGGCGGTACTGACGAAGCGGCGGGCAGTAGACCTGTGCCGCGTCGCCGCCATGCTCTGTCGCCCTGTCTGACGGGCCGTCCGCACCCCTCCCCCAAGCTCTTCAGGAGCCGGGGGTACTCCCAGCCGGCCGGCCCCGGCCGTTCCCGTATGTCCCCGCACAGCGCCACGCCGGCCCCGTTCACCCGATACGGGCCGTCCGGAAGTCGACGGCGCGCACCCGTCATACCCGCGTGCAACTCTGCCACTGCCCCCGCAACTGCCCCGGAGGAGAAGAATCATGAGCCGTAGCGACGTCCTCGTAGACGCCGACTGGGTCGAGGCCCACCTCGAGGACCCGAAGGTGGTTCTCGTCGAGGTTGACGAGGACACCTCGGCCTACGACAAGAACCACATCAAGAACGCCGTCCGGATCGACTGGAAGCAGGACCTCCAGGACCCGGTCCGCCGTGACTTCGTCGACCAGGCGGGCTTCGAGAAGCTGCTCTCGGCCAAGGGCATCGCCAACGACGACACCGTCGTCCTCTACGGCGGCAACAACAACTGGTTCGCCTCCTACGCCTACTGGTACTTCAAGCTCTACGGCCACGACAGCGTCAAGCTGCTCGACGGCGGCCGCAAGAAGTGGGAGCTGGACTCCCGCGACCTGGTCGACGGCTCCGAGGTTCCCCAGCGTCCGGCCACCGCGTACCAGGCCAAGGCGCAGAACACCGCCATCCGCGCCTTCCGGGACGACGTCGTCGCCGCGATCGACAACCTCAACCTGGTCGACGTGCGCTCCCCCGACGAGTTCAGCGGCAAGCTGCTCGCCCCGGCGCACCTCCCGCAGGAGCAGTCGCAGCGCCCCGGCCACGTGCCCAGCGCCCGCAACATCCCGTGGTCGAAGAACGCCAACGACGACGGCACCTTCAAGTCGGACGACGAGCTCAAGGCCCTCTACGAGGGTGAGTCCGTCGATCTCGCCAAGGACACCATCGCCTACTGCCGTATCGGTGAGCGCTCCGCGCTGACCTGGTTCGTCCTGCACGAGCTGCTCGGCCAGACCAACGTCAAGAACTACGACGGCTCCTGGACCGAGTACGGCTCGCTGGTCGGCGTGCCGATCGAGCTCGGCGCCGCCAAGTAAGCAAGCACGCTTCTCCCTCCCCCGACCCCCTCAAGGAAGTACCCCCATGTGTGGAGCACAGGCAGGCGGCCCGGACGCCTCGACCATCAAGCCCGGTGAGACCACGATCCAGGGCAGCGTGACCCGCGACGGCGAGCCCGTCACCGGTTACGTCCGACTCCTGGACAGCACCGGCGAGTTCACCGCCGAGGTTCCCACCTCCGCGACCGGACAGTTCCGCTTCTACGCGGCCGAGGGCACCTGGACGCTGCGTGCGCTCGTCCCGGGCGGCACCGCGGACCGCACCGTCGTCGCCCAGAAGGGCGGCCTGGCGGAGGTTGCCATCGCCGTCTGACGGCAGCGGGAGCGGCGGCGGCTCACCGGGGCCACCCGGGATTCCGCCGCCACCCACCGTACGGCCGGAGGGCCGCACCCCAGGGGTTTGGACGCCTTTGCTGGGGGTGCGGCCCTCCGTGCCGTGCGCGGCCGGTGCCGGGGCCTGCTCCCCGACTTCTTTCCTGCCCGGCACGGACTTACCGTGGAGTTATGGACGCGCACCGCCGGTCGCCCGTAGAGCGCCGTCATCGCAGGTACTTCGTCCTGATGGGCGTGTGCCTGGTGCTGTTCGTCCTGGCCTGGGGTGTGGTGCGGCTGTGGTCGGTCCCGGCCGCGGTGGGCATGTGTGTCGTCGCCATGGTCATCCCGCCCGTGGCGGCCGTCATCGGCAACCGGCGCGAGCCCGGCGAGCGCTGGTGGGACGAGTCCGGCGACCCCGAGTCCGACCGCTGGTGGCGCGAACTGGACGACCGGGGCGACGACAAACACCGGCAGTAGGCCGGGCGTGTCCCGGCCCGGCCGGGCGTGTCCCGGCCCGGCCGGGCGTGTCCCGGCCCGGCCGAGCGTGTCCCCGTCCGGCCGTGCGGTCGCGGACGGGCCGCCCCGGTGGGTGCGCTCAGTACACCAGCGCCTGGACGTCGTCCGGCATGATCTCGCTGACGAACACCTGGGCACCGGCGATCCCGGCCCCCTCGATCAGGTCCTTCTGCTCGATGTCCCGCCGGGCCGCGCACTGGGTGCAGACCGTGAGCGCCCCGCCGCCCGCCCGGATTCCGTCGATCAGCTCCGGCAGCGGCGCCGCATGGGGCAGCTCGAACTCCGCCGCCCGCCCCGGCAGCGCGAACCACACGGACTCCCCGGTCAGCCACAGGGACACCTCGACGCCGCTGGCCACCGCCACCGCCGCCACCGTGAACGCCTGCGAGCACCGCTCGGGCGCATCCGCACCCGCCGTCACCTTGATCACGAGCTTCTTCGCCATGAGGCAAGAGTAGGCGCGGCGGACCTCACAGCGCCGCTGTCACCGCCGCCGACTAGACTCGCAGGCGGTCCGTTACACCCTCCTCGTTCAAGGGGCGCGCTCGTGCTTGAGGCATTCTTCACCACCCTGCTGGTCCTGGTCGGCGTCGCCGTCATCGCGTTCGCCGGTCTGACCTGGAAGAAGCTTTACCAGGGCCAGCGCTGAGCCGTCTCCCACCACCACCCTTCGCAGGAGCGCCGCCGGCGCCCCCGTCGATCCCCCTCTCTATAGATCGTCTGAGCTCTCATGATCGAGATCCCGTCCGACCTGAACCCGGCCCTGGTGCCGCTCGCCTTCCTCCTCGGCAACTGGGAGGGCGCCGGCGTCGCCGACTTCCCCGGTACCGAGAAGTGCAACTTCGGGCAGGAGGTCACTTTCACCCACGACGGCCGTGACTTCCTGGAGTACACCTCGCACAGCTGGGTGCTCGACGCCGAAGGCAAGAAGGTCCGCCCGCTGGAGGCCGAGAGCGGCTACTGGCGCATCGACGCGGACCGCAAGGTCGAGATCGTGATGTGCCGCGACCAGGGCGTGGTGGAGGTCTGGTACGGCGAGCTGGCCGACCAGAAGCCGCAGATCGACCTGGCCACCGACGCCATCGCGCGCACCGCCGCCTCCGGCCCGTACAGCGGCGGCAAGCGGCTCTACGGCTATGTCAACAGCGACCTGATGTGGGTCGGCGAGAAGTCCACCCCGGACGTGCCGCTGCGGCCGTACATGTCCGCGCATCTGAAGAAGGTCGCCGACCTCAAGGAGTGGGCGGAGAGCCTGCCCGAGGACATGCCGGACGGCGTCTCCTTCTTCCGCCCGGACGGCACGCCCTACAACCCCTAAGCACCCCGGGGAGAGTCCTGCTCTCCCCGCCAGCGCCCCGCGGGGGAAGCCGGTCGAAGTCCGGCGCTGACCCGCAACGGTAGGCGGAAGGTCTCCTTCCGTAAGCCCGACTGCCCGCGGCGCGCGCAGCTTCCCGCACAACTCGCCGTGGACTGCGAGGGGACGCCGCCCGGCCCTCGCGGCCCCGGGCCGCCCCTTGGTACGTACGGACGCGGCCCGACCCGAGGCGGCCGACCGACGTGGCGACCACCAGCACGCATCCGACGACCTACCGGACCGGCGCGCCGCCGACCGCCCGGCGGCTGCCCGTACCACCCCTGCTCGCCGTGCTCACGGCCGTCCTGCTCGGCTCCCTGCTGTGCGGGGCCGGGCTCGGCGCGGCCGGCCTGAGCTGGGCCGAGGTGCTGCGCTATCTGGGCGCCGGGCTGACCGGCGGCACGATCTCGTCCGACGAGGTCGCCGCGTACACCATCGTGTGGGAGCTGCGCTTCCCCCGGGCCGTCCTGGCGGCCGTCGTCGGCGCCGGGCTCGCCGCCCTCGGCGTGGCCGTGCAGGCCCTGGTCCGCAACGCCCTCGCCGACCCGTTCGTGCTCGGTATCTCCTCCGGGGCCGCCGTCGGCGCCAACGCCGTCCTCCTCTTCGGGGCGCTCGGCGCACTCGGCGTCTGGGCGCTGTCGGCGGCGGCCTTCGTCTCCGCGCTGCTCGCCATGGCCCTGGTGTACGCCGCCGCCCGCACCGCCCACGGGCTCACCCCGCTGCGTCTGGTGCTGACCGGCACCGCGATGTACTACGGCTTCTCCGCCCTCACCACCCTCATGGTGTTCACCGCCGACCGCGGCGAGGCGGCCCGCTCGGCGATGATGTGGCTGCTCGGGAGCCTGAGCGGGGCCGGCTGGGGCTCGGTGCCGATCGCCGCGGCCGCGGTGGCCGCCGCGCTGGTGCATCTGCTGCTCTCCGCGGGCCGGCTCAATGCGCTGGCCATGGGCGACGAGACCGCCGCCGCCCTCGGGGTGCAGGTGCACCGGCTGCGCCGCGAACTGTTCCTCGTCGCGGCCGCCGGCACCGGCGCGGTGGTCGCGGTCAGCGGCGCGATCGGCTTCGTCGGGCTGATGGTGCCGCATGTGGCCCGGATGCTGGTCGGCGCCGACCACCGCCGGGTACTGGCCGTCGCCCCGCTGCTCGGCGCGGTGCTGCTGGTGTGGGTGGATCTGCTCTCCCGGGTGCTGCTGGCGCCCGTCGAACTGCCGGTCGGCGTGCTCACCGCCCTCATCGGCGTGCCCTGCTTCGTCGTGCTGATGCGGCGGCGCGGCTACACCTTCGGAGGCGGCGCCTGATGCGGATCGACATCACGGACCTGTCCGTGGAGGTGGCCGGAAACCGGCTGGTCCACGACATCACCCTGCGGGCCGGCAGCGGCCGGGTGGTCGGCCTGGTCGGCCCCAACGGCAGCGGAAAATCAACCCTGTTGCGCTGCGTCTACCGCGCGCTGCGCCCGGCCGCCGGGACCGTACGGCTGGACGACGCGGATCTGCACGCCATGGACACCCGCACCGGCGCCCGGCTGCTGGCCGCGCTGCCCCAGGAGGCCGGCACGGAGTTCGACTTCACCGTGGCCGAGGTCGTCGCGATGGGGCGGCTGCCGCACCAGCGCGGCTCGGGCCGGGCGAGCGCGGCGGACACCGCGCACTGCACGCGGGCGCTGGCCCGGGTCGGCGCGGACCACCTGGCGGGGCGCGGCTTCCTCAGCCTGTCCGGCGGCGAGAAACAGCGGGTGCTGATCGCCCGCGCGCTGGCCCAGGACCCGCAGGTGCTGGTCCTCGACGAGCCGACCAACCACCTCGACATCGCCCAGCAGTTGGCGGTGCTGGCGCTGGTGCGCGACAGCGGGCTGACGGTGCTGACCGCGCTGCACGACCTCAACCTGGCCGCCCTGCACTGCGATGAGCTGTATGTCCTCGACCGCGGCCGGATCGTCGCCGCGGGCCCGCCCTACGACGTGCTCACCCCGGAGCTGCTCGCCGAGGTCTTCGGCGTCCGCACCCACCGCGTACGGCATCCCGAATCGGGCGCCGTCCAGCTGCTGTTCGACCGCCTCGCCGCCCCCGCCGCCGACTCCTGAGGGACCACCACCATGCGCCGCCCCACCGCCCCGCTCACCGCCCTCGCCGTCGCGCTCGCCCTGACCGGCTGCGGCGCGAAGGTCTCCGACGACGACCGCGACGCCGCGCACGACCGGCGCCCCGCCAAGGCCGCCGGCCACTACCCCGTCACCGTCGAGAACTGCGGCACCCGCACCACCTACGACAAGGCCCCCGCCCGCGTGGTCACCAACGACGTCGGCATCACCGAGATCATGTTCGCGCTCGGCCTGGAGAAGCGGATGGCCGGTTATGTCATGCCCGACGACAAGGGCAACCTCGACGCCGTCCCCTGGAAGGCCGCGTACGGCAAGGTCCCCTGGCTCGGCAAGAAGACGCTCACCAGGGAGATCGCCCTCGACGCCCGCGCCGACCTGGTCTTCGCGGGCTGGAACTACGGCTTCGGCGAGGACAACGGCCTCACCCCCGCCTCCCTGAAGAAGCTCGGCATCGGCAGCCATGTGCTGACCGAGTCCTGCCGCAACGGCAGGGACGGCGCCCGCGGCGTGATGCCGCCCCTGGAGGCGCTCTACACCGATCTGACGGCGCTCGGGAAGATCTTCGACGTCGAGGACCGCGCCGCCGCCCTGGTGAAGAAGTACCGCAAGCAGGTGGCCGACGCCGCCGCAAAGGCCCCCGCACCCGCCGAACGGCCCTCCGTCTTCCTCTACGACGACGGCCGCGACAAGCCGTTCACCTCGGGCAAGTACGCCGGACCGCACGACATCATCACCAAGGCCGGCGGCGACCACGTCATGAAGGACCTCAAGGACTCCTGGACGACCGTCGGCTGGGAAACCGTCGTCGCCCGCGACCCCGACGTCATCGTCATCAACGACTACGGCGACACCACCGCCGCCCAGAAGAAGGCGTTCCTGAAGTCGTACGCACCGCTCGCCGGCGTCTCGGCCGTCAAGCACGACCGGATCTACGTCATGGACTACGCCGACCTCGTCGAAAGCCCCCGCAACCCCGCCGCCGTCAGTGACCTGGCCCGCTATCTGCGCGGTGTACGGGCGGGAGGCTGACCGGACGTACGGACACCCGCGTCCCGCCCTTCTACACTGGCCGTGTGGTGACCACCGACTGGCAGAGCGACCTCCGCAGGCGCGGATACCGCCTGACCCCGCAGCGTCAGCTCGTGCTGGAAGCTGTGGACAGGCTGGAGCACGCCACCCCGGACGACATCCTCACCGAGGTGCGCAAGACGGCGGGCGGGGTGAACATCTCCACGGTCTACCGGACCCTGGAGCTCCTTGAGGAGCTGGGCCTGGTCAGCCACGCCCACCTCGGGCACGGCGCCCCGACCTACCACCTCGCCGACCGCCACCACCACATGCACCTGGTGTGCCGGGACTGCACGGACGTCATCGAGGCGGATCTGTCGGTGGCCGAGCCCTTCACGGCGATGCTGCGCGAACAATTCGGCTTCGAGACGGATATGAAGCATTTCGCGATCTTCGGGCGCTGTGCGGCCTGCCGCGCCAAGTCCGCCGAGGGCGACGGCTGAGCCGGTTGCCCCCGAGTCGTAGGCTGGGCCCATGCCGCGACCTTCACCCGCCAGCCCCCTGCTGTCGCTGCCCGGCGCCGTCCCCGCCGAGGCCCCCGACGAAGGCGTCGCCGCGCACTACGGCGACCTCTTCCGGGAACAGCGCGCCCTCGCCGACGGCGCCGGCTTTGTCGACCTCTCCCACCGCGGCGTGGTCACCGTCACCGGCCCCGAACGGCTGAGCTGGCTGCATCTGCTGCTCACCCAGCACGTCAGCGACCTCCCGCCCGGCCATGCCACCGAGGCACTGGTCCTGTCCGCACACGGCCATATCGAGCATGCGGTCTCCCTCGTCGACGACGGCGAAACGACCTGGATGCACACCGAACCCGGCGACCAGGAGGCGCTGATCGCCTACCTGGAGAGCATGAAGTTCTTCTACCGGGTCGAGGTCGCCGACCGCACCGACGAGATCGCCATCGTCCAGCTGCCGGCCGGCTCCATCGCCGAGGTGCCCGAGAGCGCCGTCGTCCGCGAGACCGCGCACGGCCGCGATCTGTTCCTGCCGCGCGCCGACCTGGAGTCCTTCGCCGCGGACCACAGTCCCGCGATCGGCGTCCTGGCGCTGGAGGCGCTGCGCGTCGAGGCCCACCGCCCCCGCCTGGGCCTGGAGACCGACCACCGCACCATCCCGCACGAGCTGGGCTGGATCGGCACCGCCGTCCACCTCGAGAAGGGCTGCTACCGCGGCCAGGAGACCGTCGCCCGGGTCCACAACCTGGGCAAGCCGCCGCGCCGGCTGGTCTTTCTGCACCTGGACGGCAGCGAGGTCCATCTGCCCCCGCACGGCACCCCCGTCCGCCTCGCCTCGGAGGGCGAGGAGGGCCGGCAGCTCGGCTTCATCACCACCTCGGCCCGCCACCACGAACTCGGTCCGATCGCGCTCGCCCTGGTCAAGCGGAACGTGCCGGTCGACGCGCCGCTGATGGCGGGCACCACGGCGGCGGCGCAGGAGATCGTCGTCGAGCCGTAAGGCGCCCGGCGCAGGCCGCCGGGCGCGCGCGGGCTACACCTCCACCAGCACCGTGAACGGCCCGTCATTCGTCAGCGACACCTCCATGGACGCGCCGAAGCGGCCGGTCTCCACCTGGGCGCCCAGCGCCCGCAGCTGCGCGACGACCTCGTCGACCAGCGGCTCGGCGACCGGCCCCGGCGCGGCGGCGTTCCAGGTGGGACGGCGGCCCTTGCGGGCGTCACCGTAGAGAGTGAACTGGCTGATCACCAACAGCGGCGCCGAGGTGTCCGAGCAGGACTTCTCGCCCTGCAGAATCCGCACCGACCACAGCTTGCGGGCGAGCTGCGCCGCCTTCTCCTTCGTGTCCTCGTGCGTGACCCCCACCAGCACGCACAGCCCCTCACCGACGATCTCCCCGACCGTCTCGCCCGCCACCTCGACGCGGGCACCGTCAACCCTTTGCACCACAGCTCGCATACCCGCCATCATGCCGGGCGGCCCACCGCCTTCGGACAGCCGTGCCCCCACTGGGGCCGTTCGGGTGCCATGGCCCTGCAGAAGGACCGCCCAGAGTGGCACGATGCGTGCACGTGGTGCGTTTCATGGACAACATGCCCAGGACGCGGCACCGGACGAGGGGACGGAACGATTCAATGAGCACTCTCGGCGCCGGACAGACACCCGGTCCCGTACCAACCGCCCGTACGACACCGACCGGACGGACGACATCGACCGCCCCCGCGACAGACCCCGCGCATCCGGCGCCTGCCACCCCACCACCGCCCACCGCCCTGACGACGACCACAGCGACGGCTCGCGTCGAGCCCCCCGGCACCGAGGACGGCCCCATGCTCCAGGCAGGCCAGGCGCAGCACCCCCGCCCCCCGCAGCAGCGCGACCACTGCCGTCCGGCCACCACTCCCGATCTATCCGGTCTGGGGCTGCCCGAGCTGCGGGTCGTGCGGCGTGATTCCCAGCTGGAAGAGGCCGATCTGAGCTATCTGCGGCGGCTGTTGCAGGGCCGGATCGACATCCTGCGCGCCGAGATCGCCCGCCGGACCGCCCAGCACTCACCCCTGTTGGACCGGCTGCCGGAGATCCTGACGGACCTGCCGTCGCGGCACCGCTCCTCCGCCCGGCATGTGACGCTCGGTACGCCGCACAGCGAGGAGTACCGCAGGCTCGCCGAGGACATGCTCGGCGAGGTGGAGCTGTCCGACCTCACCGCGCGTACGGACCAGGAGCTGCACGACGCGATGGGCCGGCTGATCCGCTACGAACAGCAGGTGTCCCGGCGCCGTCAGTCATTGCAGCGCACCACCGACGACTGCAGTGCCGAAATTGCCCGCAGGTACCGTGAAGGCGAAGCGCAAGTAGACGACCTGCTGTCCTGACCGGGCCACAAGCCGCGGGGGGGGCACAGGCCACTCCCCGGAAGGCCGACGATGACCTCGCCCACCCCGATACCCGAGCCGACCCCGGAATCCACCACGTCCCCGGATTCCCTGGCGGCCGCGCTTTCCCCTGCTTCCCCCGTGGTGTCCCCTGTCCTCGCCGAGGTCGTCCGCTCCGGCTTCGTCGAGGGCCGGCACCGCGGCTCCCTCGTGGTGCTCGCCGCCGACGGCAGCGTGGAGTGGGCGCTGGGCGATGCGAGCGCCCCCGTCTTCCCCCGCTCCGCGAACAAGCCGATGCAGGCCGCGGCGGTGCTGCGGGCGGGCCTGGACCTCTCCGGCGAGCGGCTGGCGCTGGCCGCCGCGAGCCACTCCGGCGAGCCCTTCCACCTCGCGCTCGTACGGACCATGCTGGCCGAGCACGGCCTGACCGCCGGCCATCTGCAGACGCCCGCTGACCTGCCGCTGGACCCCGCGGAGGCGGAGACCTACCTCGTCTCGGGCCAGGTCCGCGACCGCCTCACCATGAACTGCTCGGGCAAGCACACCGCGATGCTGGCCGCCTGCGCGCTCAACGGCTGGCCGCTCGCCACGTACCTCGACGAGAACCATCCGCTGCAGCAGCTGGTGGCCGACGGGGTCCGCACCGCCAGCGGCGAGGACGTCGCCCATGTCGGCACGGACGGCTGCGGGGCGCCCCTGCTGTCGCTGTCACTGACCGGGCTGGCCCGCGCCTTCCGGCACTTCGTCCTGGCCGGTCCGGGCACCCCTGAGCGACGGGTCGCGGATGCGATGCGCGCCCACCCGGAGTACGTCGCCGGCACCCGCCGCCCCGACACCTGGCTGATGCAGGCCCTCCCCGGCACCCTCTCCAAGATGGGCGCCGAGGCGGTCCAGGCCCTGGCCCTCCCCGACGGCCGCGCCCTAGCCTTCAAGATCGACGACGGCGCCATCCGCACCCTCGGCCCCGTCCTCGCCCGCACCCTCCGCCTCATGGGCCTCGACGCCCCCGTCCTCACCCGCCTCGAGGACGCCCCTCTCCTCGGCGGAGCCACACGGGTGGGAGAAATCCGCGCCGCGTTCTGAGGGGGCGGTGGGGGCTGGGGTTTTGCGGGTCTCGTGTGTGCCATGGGGTCGGTTGGGGGCTGGGGTTTTGCGGGGTTGGTGGTTGCCGCGGGGGTTGGAGGGGACGCACCGGTACCCTCCCCCAGCCTTCGGCCGGGAGGTGCCCCCACGGCGCG
>NZ_JBEZHQ010000073.1:0-13977 GCF_040650675.1 Streptomyces sp. NPDC048637
GCGGGGCCCGGGGGGGGGGGTCCACCCACCACAACCAACACCCCCCCCCCCCCCACCCCTCCGGCCCCACCCCCTCCCGCCAGTTGTGGGACCCCACCCCGGTGGGGGTGAAGGAAAGACAGAGCAGAAACCCGGCCGCATCGTCGTGCCAGAAGCCCAGCCACATCGTGGTGCCAGAAGCCCGGCCGCATCGCGATGAGGCCGAACTACTGGTCTTTAAATACCCTCACCCCCACCGGGCGGGGGTCGCCATCCGTACGGGAGGGGGCGGGCCGGAGGGGCCTGTGTTGTGGACGTAAAGCGAAGCAGTCCACAACACAGGCCCCGGAGGCCCGCCACCGGCACCCACCACAAACAAGCGCGGCCCCCGCCCAAACCCACCCACCCCCGCCGACAGGCGAAAAAGAAGAGGCACGGCGGGGCCACCCGACACGTGGGAAGCGGGGCTACGAGCCCAAAACGCCTACGAGCCCAAGACGATGGAGAGGAACTCTCCTGTCCACGCGAGCAGCTCGCGTCCAACCACCGGCTTGCCGCCGATCTTTGCCGTCGTCGGGCGCGGTACAAGAATCTGCTGGGTGGCCGGCTTGAGGACCGTACGGGGGTAGAGCCGCTTGAGGCGCAGCTCCTGGGACTCGCGCAACTCCACAGGGCCGAAGCGGATGTTGGCGCCCTGGAGGGTGATGTCGGAGACCCCGCATGCGCGGGCGAGCATCCGCAGACCGGCGACCAGCAGCAGGTTCTCGACGGGCTCGGGCAGCTTGCCGTAGCGGTCGGCCAGTTCCTCGCGGACCGCCGCGATGTCCTCCTCCGAGGAGGCGGAGGCGATGGCGCGGTAGGCCTGGAGGCGCAGCCGCTCGCCGGGGGCGTAGTCGTGCGGGACATGCGCGTCCACCGGGAGTTCGATCTTGACTTCGAGCGGGGGCTCCTCCTCCACGCCGCCTTCGAGGGAGGCCCGGTAGTCAGCGACCGCCTCGCCGACCATGCGGACGTAGAGGTCGAAGCCGACGCCGGCGATGTGGCCGGACTGTTCGCCGCCGAGGAGGTTGCCCGCGCCGCGGATCTCCAGGTCCTTCATGGCGACGTACATGCCCGCGCCCATCTCGGTGTGCTGGGCAATGGTCGCCAGCCGCTCGTGGGCGGTCTCGGTGAGCGGCTTCTCCGGCGGATACAGGAAGTAGGAGTAGCCGCGCTCACGGCCGCGGCCCACCCGCCCGCGCAGCTGGTGGAGCTGGGAGAGGCCGAAGTTGTCGCCGCGTTCGACGATCAGGGTGTTGGCGTTGGAGATGTCGATGCCGGATTCGACGATGGTGGTGGAGACCAGGACGTCGAACTTCTTCTCCCAGAAGTCGACGACGACCTGCTCCAGTTGGGTCTCGCCCATCTGGCCGTGGGCGGTCTGGATACGGGCCTCGGGGACGATCTCACGGAGCCGGGCGGCGGCCCGGTCGATGGACTCCACCCGGTTGTGGATGTAGAAGACCTGGCCCTCGCGCAGCAGTTCACGGCGGATGGCGGCGCCGATCTGCTTCTGCTCGTAGGGCCCGACGAAGGTCAGGACCGGGTGGCGCTCCTCGGGCGGGGTGGTGATCGTCGACATCTCCCGGATGCCCGTCACCGCCATCTCCAGGGTGCGGGGAATGGGGGTGGCGGACATGGTGAGGACGTCCACATTGGCGCGGAGCTTCTTCAGCTGCTCCTTGTGCTCGACGCCGAACCGCTGTTCCTCGTCGACGATGACCAGGCCCAGGTCCTTGAACTTGGTCTCGGAGGAGAAGAGGCGGTGGGTGCCGATGACGAGGTCGACGGAGCCGTCCCGCAGCCCTTCGAGGACGGCCTTGGCCTCGGTGTCGGTCTGGAAGCGGGACAGCGCCCGGACGTTGACCGGGAACTGGCCGTAGCGCTCGGTGAAGGTGCCGAAGTGCTGCTGGACGAGGAGGGTGGTCGGGACGAGGACGGCGACCTGCTTGCCGTCCTGGACGGCCTTGAAGGCGGCGCGGACCGCGATCTCGGTCTTGCCGTAGCCGACGTCACCACAGATGAGGCGGTCCATGGGGACCGACTTCTCCATGTCTTCCTTGACCTCGGCGATGGTGGTGAGCTGGTCGGGCGTCTCCGCGTACGGGAAGGCGTCCTCCAGCTCGCGCTGCCAGGGGGTGTCCGGGCCGAAGGTGTGGCCGGGCGCCGCCATCCGCGCGGAGTACAGCTTGATCAGGTCGGCGGCGATCTCCTTGACGGCCTTCTTGGCGCGCGCCTTGGTCTTGGTCCAGTCGGCGCCGCCCAGCCGGTGCAGCGTCGGGGCCTCGCCACCGACGTACTTGGTGACCTGCTCCAGCTGGTCGGTGGGGATGTAGAGGCGGTCGCCGGGCTGGCCGCGCTTGGCGGGGGCGTACTCGACGAGGAGGTATTCGCGGGTGGCGCCCTGGACCGTGCGCTGCACCATCTCGATGTAGCGGCCCACACCGTGCTGCTCGTGGACGATGAAGTCGCCGGTTTCCAGGGTGAGCGGGTCGATGGTCTTGCGGCGGCGGGCCGGCATCCGGGCGCCGTCCTTGCCGGCCGCCTTCTGGCCGGAGAGGTCGGTCTCGGTGAGGACGGCGAGCCGGAGCGACGGGTCGAGAAAGCCGTTGTCGAGGGAACCGCAGGAGACGTGGACGAGGGACGGGGAGATTTCGGCGAGTTCGGCGTCCAGGCGGGCGGGGATGCCCTCGCCACTGAGGACCTCGACCGTGCGGGCCGCCGGGCCGTGCGCCTCGGTGAGGAACACCGTGCGCCAGCCGTCCGCGAGCCACTGCTTGGTGTCGGCCAGCGCCCGCTGGGTGTCACCGCGGTAGGTGTCGGGGGCGTGCATGCCCAGCTTGAGAGTGTCGCCGTCGGTCTCCAGGCCCTCGTCGGCCGCGAAGGGACTGACCGACCACCACATCATCCCCAGCTCGCGCGCCCGGTCCCGGACGTCCGCGATGCCCCACAGGGACGCCGCACCCACATCGACGGGGGCCACTCCGCCGCCCGCAGTGGCCGCCCAGGACGCCTGGAGGAACTCCTGGCTCGTCGCCACCAGGTCAGCGGCCCGGGTCCGCACCCGCTCCGGGTCGCACACCACGGCCATCGAGCCCTTGGGCAGCACGTCCAGCAGCAGCTCCATGTCGTCCACCAGGACCGGAGCCAGCGACTCCATGCCCTCGACGGCGATCCCCTCGGCGATCTTGCCGAGGAGTTCGCCCAGCTCGGGGTGCTGCTCGGCGAGCGCCGCGGCCCGCTCCCGCACCTGGTCGGTCAGCAGCAGCTCCCGGCACGGCGGCGCCCACAGACCGTGCTCGGCGACCTCCAGGGACCGCTGGTCGGCGACCTTGAAGTAGCGGATCTCCTCGACGTCGTCGCCCCAGAACTCGACCCGGAGGGGGTGCTCCTCGGTGGGCGGAAAGACGTCCAGGATGCCGCCGCGGACCGCGAACTCGCCGCGCTTCTCGACCAGTTCCACCCGCGCGTACGCGGCCGCCGCCAGACCGTCGACGATCTCTTCCAGGTCGGCGGTCTCGCCCGTGCGCAGACTGACCGGCTCCAGCTCGCCCAGCCCCTTGACCTGCGGCTGGAGCACCGAGCGGATGGGGGCGACGACCACGGAGACGGGGCCGGCCGTGGGGTCGTCCTGGCGCGGGTGGGCGAGCCGGCGCAGCACCGCGAGACGCCGGCCGACGGTGTCCGAGCGCGGCGAGAGCCGCTCGTGCGGCAGCGTCTCCCAGGACGGGAACTCCACGACGGAGTTGTCCGCACCGGCCGGCATCAGGCTGCGCAGTGCGGCGGCGAGGTCCTCGGCCTCCCGGCCGGTGGCGGTCACCGCGAGCACCGGCCGGCCGGCCTGCCGGGCGAGCGCGGCGATCGCGAAGGGCCGGGCGGCCGGCGGGCCCACCAGATCCACCTGGGGGCGGTGCCCGTCGGCCGCGGCCTGTACCGCTTCGGCGAGCGCCGGGTCCCGTACGACGACGTCGAGCAGACCAGTCAGGCTCATGAGAAGGTTCCGTCCCAGCGAGGCGAACAACGCAACAGCCCGACACGTCTCACGGGCCGGGGTTGCCAAGCGTACGCCCGCCGGCCGACCGGCCGGGCCCGGAGCCCGGGACCGCACCCCCGCACCCCGCCCCGCGCGCTCCCCGGTGCGGCAGCCCGGTTCCGCACCCCACCACCCGCATGGAAGGGTGCACCATACAAGGACCTCAGGAGGGGGAACGGTGAGCGGAAGCGCGAGACGTGCCGGAGACAGCGACACCCTGCGGGCGCCGGGCCCGCCCTCCGCGGGCCCGCCACGCCGTCCCGTCGTCGCCGCCCTGATGCTCGGTATGGCCCTGGCCGCGCTCGACTCGACGATCCTCGCCACCGCCATCCCCCAGATCGTCGGCGACCTCGGCGGCTTCGCGGTCTTCTCCTGGCTGTTCTCCGGCTATCTGCTGGCCGTCACCGTCACCCTGCCGGTCTACGGCAAGCTCTCCGACATCTTCGGCCGCAAGCCCATCCTGATCACCGGCATCGCGCTCTTCCTCGTCGGCTCGCTGGCCTGCGCCGGTGCCTGGAACATGGCGTCGCTGATCGCCTTCCGCGTGGTGCAGGGCCTGGGCGGCGGCGCCCTCCAGGGCACCGTCCAGACCATCGCCGCCGACCTCTACCCGATGAGGGAACGTCCCAAGATCCAGGCCAGGCTCTCCAGCGTCTGGGCCGCCTCCGCGGTCGCCGGGCCCGCACTGGGCGGACTGCTCGCCGCGTATGCCGACTGGCGGTGGATCTTCCTGATCAATGTGCCGGTGGGCGCGGTCGCCCTCTGGCTGATCGTGCGGCACTTCTCCGAGGAGGGGCGGAGCAGGCCGGGTCCCGGCGCCCGCCCCCCGGTGGACTGGCCCGGCGCGCTGGCGATCTTCGCCTGCGGCGGGCTGCTGCTGACCGCCCTGGTGCAGGGCGGGGTGGCCTGGGCCTGGCTCTCCACACCCTCGCTGCTGCTGTTCGCCGGCAGCGCGGGGTGCGCGGCGCTCACCGTCCTCATCGAGCGCCGGGCGGCGGAGCCGATCATCCCGGGCTGGGTCTGGCGCCGCCGGACCATCTCCGCCGTCAACCTCGCCCTGGGCGCCCTGGGACTGCTGATGGTCGCCCCGACGGTGTTCCTGCCCACCTACGCACAGTCGGTGCTGGGCCTGGGCCCGATCGCCGCCGGTTTCGTGCTGTCCGTGATGACCCTGAGCTGGCCGGTCTCGGCCGCCCTCAGCAGCCATGTCTACAACCGCCTCGGCATCCGCACCTGCGCAATGCTCGGCATCGGCGCGGCCGCCCTGGTCCTGCTCGCCTTCCCCCTGCTGCCCTACCCCGGTGCGGCCTGGCAGCCCGCGCTGATCATGCTGGCGCTCGGTGCGACCCTCGGCCTCTTCCAGCTCCCGCTGATCATCGGCGTCCAGTCGTCCGTCGGCTACACGGAGCGCGGCACCGCCACCGCCTCCATACTCTTCTGCCGCCAGGTCGGCCAGTCCCTCGGCGCCGCGCTCTTCGGCGCCCTCGCCAACGCCACCCTCAACGACCGCCTCGCCCACGCCCCTTCGGGCATCCGGTCCGGCCTGCCCGGCGACCTCGACGCGGTCTCCCGCGCGCTGGAACACCCCGGCGGCCTCACCGCGCAGGCCACCGACTACCTCCGCCGCGCCGTCGACACCACGGTCGACCATGTCTACCTCGGCGCCGCCGCGGCCGCCGCGCTCGCGCTGCTCGCCCTGCTGCTGGCACCGCGGCGCTTCCCGGTACACACGGATGCCGGCGGCACCGGCACCGGCACCGGCTCGGGCTCGGGCTCGGGCGAGCCGGACGGGACCTGACCGGGAGACCGGCACCCGGGGCGACGGCGGGGCGGCCGGGCGGTCAGGCGCCCGCGCCGCCGCCCGCGCGGGGCAGCTGCGTCTCCAGGGTGTCTTCCGCATCGGGGTCCGCGGCGTCCGGAGCACTGCCCGCTTCCCGGCCGCCGCCCCGCGCCGTGCTCCCGCCGTCCCCGTCCGGCGCCGGCGCCTTCCCGGTGAGCGCGGCCAGGCTGTTGCGTACATGGGTCATATGGGTGCGGACCTCTTCGCGCTCCGCGTCGTGCTCCCGCAGGATCCGCTCCGTGGTGCGCTCGATGCGTTCCACCTCGGCCCGCGCCTGGGCCAGCAGACCGGCGCCACGGTCCTCGGCGTCCTCGTCACGGTGCCGGGCGGCCTGCTCGGCCTCCGCGTACAGCCGCTCACTCTCGGCGCGGGCGGCCTTCCCGCGGCCGTCCAGCTCCGCGACGAGCCGGTCCATCTCCGCCTCCAGCTCCGCGAATTCCCGCCCGGCCGCGTCCCACTCCTCGGCCTGCCGCTTCTCCTGGTCATGCAGCAGCTGCGCGGTGCGCCGGCGCACCTCCACCAGCTCCCCGGCCGCGTCCTCCCGCAGCTTGGCGGCCTCCTCGGTCGCCACGGTCACCAGCTCCGCGGCCTCACCCCGCGTCGCCTCCGCCGTGCGCCGGGCCCGGGTCTCCGCCTCACCGCGGCGCGCGTACGCCGCCTTGTCGGCCGCCTCCCGGACCTCCTCCGCATGGACCGCGACCTCGTCCCGGATCCGCTCGTCCGCCTGCTGCGCCTCGGCCCGCAGCCGCGCCGCCTCGGACTCCGCGGTCGTCAGGATCAGCCGGGCCTCATTGCCGAGCGAGGCATACGTCTGCGGTGGCAACTGCGCCACATGGGCCTGCAGTTCCGCGAGTTCGGCCGCCATCTCGTTGGACAGGACCGTGAGCCGTGCGGCGCGCTCCCAGCAGGAGTCGCGGTCGATCGAGAGTCCCTCGACACGGCGGCCCACATCCTCCGGCCGGTAGCCACGCCCTCGTACGGTCTCGAACCCGTGAGGCGAAACCGATGCACTCATCCCTCAAGCCCCTCTCCGCCGCGTGCCGCAGTGGTGCGACCCGCAGCCTTCCGCGCCATTTCGCATGGTTGTGTGCAGCCCTGTGCAGTTACGCGCATGTTTCTCGGGATCGGTGCGACATCGCACCCTCGCGACACTTCACCCCATCCACCCCACCAGGATGCGTTATTTCGTGCCAGAAGTCGGAATCCGGTCATCGTGGCGCAGCGCCCGGAACAACTCCCTCGCCCCGTTCTCGTCCCACGGCAGCACCGACCCGACGCCACTGACCATCACCCCGGGCCGGGTCACCGGAACCGTCGTCGCGGTACCGCCGCCCCCGGCGATCTGCTTCATCGACCAGCCCATATCCAGCAGCCGTGCCACGTCCGCGCCGTCGTCCACGACCAGCGCCGCCAGCGAGGCGTCCCGCACCCGCGTCAGCCGGTCCGGATCGAGAAGCACCGACGGGGCGGCCATCTCCTCCGCCACCGCGCCGAGCAACTGCCGCTGACGCTTCACCCGTCCGAGGTCACCCTCCGGGTCGGCATACCGGGCCCGTACGAACGCCAGCGCCTCGGCGCCGTTCATCTGCTGGCAGCCGGCCGGGAAGTCCGCGCCCGACTTCTCGTCCTTCAGCGGGGCGTCCAGACACAGCCGCACACCGTCCAGCGCGTCCACGACCTGCACGAACCCCAGGAAGTTCACCTCGGCATAGCGGTCGATCCGCAGCCCGGTCGCCTGCTCCACCGTTCGGGTGAGCAGCTTCGGGCCGCCGTCCGCATACGCCTCGTTGATCTTCCGGCTGCCATGACCGGGTATCGGGACGTAACTGTCGCGCGGCAGGCTGACCAGAGTCGGGCCGTGCTCGCCGGAGTGCAGCACCATGATCGTGTCGGTGTTCTGCACCTCGTTGTTGCCGACGTGCAGCTCCGCGCGCTGCTGCGGGGTCAGCGCGGTACGGCTGTCCGTGCCGACCAGCAGCCAGTTGGTGCCCTTGCCCGCGGCCGGCCGCCCGGCGTACTCGCCCAGCGCATCGACATGCTGCAGCTGCCGCCCCGCCGACACATACAGCCAGGCCCCGCCCGCGCACACCAGGGCGACCAGCACCAGCAGCGTCACCAGGGTCCAGGTGAGCCACGCCCACCGGCGCCGGCCCGGCCCCGGCCGGCGCGGCGGCCTGCCCGTCCGCCCGCGGTGCCACCACCGCGGGCGCCCTGCCCGGTACAGCGTCGGCGGCGACTGCGGCAACGGGGATATCGGACGGCCCATATACGCATGGTCAGGGCGCCCGACCCATCCCGCAGGTCGAGCGCCCTGCCCCGGTCCGGCGGCAGTGCCTGCCGCCGGTTCGTTGACGCGCCGCTACAGCAGCCCGTCCCACATCTGCTCCAGCAGCACCGACCACCAGGTCTCCGGCGACCCCAGCGCGGGCGGATCGAGGGCGACCAGCTGTGCCTGGAAGTCGACGGTCCAACGGCCCGCCTGCTCGGGCGTCAGCCCGTACCGCAGCCGCCACATCCGCCCCAGCATCGCCAGACAGCGCGTGAACTCCGGCAGCCCCGAGTTCACGAACTGCGGCGTCGCCGGCTGACCGCCCGGCGCGGCCTCCATCGGCACCGCCACGATGTGCGCGGTCCCGTACTGCACACACAGCTGACGGCCGAAGTCATTGCCCATCACCAGATACGAACCGGCGTCCGCGGCCGGCTGCACCATCCGCTCCGCCGCCAGCTCCGCCAGCGTCGGCACCGGGCGCTGCGGCTGCGCCTGCGCCCAGAAGAACGGCCCGAAGTCGACCGGCAGCCCGGCCCACACCAGCATCTGCGCCACCACATCGGGCACCCCGTGCCGGGAGACCGCCCGCTGGTCGAAACGGAACAGGGCCTGCGGGCCGAACGCCTGCTCCAGCTCCTGCCCGATCACCTGCGGGGGCACCGGCGGCACCGGCTGCACCTGCGACGGATGCGGCAACGGCACCCGCACCGGCGCCGGCCGCGCCGGACCGTCCGCGACCTGGTGCAACTCGCCCTGATGCTCGACGAGATGCCGTACGCCCTGCTGGCGCGAGGCATGGTCCCTGCCGTACGCGGCGGTGTGGCTGATCCGCACCTGCGGCCAGTTGTCCCGGATCATCCGGGCGCAGTAGCCACCCGGCAGATCACAGCACTCCAGCTCGGTGTGCAGCTCCAGCACCTGCTGCGGCGGGACGTTCATCCCGCGCAGCTCATGCAGCAGCTGCCACTCCGGATGCGGCGTACCGGGCGCCGAACGGCGCACGATCTTCTGCTCGGACCCGTCCGGCGCGCGATAGCTCAGTACGGCCATGTAGCCGGGACCGACGGTCGGCTGACCGCTGGGCGCCTGCGGATAGCCGTACGCACCGGGGCCACCGGGGCCACCGGGGCCACCGGGGCCCGGCGCACCGGGCGGCGGTCCCTGGGGAGGTGCCTGCGGAGGTCCGGGCTGAGCCGCGGGACCGGCCGACGGCGGCATACCGGGAGCGCCCGGCCCACCCGCGCCGCCAGGACCACCCGCGCCGCCGGGCAGCGCCGCGCCGCCGGCCAGCATCGTGGCGGCGGCATGCACTCCGCCGCCACCGGCACCGTCCGCGACGGGCGGGGCGGGCGGCGGCGGGGGCGGACCGCCCTGGCCGCCGGAGCTCCGGCCGTCCGCGGGAACGCCGGGCTTACCGGGCGGGCCGGGAGGCTTGGGCGCGCCCGGCACTCCCGGCGGCGCGGGCGGCGGCGGCACACCGGGGCCACCGGCGGCACCGCCCGGCCCGCCCGCACCCCCGAGACCGGCCGCCTGCACGGACGCACCGTCGGCGAGCATCGTCGCGGCGGCATGCACCCCGCCGGACCCGGGACCGCCGGCCGCCGGGGAACCCGCACCGCCGGCACCGGAAGCACCGGCCCCCTCGGGCCCACCGGACGCCTCCGCCCCGCCCGGCCCGTCCACCGCGCTCAGATCCATCTCCGCCGCGTCCAGCTGCGAGACCAGCTGCGTCGGCACATAGCCACCGGCCGGCGCACCGGGCGCACCGGGGCCGGACGCCGCGGGCCCGCCGGGCGGGCGCACCCCGTCCTGGCCCGCAGCGGCCTTCGCCGGGTCCTGCTGCGCACCGTCCCGGCCCGCACCGGGGGGACCGGGCGCGGCGGGCGGCGGTGGCGGGCCCGCGGCGGCGTAACCGGGCAGCGACGAGCCGTCGGCCAGCATCGTCGCCGCGGCATGCACCCCACCACCCGCGGGCGGAGCGGGCGGCGCGCCAGGCGGCGGCACACCCGGCCCGGCCGCGGCGGGCGCACCGGCACCGGGCGCACCGGCGCCCGGCGGGGGCGGCACATCGGTGACCGGCGGACCCGACGGCGGCGGCAGATCCGGCAGCCCCCCGGCGGCCGGCGGCGCGGCCGGCACCGGCGGCGGCAGCGGACCACCGCCGGGCCGGGCCCCGTCCGGCAGATCCAGCGCGGGCGCGACCTGTGTACGCGGCAACTGACTGCCGCCGTGCAGAAGTTCGGTCTTGGCTTCCGGCCGGGTCCGCGGCGACGACGGCGCGTCCTCCTCGTCGAAACCGGCCAGCGGCGGCGCGAACACCGTCGCCGGCAGCCCCACCGAACGGTCCTCGCCGCCCGCGCCGGCGGTCGTGTCCGCCCCGGCCCACGGCTCCGGCACACCGGCGGAACCGGCGCCCGCTCCCGGGCCCGTCTCCGCCGCCTGCGCACCGCTCTGCGCGGCCCCGCCGTCCGTACCGTTGACGCTCACCTCGGCCCAGGCATCCGACGCCGACGACGCGGGCGCAGGGGCGGGAGCGGGAACCGGAGCGGGAGCGGACGGCGCGGGAGCCGCCGGAGCGGGAGCCGCCGGCGCCGCCTCCGCGCCCCGCTGCTCCGGCACGCCCCTCGCGTCCGCCGCCTCCTGCAGCCACTCCGGCGGCGTCAGCAGAAACGAGGTGGCCTCCAGGTCGATCCGCTGCGGCGGTGCCTCGGCCGCGCCGTGCCCGCCGTCCGCGGGAGTGCCGTACTCCTCCTCGTAGCGCCGGATCACCTCACCCACCGGCAGCCCCGGCCACAGCGTCGTCTCCCCGCTGTCCCGCGCGATCACCAACCGGGCCCGGCCGCCATCCGTCACCGGCCCCCCCTCCCGGTCCTCGGCCCAGGCCACAAAGCCCAGATCGAACTCCCGCACCCGCACCTCACGATGGAGCGCCGCCGGCACCTCGCCGTTCACCCACCGCTCCGCGCGCTCCTGCGCCTGCGCGAACGTCACCACCGCGCTCAACCCCCCACCGCGACCGCGTACGCGAAGCCACCGTCGACCATCAGATCCGCCACCGTCTCCAGCTCCGGCGGATTGCCCGCCAGCCGCTGCAGGAAGTCATCGAAATCCGCGCCGCACGGCAACAACAGCCGCTCGACCCGTTCCTGCACCGTCCACCCGTCCTGGTCCCGCGCATCGTCGTACGGGCAGAACCACACCGAACCGAGCGCCTCGCCGCGCACCTTCACCGCGACGACACCGCCCTGCACGAACGCCACGCCCAGGTAGTCCTTGGTGAAGTGGTCCCGCAGGCACTTGTTCACATAGAGCAGATCGTTGACCGCCGCGTCATCGCGCACCGTGAAGAACGGCTGGTCGACCAGCAGCCCCAACTCCGCGTCCAGCGCCGCCCCCACCGGCGCACAGCCGCCCGCCGCCTTCAGGAACGACCGGTACGCGCCCGGCAGCCGATACCCCAGCGCCTCCTCGGCCTGCGCCAACTGCTCCTCGCCCACCGACAGATCACGGTGCGGCAGCCCGAAGTGCGCCGGCCGGGTCTCCTGCAACGGGCGGGTACCGCGCTTGTCGTGCGCCACGGCGGCCGTCACCAGCCCGCCGTGATGCCGCAACAGCGCCTTCACCTCCACCGGAACCAGCTCCATCCGCCGGGTACCGGCCACGTGATGCCAGGTCCAGCCGTGCGGCGTCGCCACCGCCGGCACATCTATCCACAGTTCGTGCCCCTGCGCATGCAGGGCCGCGTTCGCCGACACATAGTCCGTCAGCCGCAGTTCGTCGACCCCGAAACCCTCCGGCGGCTCGGCGATCTCCGCCGCCGCGCGCGCATACGGCGAGAACTCCGGGAAACCCCGTTCGTCCATCCGCACACCGGCGGGGTACCGTGCGGCACGGACCGGATCCGGAAAATGTACGACCTGCCCGGCATAGGCCGAATTCGGTGGCGCGGCATGTCCCGCCGCCCGGGGGCCGGGGAGTGCCCCCAGCCCTTGCCGACCTGTCGTCATCGCGCTTGCCCCCTGGCTGAAGCTGGCTTTGGAGCACAGCCTAAGCCGTACCGCAACGCCCTCCCCCCTCCCCCGCCCCCGCACGTCAGCCCCGCGACACACCGACGTCACCCACCGCCCCACCACCCCCGAGCCCCCCGCGCACCACCCCGCCCACCAGCCCCGTTGCCCCGCGACCGACGCCCCGTCAGCCCGCCGTGAGATCATCGACAGCCCGCCCGACTACCGCAACACCCAGCACATTTGGCAGGCTGACCTCCCCCACCTACGGCGGGGGGACCCCCAGCTACACGGGGATTCGGGGAGGGAAAGCACCACCATGAGCACCACTGCACGCCACCACAACGCAGCCGCAGGCGACCCCCGCATCGGCTGGAGCGGCCCCGCGGACGCCGACCGCGCCCCCGCCCTCCACCACCGCCGCGACGGCATCCTCCCCACCATCGGCGCCGCCTTGTCCGTACGCGGACAAACCCTCACCTGTACCGCGAGCAAGGCGGAACAGCCCCCCGCCCTGCACCCCCTCGTCCAGGACTTCCTCGACACCCTCGCCACCGCACAACGCGAACGCTTCACCGGACGCTGCCCCGAAGCGGTCCTGCTCTCCCGCCACCTCACCGCCGTCGAGGGCAACCGCGGCAAACGCGCCTCCCGAAAGCCCCTCACCAACGGGGAAGCCCGCCGCTCCCTCAAACATTCCAAGATCACCGCACGCCATATCCGCGAGGACGGCGACCCCCAACACGGCAGCTACGCCCCGCCCTGCCGCTCCTGCGACGCCCTCCTCGCCCACTTCGGCGTCATGCCCATCAGCGGCACCACGCCCACAGGAAGCTGACCGCCACCATGCCGCCCACCACCCCCGGCCCCCGCTCCCCCGCCCACGACCGGACCGACTCGACCCGCTTCCCCGCCGCCGTCGACGTCGCCCTCCAGGAGGCCGGCTGGCAGCCCGGCCGCTGGGACATACACCAGGCGGAACACTGGGCCGACACCCTCCGCGCCCACACCTCCCCCGCCGGCCACCGCCACACCGTCTTCCCCGCCGCCGTCGAAGCCTGGGCCGAATTCGGCGGACTGCACATCACCGGGCCCGGCCCCGGCCGCCACATCGCCCCCACCCCCTTCGCCGTCGACCCCCTGCACGGCCTCCACCTCGCCCGCACCCTCGGCGACCTCGGCCGCGCCCTGGAAACCGACGTGGCCCCCCTCGGCCGCGAAGAACTCACCACCCACGACGGCGCCACCTACAGCCAGGCCACCCTCGCCATCGACGCCGAAGGCCGCGTCTACAGCCTCGACCACACCGGCGACTGGTACCTGGGACCGGACATCGACAGCGCGTTGGGGACGCTGGTTCTGGGGACTCGGCCCTTGCGGCTCGGGGTTGCGGCCCACGTTGCCGACTGAGCCGCCGCGGCTCTTCCGTTGTTTCTTTCCGCCTTCGGCGGGGGCGGGGTGGGTTGGGCGGGGGCCGCGCTTGTTTGTGGTGGGTGCCGGTGGCGGGCCTCCGGGGCCTGTGTTGTGGACTGCTTCGCTTTACGTCCGGAAACCCGCCCCCTCCGGCCCGCCCCCTCCCGTCCGGACGGCGACCCCCGCCCGGTGGGGGGAAATATCAAAGACCAGTAGCTCGGCCGCACCACGATGCGACCGAACTACTGGTCTTTGTCTTTCCTTCACCCCCACCGGGGTGGGGCCCCACAACTGACGGGAGGGGGCGGGGCCGGAGGGGTGGGTGTTCGGACGTAAAGCGAAGCAGTCCGAACACCCACCCCGGAGGCCCCGCCACCGGCACCCCCCACAAACC
>NZ_JBEZHQ010000074.1:0-13815 GCF_040650675.1 Streptomyces sp. NPDC048637
ACCCACCACAAACCCGGGCCCCACCCCAACACACCCCACCCGCCGACAGGCGGAAAAACAGGTCACGGCGGGGCACCCGACAACGTACGGCTAGCGCCGAGGGGCGACGGTCACCTCAACCCGCTGGAATTCCTTCAGCTCGGAGTACCCCGTCGTCGCCATCGCCCTGCGCAACGCACCGAAGAAGTTCATGGAGCCGTCGGGGGTCGTGGACGGCCCCAGCAGCACCTCCTCCGTCGTGCCGACCGCACCGAGGTCCATCCGCTTGCCGCGCGGCACGTCCTCGTGCACCGCCTCCATGCCCCAGTGGTGGCCACGGCCCGGCGCGTCCGTGGCGCGGGCCAGCGGGGAGCCGATCATCACGGAGTCGGCGCCGCAGGCGATCGCCTTCGGGAGGTCGCCGGACCAGCCCACACCACCGTCGGCGATGACGTGGACGTAACGGCCGCCGGACTCGTCCATGTAGTCGCGGCGCGCGGCGGCGACATCGGCGACCGCGGTCGCCATCGGGACCTGGATGCCGAGGACGTTCCGCGTGGTGTGCGCGGCGCCGCCGCCGAAGCCCACCAGCACACCGGCCGCGCCCGTACGCATCAGGTGCAGCGCCGCGGTGTACGTGGCGCAGCCGCCGACGATGACCGGGACATCCAGCTCGTAGATGAACTGCTTGAGGTTCAGCGGCTCGGCCGCGGAGGAGACATGCTCGGCGGAGACGGTGGTACCGCGGATCACGAAGATGTCCACGCCCGCGTCGACGACGGCCTTGGAGAACTGCGCCGTACGCTGCGGCGACAGCGCGGCGGCGGTGACGACGCCCGCGTCGCGCACCTCCTTGATGCGCTGCCCGATCAGCTCTTCCTTGATCGGCGCGGCGTAGATCTCCTGCAGCCGCTTGGTGGCCGTGGCGCCGTCCAGCTCGGCGATCTCGGCGAGCAGCGGTTCCGGGTCCTCGTACCGGGTCCAGAGACCTTCCAGGTTGAGGACGCCCAGGCCGCCCAGCTCACCGATGCGGATCGCGGTCTGCGGCGAGACCACCGAGTCCATGGGAGCGGCCAGGAACGGCAGCTCGAAGCGGTAGGCGTCGATCTGCCAGGCGATCGAGACCTCCTTCGGGTCGCGGGTGCGGCGACTGGGTACGACGGCGATGTCGTCGAATGCGTATGCCCGGCGGCCGCGCTTGCCGCGCCCGATCTCGATCTCAGTCACGTGTGTGGCCTTTCCCTCTACGTCTGCCGTTCCAGTATCCCCGACACACCGAAGCCCGCGGCCGGGGAGCGGCCGCGGGCTTCACGGTAGAGCCGTGGTAGCGCCGTGTGGAGTGGCGCGCCGCGCCCCCTCCTCAGCGACGAGAGTAGTTCGGCGCCTCGGTCGTCATCTGGATGTCGTGCGGGTGGCTCTCCTTGAGGCCCGCGGAGGTGATGCGGACGAAGCTGCCCTTCTCCTTGAGCTCGGGGATGTCGGCGGAGCCGACGTAGCCCATGGAGGCGCGCAGACCGCCGACGAGCTGGTGGGCCACCGAGGAGAGCGGGCCGCGGTAGGGCACCTGGCCCTCGATGCCCTCGGGCACCAGCTTGTCCTCGGAGAGGACGTTGTCCTGGAAGTAGCGGTCCTTGGAGAAGGAGCGGGCCTGGCCGCGGGACTGCATCGCGCCCAGCGATCCCATGCCGCGGTACGACTTGAACTGCTTGCCGTTGATGAAGACCATCTCGCCGGGCGACTCCTCGCAGCCGGCCAGCAGCGAGCCCAGCATGACCGTGTCCGCACCGGCCGCGATGGCCTTGGCGATGTCACCGGAGAACTGCAGACCACCGTCACCGATCAGCGGCACACCCGCGGCGTTCGCGGCCTTCGCCGCCTCGTAGATCGCGGTGACCTGCGGGACGCCGACACCGGCGACGACGCGGGTGGTGCAGATGGAGCCGGGGCCGACGCCGACCTTGATGCCGTCGGCACCCGCGTCGATCAGCGCCTGGGCACCGTCGCGGGTGGCGACATTGCCGCCGACGACATCGACGTTGATGTTGGACTTGACCTTGGCGATCATGTCGAGGATGCCGCGGCTGTGGCCGTGCGCGCTGTCGATGACGAGGAAGTCGGCACCGGCCTCGACCAGCGCCTGCGCCCGCTCGTACGCCTCGCCGCCGACGCCCACCGCGGCACCGACGACCAGCCGGCCCTCGGCGTCCTTGGCGGCGTTGGGGTACTTCTCCGCCTTGACGAAGTCCTTGACGGTGATCAGGCCCTTGAGCACGCCCGCGTCGTCGACCAGCGGAAGCTTCTCAATCTTGTGGCGGCGCAGCAGCTCGATGGCGTCCTCGCCGGAGATGCCGACCTTGCCGGTGACCAGCGGCATCGGGGTCATGACCTCGCGGACCTGACGGCTGCGGTCCATCTCGAAGGCCATGTCGCGGTTGGTCACGATGCCCAGCAGCTTGCCCGCGGCGTCCGTCACCGGCACACCGCTGATGCGGAACTTGGCACACAGCGCGTCGGCGTCGGCGAGGGAGGCGTCCGGACGGACCGTGATCGGGTCGGTGACCATGCCGGATTCGGAGCGCTTGACCAGGTCGACCTGGTTGGCCTGGTCCTCGATGGACAGATTGCGGTGGAGTACGCCCGCGCCGCCCTGCCGCGCCATGGCGATGGCCATCCGCGCCTCGGTGACCTTGTCCATCGCCGCGGACAGCAGCGGGATGTTCACCGTGACGTTGCGCGAGACCCGGGACGCGGTGCTCACCGCGTTCGGCAGCACCTCCGACGCACCGGGCAGCAGCAGCACGTCGTCGTATGTCAGCCCGAGCATGGCGAATTTGGCGGGCATACCGTCGACGTTGTCACTCATGACACCTTCCCCAATGCTCTTGCCTCAGCGCGGACTCCCATGCTAACGGCCTAATGAGGTGTCCCATTCCACGAGCGATGAGGGCCTCGTCACTCGTGTATTTCTACGGCGACATCTGGCCATTCAGCACCGGGAACCACTACTGCTCGGCCAGCGCCCGCAGCCTGCTCAGCGCACGGTGCTGGGCGACCCGCACCGCACCGGGCGACATCCCCAGCATCTGCCCGGTCTCCTCGGCCGTCAGCCCGACGGCGACCCGCAGCAGAACGAGTTCGCGCTGATTCTCCGGAAGATTCGCCAGCAACTTCTTGGCCCACTCGGCGTCGCTGCTCAGCAGCGCCCGCTCCTCGGGGCCGAGGGAGTCGTCCGGCTGCTCGGGCATCTCGTCGGACGGCACGGCCGTGCTGCCCGGATGCCGCATCGCGGCCCGCTGCAGATCGGCGACCTTGTGGCCGGCGATGGCGAAGACGAAGGCCTCGAAGGGTTTGCCGGTGTCGCGGTAGCGCGGCAGCGCACAGAGCACCGCGACACACACTTCCTGCGCCAGATCCTCGACGAAGTGCCGGGCATCACCCGGCAGCCGCGACAGCCGGGTACGGCAGTAGCGCAGGGCGAGGGGGTGCACATGGGCCAGAAGATCGTGAGTGGCCCGCTGGTCCCCCTCGACGGCGCGTGCGACGAGATCGCCGATTTCCTGCTTCCCGTCATCACGCATCGGACCATGGTGCCTTGGCGCCGCGCGATCCGCGGCATCAGGTCCGCACTTGTGCACTGAAGCGTTATGAGCGGCAGGTGCGCCGGCTGTTGTCATGTCCTGCGCCCTCCCCTCGTGCCCGACCGGCCCGTCCCCGAGGAACTCCATACCTCCAAGGATGCGGCACCGCGCGGCGAATCGGACCGCCGTCGTACGCCGACGGCTGCGGGGCGCCCTGCCGCCCCGCCCGCCACAGGGCGGGCGGGGATCTTCATTCCCCCGCATCGCTGCACGTCACAACGCCTTAACGGACCAGTCCCCAGCGGAAGCCCAGGGCCACCGCATGCGCCCGGTCCGAGGCGCCGAGTTTCTTGAAAAGGCGCCGGGCGTGGGTTTTGACCGTGTCCTCCGAGAGGAACAGCTCACGGCCGATCTCGGCGTTCGAACGGCCGTGGCTCATGCCCTCCAGCACCTGGATCTCGCGCGCGGTCAGCGTCGGCGCGGCACCCATCTCGGCGGACCGCAGCCGGCGCGGGGCGAGCCGCCACGTCGGATCGGCGAGCGCCTGGGTCACCGTCGCCCGCAGCTCTGCGCGCGAGGCGTCCTTGTGCAGATAGCCGCGGGCACCGGCGGCGACCGCGAGCGCGACACCGTCCAGATCCTCGGCCACCGTGAGCATGATGATCCGGGCGCCCGGGTCTGCGGACAGCAGCCGGCGCACGGTCTCGACACCGCCGAGACCGGGCATCCGTACGTCCATCAAAATCAGATCCGAACGATCGGCACCCCAGCGGCGGAGGACTTCCTCGCCGTTGGCCGCGGTCGTCACACGCTCGACGCCGGGCACGGTCGCAACCGCCCGACGGAGCGCCTCTCGGGCAAGCGGGGAGTCGTCGCAGACGAGGACGGATGTCATGACCGCCCTCCGCAGCTGATGCGCGTCACCTTGAGCCTCCAGGCTGGTACGTATCGTCACCTGTGCGATTGACGGCCTCGGACATTTGCCCGGGGTCTACCTCTGCCAACCGCCTCCGCACTCTCAACGACGGTCACTCGAAAGAGTTACGGGTTCGGCGACCGAGTTCAGCACGCTCCGTGAGGAGCCGGATACGCAGACGACTCATCGGGCGACCGGCATCCGCGCGTGCACCCTATGCCCTATTTGGCTCTCTTTCTTCCATTTTCGTGGCGACTATGACTAGATTCGCAATGAGTCATATTTACATCTACTTCGACAGTAGATGTACCGTCGTGAGCACCGAGCCCGAATCAGCATCGCTTCGAGGGGACAAGCAATGGCAGATTTCTCCCGCCTCCCGGGCCCGAACGCAGACCTCTGGGACTGGCAGCTGCTGGCCGCCTGCCGCGGCGTGGACAGCTCGCTGTTCTTCCATCCCGAAGGTGAGCGCGGAGCGGCCCGCAGCGCGCGTGAGACATCGGCGAAGGAGGTCTGTATGCGCTGCCCAGTACGGGCCGAGTGCGCGGCGCATGCACTGGCCGTCCGTGAGCCCTACGGGGTGTGGGGCGGCCTGACGGAGGACGAACGCGAGGAACTCATGGGCCGTGCCCGGCACCGGCTGGTCCCCGCCTCCTCCATGACCGGTCACGCGGGCGTCTCCGGCGCCTGACCTCCAGGAGCGGATCGCTCCTGAAGAAACGTTCCTGCATGCGGCACGGCTGCCCGCCTGCAGGGCTCGGGCGGGCCATTGCCGCCGCGAGCGGTGGGTTCGGTACGGCCGGTGTCCCCCGCCGGTGCGGTGCCGCCGGTATCGCTGCCTCGGCCGGTACGGCGTATCGCCGTCGTCGGGCCGTACGGCCCGAAGCTTGCTCGCGCAACGCGTCGCCCGGCGCCTGAAAGCCGGACATGGGCCCGCTCGGGCCGTCAGCGCCCCGCAGCGTCCACCAGCTGGTCGAGCGTCGCCTCGACGGCGGGGACCTGCGCCAGATCCGGCAGCGTGAGCGCGACGATCTCGCGGTGTACGGCAGGCTCCAGACGAACCGCCGTGGCTCCCTTGGGGCGCACCGACGCCAGGGTGAGTTCGGGCAGCGCGGCGACGCCCAGGCCGGCGCCGACCAGGCCGATGACCGCGGGATAGTCGTCCGTCGCGAAGTCGATACGCGGGGTGAAGCCCGCGCTCTCACAGACCTCCACGAGATGGCGGCGGCAGCGGGGACAGCCCGCGATCCACGGTTCGTCGGCCAGCTCCGCGAACCGTGCGGCACCCGCCTTCGCCAGCCGGTGGCCGGCCGGCACCAGCCCGACCAGCCGGTCCGCCAGGATCGGGCGCACCACCAGGTCGTCCCATTCCGCCCCGGCCGCCGGGTCCGCACCGCGCACCTCGGGATAGCGGAAGGCCAGCGCGATCTCGCAGTCACCGTTGCGCAGCATCTCGATCGAGCGCGGCGGCTCGGCCTCGACCAGCGAGACCCGGGTGCCCGGGTGCGCGGCGCGCATCTTCGCCAGGGCGGTCGGCACCAGCGTCGAGCTGCCGGAAGGGAACGACACCAGCCGCACCCGTCCCGCGCGCAGGCCCGCGATGGCGGCGATCTCCTCCTCGGCGGCGGTGAGACCGGCCAGGATGCCGACGGCGTGCCGTACGAGTGCCTCGCCCGCCTGGGTCAGCCGCATCTCGCGGCCCGCGCGGACCAGCAGCGGGGTGCCGGCGGACTGCTCCAGCGCCTTCATCTGCTGGCTGACGGCCGGCTGGGTGCAGCCCAGTTCGCGCGCGGCGGCGGAGAACGAGCCGGTCCTGGCGACGGCGCGCAGCACTCGGAGGTGACGGGCCTCGATCATGCTTCGAGCATAAGCGGGTCTTGGGGCGATCGTGAAAAGTCGCGTCGTTGCTTTTGGGAGGCATGGCCGGCGTGGCTCCATGGCACGCATGAGCTGGGGCGACGCCGACGAAGCCGGCCCTGGAGCACGCCGCCCGACCGAGCAACGGAGCACCGTATGAAGCTGCTGAGCGTGAATCTGGGGCGGCCCACCGCGTCCCGGCACACCGATGCCGAGGGCGGTACGGGCATCGACAAGCGGCCCGTGGACGGACCGGTGGCGGTCGCCGCCCCCGGGCCCCAGGGCCTCGGCGGCAGCGGGCTGGCCGGCGACGCGGTGGTCGACCTGCGCCATCACGGCGGCGACGACCAGGCCGTTTACGCCTACGCGCGGGAGGATCTGGACGACTGGCAGCGGGAGCTGGGCCGGGAGCTGGCCAACGGGGCGTTCGGCGAGAACCTCACCACGTCGGGTGTCGAGGTCACCGGCGCCCGTATCGGCGAACGCTGGCGGGTCGGCCCGCGGCTGCTGCTGGAGGTGAGCTCACCGCGGATCCCCTGCCGGACGTTCCACGGGTGGATCGGCGAGCGCGGCTGGATCAGGCGGTTCACCCAGGCCGGGGTGCCCGGCGCGTATCTACGGGTGATCGAGCCGGGCGAGATCCGCGCCGGGGACGCCGTCGAGGTGGTGCACCGCCCGGATCACGAGGTGACGGTCGGGCTGATGTTCCGGGCCCTGACCACCCGGCGGGAGTTGCTGCCGCAGCTGCTGGAGGCGGGTGCGGCGCTTCCGGAGGAGGCGCGGCGGAAGGCGTTGAAGTATGCGGAGCGGGCGGAGGGTTGAGCGGCCTTTCCGGGCCGGGAGGGGCGGGCCTCCCGGGGCGGTGGGCAAAGGGTGTGCCGCCGCTGGCCCGTGGAGCGGCCGCGCCGCCGGGGGTTGGGGCTCGGGCGTCGTGCCCGGGGCGGATAGCGTGCCCGTATGACGACTGCATTGATCACGGGAGCGACGGCGGGCATCGGGGCGGCGTTCGCCCGGCGGCTCGCGGGCGACGGCCACAGCGTGGTGCTGGTGGCGCGCGACGAGAAGCGACTGCACGAGCAGGCCACCGAGTTGCACGACCGGCACGGCATCGAGGCGGAGGTACTGAGCGCCGATCTGGCCACCGAGGAGGGCATCGCCGCCGTCGAGGCCCGGCTCTCGGACACGAAGCACCCGGTGGACATGCTGGTGAACAACGCCGGCTTCGGCAACAAGGGCGAGTACCTAGAGGTCTCGATGGCCGACGAGCTGACGATGCTCAAGGTGCACTGTGAGGCGGTGCTGCGGCTGACCACGGCCGGGGTGCGCGGGATGCGGGACCGGCGGCGGGGCGCGGTGGTCAATGTGGCGTCGGTGGCGGCGTTCGTGCCGCGCGGCACGTACGGCGCGAGCAAGGCGTGGGTCGTGCAGTTCACGCAGGGCGCCGCCCGGGATCTGGCGGGCAGCGGAGTCCGGCTGATGGCGCTGTGCCCGGGATTCGTACGGACCGAGTTCCACCAGCGGGCCGGAATGGGCACGGACAACATCCCCGGCTGGATGTGGCTGGACGCGGACAAGCTGGTCGACGCCGCGATGAAGGACCTGACGCGGGGTAAGTCCCTCTCCATTCCGGACCCGCGGTACAAGGCGCTGATGGGCGCCGTGAAGCTGGCGCCCCGTGGCGTGCTGGGCGGTCTTACGTCCCGTACGGGACGTAAGTACGGGCCCCGCTGACGCCGGGTCACTTCGCAGGGGGGGGTGGCCGGTGCGGCGCCGTGGTGGTGTCATGGCCGTGATTGGTGTGTGGGGCCGGGCTGTGGAGTGCGGGGCGGTGCACCCACAGGCCCGTCCCCGACGGAACGGCACTGGACACACCCGACGGAACGGCACCGGCCACACAGGGACGGGAAGCGACGCGCCACGAGCCGCAAGCCATAGGTCACGGGCACGGGCCACAAGCCACAGCTCACGAGCCACGAGCCACAGGGCACAAGCCATGGGCCACGCGCCCCGAGCCCCGAGCCCGAGCCACGGCGGGCAACCGCGAAGGAGGACCGTTCGGCGCTATGCACCCCCTGCACCCCACCTCTGACAGTCCCCCCGGACCTGCGGAAGTGCCGCCGGTCCGGCCCCGCTTGCTGCTGTCGATGGGACCGGGCGTCGCCGACCGGCTCCTCGACGCCCGCCACCACACCCGCCTCGCGGCCCTCGCCCGTACCGACTCCGGACTCGTCGCCCACGACCTGGCCGACCCCGCCCCCGAGGTCGCCGCCGCCCTCGCCGACGCCGAGGTGCTGCTCACCTGCTGGGGCGCGCCGCCCCTCACCGACCGGGTCCTGGCGGCGGCTCCCCGGCTGCGGGCCGTCGTCCACGCCGCCGGATCGGTCAAGCACCACCTCACCGACGCCTGCTGGGACCGCGGTATCGCCGTCTCCTCGGCCGCCGCCGCCAACGCCCTCCCGGTCGCCGAATACACCCTCGCCGCGATCCTCTTCGCCAACAAGCGCGTACTGCACTCCGCCCACCGCTACCGCGGCCTGCGGGCACCCCACGACTGGCTGCACGAACTCACCGGGTCAGGCAACTACCGCCGCACCGTCGGCGTCATCGGCGCCTCCCGCATCGGCCGCCGCGTCATCGAGCTGCTGCGCCCGTTCGACCTGCGCGTACTGCTGTACGACCCGTACGTGGACGCCGCCGAGGCCACCCGGCTCGGCGCGGCCCCGGTCCCCCTCGACGCCCTCTGCACCGACAGCGACATCGTCACCGTGCACGCCCCGCAGCTGCCCGCCACCCGCCATCTGCTCGGCGCCCGCGAACTGGCCCTGATGCCCGACGGCGCGACCCTGATCAACACCGCCCGCGGCTCACTGGTCGACGAGACGGCCCTGCTCCCCGAACTGGTCACCGGCCGCCTGCACGCCGTCCTCGACGTCACCGAGCCCGAACTCCCGCCCCCCGGCTCCCCGTTGTACGACCTCCCGAACGTCCTGCTGACCCCGCATGTGGCGGGGTCACTGGGCACCGAACTCCACCGCCTGGCCGACCACGCCCTCGACGAACTCGAACGCTACGGCCGGGGCCACCCGTTCCGCACCCCCGTACGGCCGGAGGATCTGCACCACTCGGCGTGAGCCGGGCTTCCGGGGGCGGGGAGCCGGGCCCCGGCGGCGGGTAGCCCGTCACCCGCCCTTAACTGGCGGGCGCCGGGATCCCCGCCCCCGGAAAACCCGAAGACCCGGCCCCCGCCACAGCGGGACCCGGGTCTCAGGTGAAGCGAGCCGACGAAGCGCGTCAGCCGAGCCGACGGCTCACGTCAGCGAGCGCGGCGGCTCACGTCAGTGCGCGTGGCCGTGACCGTGACCGGCCTCCGGCTCCTCCTCCGCGGGCTTCTCGACGACCAGGGTCTCGGTCGTCAGGAGCAGCGAAGCGATCGAGGCGGCGTTCTCCAGGGCGGAGCGGGTGACCTTGACCGGGTCGATGACGCCGGCCTTGACCAGGTCGCCGTACTCGCCGGTGGCGGCGTTGAAGCCGTTGCCCTTGTCCTGCTCGGCGACCTTCGCGGTGATGACGTAGCCCTCCAGGCCCGCGTTCTCCGCGATCCAGCGCAGCGGCTCGACGACGGCGCGACGGACGACGGCGACACCGGTGGCCTCGTCGCCCTCCTTGCCGAGCGAGCCCTCCAGCACCTTGGCGGCGTGCACCAGGGCGGAGCCACCACCGGAGACGATGCCCTCCTCGACCGCGGCGCGGGTCGCGGAGATGGCGTCCTCCAGACGGTGCTTCTTCTCCTTGAGCTCGACCTCGGTGGCCGCACCCACGCGGATGACGCAGACGCCACCGGCGAGCTTGGCGAGGCGCTCCTGGAGCTTCTCGCGGTCCCAGTCCGAGTCGGTGGACTCGATCTCGGCCTTGATCTGGTTGACGCGGCCGACGACGTCCTCGGAGTTGCCGCCACCGTCGACGATGGTGGTGTCGTCCTTGGTGACGGTCACGCGGCGCGCGGTGCCGAGCACGTCGAGACCGGCCTGGTCGAGCTTGAGGCCGACCTCTTCGGCGATGACGGTCGCACCGGTGAGGGTGGCCATGTCGCCGAGCATCGCCTTGCGGCGGTCACCGAAGCCGGGGGCCTTGACGGCCACGGCGTTGAAGGTGCCACGGATCTTGTTGACGACGAGGGTCGACAGGGCCTCGCCCTCGACGTCCTCGGCGATGATCAGCAGCGGCTTGGAGGCACCGGCCTGGATGACCTTCTCCAGCAGCGGCAGCAGGTCCTGGATCGAGGCGATCTTGCCCTGGTGGATCAGGATGTACGGGTCCTCGAGGACGGCCTCCATACGCTCCTGGTCGGTGACCATGTACGGCGAGAGGTAGCCCTTGTCGAAGGCCATGCCCTCGGTGAAGTCCAGCTCCAGACCGAAGGTGTTGGACTCCTCGACGGTGATGACACCGTCCTTGCCGACCTTGTCCATCGCCTCGGCGATGAGCTCGCCGACCTGCTTGTCCTGCGCGGACAGGCCGGCCACGGCAGCGATGTCGGACTTGTCGTCGATCGGGCGGGCGGTCGCGAGGAGCTCCTCGGACACGGCCTTGACGGCGGCGTCGATGCCCTTCTTCAGGGCGGCGGGGGAGGCGCCGGCGGCGACGTTGCGCAGGCCTTCGCGGACCAGCGCCTGGGCCAGCACGGTGGCGGTGGTGGTGCCGTCACCCGCGATGTCGTT
This sequence comes from Streptomyces sp. NPDC048637, assembly GCF_040650675.1. NCBI lineage: Bacteria > Bacillati > Actinomycetota > Actinomycetes > Kitasatosporales > Streptomycetaceae > Streptomyces > Streptomyces sp. NPDC048637. The sequence goes on from NZ_JBEZHQ010000074.1 coordinate 11,049, forward strand.
GGTCTTGGTCGCCACCTCCTTGACGAGCTGGGCGCCCAGGTTCTCGTACGGGTCGTCGACCTCGACCTCACGGGCGATGGTGACACCGTCGTTGGTGATCGTCGGCGCGCCGAACTTCTTGTCGATGACGACGTTGCGGCCCTTGGGGCCGATCGTCACCTTGACCGTGTCGGCAAGCTTGTTGACGCCGCGCTCAAGGGCGCGACGGGCGTCCTCGTCGAACTTCAGGATCTTCGCCATCGGTTGCTTCAAGTCCTCTCATTGCGATCCTCGGCCACGGCGTGGGGACCGCTGTCGCTCAAACGAACTGCGCCCCTGCCCCGGGTTGTTTAGACGCGGGAACCAGGGGCGCAGATCACGGCAAAACTGGGTGACTTACTTCTCGACGATCGCGAGAACGTCGCGAGCCGAGAGAACGAGGTAGTCCTCGTTGTTGTACTTCACCTCGGTGCCGCCGTACTTGCTGTAGAGAACGACGTCGCCGACGGTGACGTCGAGCTCGACGCGCTTGCCGTCCTCGACACGGCCCGGGCCCACGGCCAGGACAACGCCCTCCTGGGGCTTCTCCTTGGCGGTGTCCGGAATGACCAGGCCCGAGGCCGTGGTCTGCTCGGCGTCGAGCGGCTGGACCACAATGCGGTCCTCAAGCGGCTTGATGGCAACCTTGGAGCTGGTGGTCGTCACGATCCGACCTCCCCCTTCGGAGATCTCACGGGGTTAACTGTCTGAGGTGGCGACCAGGTGGATCCGTCGTCGCGGGTGCCGGACCTGCCCGTCGCTGTGTTCTGGCACTCACCACTGGAGAGTGCCAACGCCGAGACTATGACGCGGTTAGCACTCGGTCAAGCGGAGTGCCAGCGCGGCGGGGGCTCTTCCCCCGCGGTGCGTTGACCGGCCGTACGGAGCCGGGGTTTGCCGGCCGCCCGCATTCGGCGATCATGGCCTCCACAGGGGGGCGGGGCGGGTGACGAGGCATCCACCGGGCAGCTTCCCGCCAAATCGGACACACCTTCTCCTTCCCTCGCAACCACGCCAGCGGCTGCCTCGTCTACCTCCCCGACTGCCGGGCCGACGAACCGGGCCCGTTCCCGGCCGGCCGGTGGCCTTGACGATCAATGGCGGAGGAAACCCGTGCGTGCACCGACCAGAGTTCCCCGGAGGGTCAGGGTTCCGGAGCGCGATGTCGAACGCACCATGACGTTTGCCGCGCTGGCCCGGGCGCCGGACCGCCGGCGGACCGAGGCACGGCTGCTCGCCCTCGTCGTCCTGATCGCGGTCTTCGGCTACGCCTACACCGGCCTGTCGATGCACGGCCGGCTGACCATCGGACTGGCCGGCTTCGCCGTCAGCATGTTCCTCATGGCGCTGGTCCCGCACCTGGTCCTGCGCCGCTTCGCACCCCGCGCCGATCCGCTGATCCTGCCGGTGGCGACCCTGCTGACCGGGATCGGCCTGGTGCTGCTGCACCGCCTGGACATCACCTACGCACAGTCGCCCCGGCTGAAGACGGCCCAGGCAGCCAACGGCCAGCTGGTGTGGACGGCGATCGGTGTGGCGGTCTGCATCGCCATCCTCCTGATACTGCGCGATCACCGCATTCTGCAGCGCTACATCTATCTGACGATGGTGGTCGCGCTGGTGCTGCTGATGGCGCCGGCCTTCTTCGGCGCCGATATGTACGGCGCCAAGCGCTGGATCCTGCTGGGACCGCTGTCGCTGCAGCCCGGTGAGTTCGTGAAGATCATGATCTCGGTGTTCTTCGCGGGCTATCTCACCGTCAACCGCGATGCACTGGCCCTGGCCGGCCGCCGCGCCCTGGGCATCCAGCTGCCCCCGGGACGGCAGCTCGCGCCGATCTTCACCATCTGGGCGATCAGCCTGCTGGTGCTGATCTTCGAACGGGACCTGGGCACCTCGCTGATCTTCTTCGGCGTCTTCGTGATCATGCTCTACATGGCCACCGACCGCATCAGCTGGGTGGTGTGCGGTCTGCTGATGGCCACCGTCGGCGCGGCCGTGGTCGGCTCCCTCGAACCGCATGTCCACGGCCGGGTCACCGCCTGGCTCGACCCGATGCGGGCGTTCACCAAGGAGGGCCAGGCGGAGCACATGTCCAACCAGCTCGGCGAGGCGCTTTTCAGCTTCGGCAGCGGCGGCATCACCGGCACCGGACTCGGCCAGGGCCGTCCCGAGCTGGTCGGCTTCGCCGGCAACAGCGACTTCATCCTCACCACCGTCGGCGAGGAGCTCGGACTGGCCGGGGTGATGGCCATGATCATGCTGTACGTCCTGCTGGCACAGCGCGGCCTGCGAGTGGGGCTGAGCGCCCGCGACCCCTTCGGCAAGCTGCTCGCGGTCGGCCTCTCCGGCGCGCTCCTGCTCCAGGTCTTCATCGTCGCCGGCGGCGTCACCGGCCTGATCCCCCTCACGGGCAAGGCCCTGCCGTTCCTGGCCAAGGGGGGCTCGTCCCTCGTCGCGAACTGGGTGATGGTGGCCTTGCTCTTGCGGATCAGCGACCGTGCGCAGCGCCGGCGTGAGCCGGCGTAATTTTCCCACGTTTTCGCCTGTCCCGCCGGTCCGCTGCGCTTTGCCTCGGCCCCACGTTTTCGCCTGTCCCGCCGTGGTTGTTTCTCGCCGTTGCGCCTGCGGCGGGCGGGGTCCGCTGCGCGGGGCTTGGCGCCCTTGGCCACGCCGACGACGAGGGCATCCGCACGCAGCGTCGCGGCGGAAGAAGTACTGAGGGTCAGTGCAGTCACGGTGATGAGGG
>NZ_JBEZHQ010000075.1:0-13773 GCF_040650675.1 Streptomyces sp. NPDC048637
GGTCCGCTGCGCGGGGCTGTGGGTGCGGTGACGGGCCTCCGGGGCCTGGTGTGTGGACTGCTTCGCTTTACGTCCACACACCAGGCCCCTCCGGCCCGTCCCCTCCCGTGGGAGGAATAAGTGAACGTGGGTGGGGGCGGGCCACCCATCCAAGCCCGTTTCTGCGCGATCCACGAGACGCACCGGACCACACCTGGCCCGCTTCTGTGTGATCCACGAGGCACCGGCCCCCTCGTGGCCGTTTCTCTGTGATCGACAAGGCGCACCGGACCAGACCCCTCTTGGCCGGTTATGTGTGATGGACGAGGCGCACCCGACCACCGACGACCACCCCCACCAGCCTTTCCCCCACCCCCCAACGGGAGGGGACGGGTCGGAGCGGGTGGGGGTGTCCGGACGTAAAGCGAAGCAGTCCACACACCAGGCCCCGGAGGCCCGTCACCGCACCCACAGCCCCGCGCAGCGGACCCGGCCCGCCGCCAGGCGCAACGGCGAGGTCCCATACGTGGGGACAGCCGAAAACGTGGGGCCGAGGCAAAGCGCAGCGGACCGGCCCGCCGCCAGGCGAAACGGTGAGCAACAACCACGGCGGGAAAGCCAAAAACGTGGGGAACTAACCCGCATAGCTCCGCAGGAAAATGGCCTCTGCCAGCGACAGTCGTTCCAGTTCCTGGGGCGACACGCTCTCGTTGACCGCGTGGATCTGGGCCTCCGGCTCGCTGAGGCCGATGAGGAGGATTTCCGCGTCGGGGTAGAGCGCGGCCAGCGTGTTGCACAGCGGGATCGAGCCGCCCATGCCGGAGGTCTGCATCTCCTCGCCGTCGTAGGCCTCCCGCAGCGCTGCCGCCATCGAGGCGTACGCGGGGCTGGTGGTGTCCGCGCGGAACGCCTGGCCCTGCCCGACCTGTTCGACGGCGACCCGCGCGCCCCAGGGGGCGGCGCTCTCCAGATGTGCCGTCAGCAGCTTGGTCGCCTCGGCCGCGTCGGTGCCCGGCGGCACCCGCAGGCTCACCAGTGCGCGTGCGCCCGCCTGTACGGACGGGGTGGCGCCGACCACCGGCGGGCAGTCGATGCCGAGCACCGTGACGGCCGGGCGGGCCCAGACCCGGTCCGCGACCGAGCCGTTGCCGAGCAGACCGACCCCGTCGAGGACCTTGGCGTCCTTGCGGAAGTCCTCCTCCGGGTACTGCAGGCCCTCCCAAGTGGCGTCCGCAGTCAGCCCGTTCACCGTCGTCGAGCCGTCCTCGGCACGCAGCGAGTCCAGGATCCGGATCAGCGCCGCCAGCGCGTCGGGGGCCGCGCCGCCGAACTGGCCGGAGTGCAGATTGCCCTCCAGGGTGTCGACCTGGACGCGGACCAGCGTCATCCCGCGCAGCGTCGCGGTGACCGTCGGCAGCCCGACCCGGAAGTTGCCGGTGTCACCGATGACGATGGCGTCGGCGGCCAGCAGCTCCGGGTGCGCCTCGGCGTACCGCTCCAGACCGCCGGTGCCCTGCTCCTCCGAACCCTCCACGATCACCTTGACGTTGACCGGGATGCCGCCGTGCTCCTTGAGCGCGCGCAGCGCCGTCAGATGCATGATCAGACCGCCCTTGCAGTCCGCGGCACCGCGGCCGTACCAGCGGCCGTCTCGCTCGGTCAGCTCGAAGGGAGGGGAGACCCAGGCGGCCTCGTCCAGCGGCGGTTGTACGTCGTAGTGGGCGTAGAGCAGGACCGTCGGGGCGCCGGCGGGGCCGGGGAGGAAGCCGTACACGGACTGGGTGCCGTCCGGGGTGTCCAGCAGTGCCACGTCCTGGAAGCCGTCCGCCCGCAGCGCGCCGACGATCCAGTGGGCGGCCGCCTCGCACTCGCTCTTGGGGAACTGCGCCGGATCCGCGACCGACTTGAAGGCCACCAGCTCGGCCAGCTCGGTCCTGGCACGGGGCTGCAGTGCGGCGACGGTACGTGCGAGCGGGCTGTCAGACATGGAACGCTCCTTGTGGGCGCGACGTTGTGCGTACGGGCCGTCCGGCCTCGTGAGCCGGACGGGCCGGACGTACGGGCATCAGTGCCCCCGATCTTCCCACAGGCCCCTTGAAGAACAGCGGCCCGTAGGATGCGGGCGGTACACGCAGCCAGGCATCGAATGGGAGCAGAAGCACAGGTGAGCAGCGAGCGGGCAGCGGAGGACAACCAGCAGGTGTGGGACGTCGTGGTGGTGGGCGCGGGGCCGGCGGGCGCCTCGGCCGCGCATGCCGCGGCCTGTACGGGACGCCGGGTGCTGCTCCTGGAGAAGGCGGAACTCCCGCGCTACAAGACGTGCGGCGGCGGCATCATCGGACCCTCCCGGGACTCCCTCCCGCCGGGCTTCGATCTGCCGCTGCGCGACCGGGTGCATGCGGTGACGTTCTCGCTGAACGGGCGGCTGACCCGCACCCGCCGCTCCAAGAACATGCTGTTCGGGCTGATCAACCGCCCCGAGTTCGACGCCCGGCTGGTCGAGTCCGCCAAGGACGCGGGCGCGACGGTCCGTACGGGCGTCACGGTCTCCCGGGTGGAGCAGCACGGCGCCGAGGTGCCGGACCGGCGGACCGCCGCGGTGGTGCTCGGCGACGGCGAGGTGGTGCTGACTCGTGCCGTGATCGGCGCGGACGGCAGCGCGGGCCGTATAGGGGCCCATGTCGGGGTCAAGCTCGACCAGGTCGATCTGGGCCTGGAGGCGGAGATCCCGGTGCCGGCGCCGGTAGCCGAGGACTGGGCGGGCCGGGTGCTGATCGACTGGGGGCCGATCCCCGGCAGCTACGGCTGGGTCTTCCCCAAGGGCGACACCCTCACCGTCGGGGTCATCTCCGCGCGCGGCGAGGGCGCGGCGACCAAGCGCTATCTGGAGGACTTCATCGGGCGGCTGGGCCTCGCCGGCTTCGAGCCGAGCATCTCGTCCGGGCATCTCACGCGCTGCCGCGCCGATGACTCCCCGCTGTCCCGCGGCCGGGTGCTGGTGTGCGGTGACGCGGCGGGGCTGCTGGAGCCGTGGACGCGGGAGGGCATCTCCTTCGCGCTGCGGTCCGGGCGGCTCGCGGGGGAGTGGGCGGTGCGGGTCTCCGAGGCGCATGACGCGGTGGACGCCCGTCGCCAGGCCCTGAATTACGCCTTCGCCATCAAGGCGGGCCTCGGTGTGGAGATGGGCGTGGGCCGCCAGATGCTCAAGGTCTTCTCGCGCCGTCCCGGTCTGATGCATGCCGCGGTCACCGGCTTCCGCCCGGCCTGGCAGGCCTTTGCGAAGATCACCCGTGGGACGACGACGCTGGCCGAGATCGTGCGCACGCACTCGATGGCGCGACGGGCGCTGGAGGCGATGGACCGCGGCTGAGGCGGGGTGGAAGAGCCGCCGGGCCCCGGCGGGTCGTGCGGGCGGGTGTGCCGGCCGGGGCCGGACGCCGGCCCGGGCGCTCCGTGGGACGTGAGGTGCGCCGTACTCCCGGAGGAGTACGTCTGATCACCGCACCGGGCTGACGCCGCCGGGCCCCGCCGCGGTCTAGCGTGGCGGCATGGAGAATGCACGGCCGCCGTGGGCGCGGCGCGGCGTCGGCCCGGCGTGGGAGCGGTGGCTGGCGGCCCCGCCCGGGGAACCGCGCGGCCGGTCCGGCACCCGGCTGCCCTGGCTGTCGACCCTTGTTGTGACGCTCGTGGTGACGGTCGGCTCCGGCTTCGCCGGCCACGACCAGCCGGGCCGCGTCCCGCTGGACTCCCTAGGCCGCGCGCTGCTGGTCCTCGGCGGGGCCCTGCTGCTCTTCCGGCACCGCTTCCCGCGCACCGCCGCCGTCGGCACCGCCACCGCCGGTGCCGCCTACCTCGCGGCCGGCTATCCGTACGGACCGGTCTTCCTCACCCTCGCCCTCGGCGCGTTCGCGGCGGTCGTCGCGGGGCACCGCAAGGTCGCCTGGTGGGCGCTGGGCGGGGTGTGGGTGTCCCATGTCCTGCTCGCCCACTGGCTCTACCGTTGGCTGCCGCCCCCGCACGACGGGCCCGCTCCCTGGGGGCAGGAACTGCTCGTCACCGCCTGGGTGGTGGCCGTCGTGGCCCTCTCCGAGCTGGTACGGGTGCGCCGGGAGCAGCTGGCGAAGGCACAGGCCGAGCGGGCCGCCGCGGAGCGCCGCAGGGCGGACGAGGAGCGGCTGCGGATCGCCCGCGAGCTGCACGACGTCCTGGCCCACAGCATCTCCGTCATCAACGTCCAGGCGGGCGTGGGACTGGCGCTGCTCGACAGCGACCCGGAGCAGGCGCGGACCGCGCTGACCACCATCAAGGAGGCGAGCAAGGAAGCGCTCGGCGAGGTCCGTCAGGTCCTCGGCACCCTGCGCACCCCGGGCGACGCCCCGCGCTCCCCGGCCCCCGGACTGGACCGGCTGCCCGAACTCACCGAGCAGGCCAGGAGCGCCGGGCTCGCCGTGGACGTGACGACCGAGGGCGCCGCGGCCACACTGCCGCCCGGCACCGACCTCGCCGCCTTCCGCCTCGTCCAGGAGGCGCTCACCAACATCGTCCGCCACTCCGGCTCACGTACCGCCCGGGTGCTGCTCCGCCACACCCCCGGCGGGCTGGAGATCCGGGTCGACGACGACGGCCCGGCGACCGCCGGCACGGGCGAATCGGGCGGTGGCAACGGGCTCATCGGGATGCGGGAGCGGGCCGCCGCGCTGGGTGGCACTGTCGAGGCGGGGCCGCGCCCGGACGGCGGCTTCCGGGTCCTGGCCCGCATCCCGCTGGCCGGGACGGGGACACCGGACCGGGACCCGGGTGCGGATACGGTGAGCCCCACCGCCACCGAGGAGGAGTCGTGATCCGGGTACTGCTCGCCGACGATCAGCTGCTGGTGCGGGCCGGTTTCAAGGTGCTGCTGGACGCCCAGCCCGATATCGAGGTGGTCGCCGAGGCCGCGGACGGGGAGCAGGCGCTGGCCGCGGTCCGCGTCCACCGCCCGGACATCGTCCTGATGGACATCCGGATGCCGGTGGTGGACGGTCTGGTCGCCACCCGCCGGATCACCGAGGACCCGCGGCTGCCGGAGGTGAAGGTCGTCATGCTGACCACCTTCGAGCTGGACGAGTACGTCTTCGAGGCGATCCGCTCCGGAGCCTCCGGCTTTCTGGTCAAGGACACCGAACCGGAGGAGCTGCTACGGGCCGTGCGGGCGGTCGTCGCCGGTGACGCCCTGCTCTCGCCGGGGGTGACCCGCCGTCTCATCGCCGAGTTCGCGGCCCGCTCCAAGGAGCCGGCCGCGGCCGATGCGCTGTCCGCACTGACCGAGCGGGAACGTGAGGTGATGGCGCTGGTCGGCATCGGCCTGTCCAACGAGGAGATCGCCCGCCGACTGGTCGTCAGCCCGCTCACCGCCAAGACGCACGTCAGCCGCACGATGGTCAAACTGGGTGCCCGCGACCGCGCCCAACTGGTCGTGCTGGCCTACGAGTCGGGGCTGGTGCGGCCCGGCTGGCTGGGGTGAATCCGGACGAGGACGAGGTGCCGGGAGGGTGGGCCGGGAGTGTGGCCCGGCGGCGGTCCGGAGAGCGCAGGCCGCAGGGGCGGTTCGGTGGGCGGCCGCGGCGCACGCCCGGTCCGCGGCCGCCCACCGAACCGCGGCGCACGCCCGAGCTCAGATGCCGGCCCGCTCCTGCCACAGCTGCGGCAGCGACGCATCGCCGGTGACGGTCATTGCGTCCCACGGCAGGCGGTTCCACAGCGCGAGATACAGCTCCTCGGCCGGGCCCTCGATCGTGCAGTCGGCCGGCTTTCCGGCGTCCGGAGCGTCGGCGTCCTGGGTGGTGCGCACGGTCTGCGGCGGGGCGTCGGAGAGGTGCACGGTCCAGTCGGCGCCGGGGGAGTTCACGGCCCGCAGCCGCAGCGTACGGGGCGTGTCCGTACGGACCCGGCTGCGGTCGCGGGCGTGGAAACCCGTCAGGAGTTCATCGATGCCGTCGGCGGCGAAGGCGGACGGGAGGGGGGTGAGGGAGGCGCCGATCGCCTGCTGGGCGTCCGCGCGGTGCACCGAGGTCTCGTGCGCCTGCCGGCGGGCCCAGAACGCCAAGGGGGACGGGGCGGGCAGGAACGTCCAGGCGGAGAGGTCCTGCGGCGCGGAGTGCAGCGCCAGGACGAGGTGGTGGTGGCCCTCGCGCAACCAGGGCACGAGTTCGTCGTCGGCCAGATCCGGGGCCTCGGGGGGACGGCTGGGCTGCTGCACGCCCTGTGTCACGAACTCCGTCGCCCAGCGGTGCACCCGTCCGACATGGGTGACCAGATCCCGCATCTGCCAGTCGGGACAGGCCGGAATCCGGGCATCCGGCCCCGCCTCCTGCGCGGCATCGGCGAGCAGGCCGCCGTCCAGTCGCAGCGTTTCGACGAACTCAGTGATCTCCATACCCACGAGTCTGCCAGCAGGCACTGACAGCGAACCCGCGCGGGTCCGGACGCTGACGGCGCAGCGGGAGGCGGGCCGGGGGACGGCGTTCGAGGTCGCCCCGGTGCGTCACATTCGCCCGGTGTGTGCCCCGCGGGTGGCGTGGGCGATACCCGCCGCGAGCGCGGCGAGCAGGGCGACCGTGGTCAGCGCGGCGGGCAGACCGACCGCCTCGGCGAGGAAGCCGATGGCGGGCGGGCCGAGCAGCATGCCGCCGTAGCCGACCGTGGAGGCCACGGCGACCCCGTCCGGGCCGCCCGCCTCGCCGGCCCGGGCGAGGGCGACGGGGAAGATATTGGCGAGCCCCAGGCCCGCGACGGCGAAGCCGGCACAGGCCGCCCAGGGCGTGGGGGCGAGCGCGCCGAGCAGCATGCCCGCGGTCGCCGTCGTCCCGCCCGCGACCAGTGCCCGGGCCGCTCCGAAGCGCTGCACGACCGCCGTCCCGGACAGCCGCCCCACGGTCATCGCCAGCGCGAACACCGCATATCCGGCGGCGGCCGTGCCGGGCCCGGCGCCCAGGTCCTGGGAGAGGTGCAGCGCGCCCCAGTCGGCCATCGCCCCCTCGCCGTACGCCGTGCACAGGGCGATCAGCCCGAAAACGAGCACCAGACGGCGTGCCCGGCCCGCACGGTCGCTCCCCGGACGGCTTCCCTCCGGCGCGGGCAGCCGTTCGGGAGCCTCCGGCGCCGGGTGTCCGCACAGGGTGCGCCCCGCAACCACCGTCACCAGCAGGCCGATCGCGGCGAGCAACAGCAGATGGACGGGGGCGGACAGGCCGCCCGCGAGCAGTCCGCCGAGGCCCGCGCCGAGCATGCCGCCCAGGCTGAAGGCGGCGTGGAAGCCCGGCATCACGGGGCGCCGCAGGGCGCTGATGAGGGCGACCGCGGCGCTGTTCATCGCGACATTGAGCGAGCCGTACGCGGCGCCGAAGACCAGCAGGACCAGTCCCAGCGCGGTCGCGGAGTGGGTGAGGGGCGGCAGCGCGATGCTCAGGGAGAGGGCGGCGGCGGAGGCGGCCGTCACGGCGGGGCTGCCGAACCGCCGGCACAGCCGTCCGGCGATCATCATGAAGGCGACCGCACCGGCCGACACGCCGAGCAGGGCGAGCCCGAGGGCGCCCGCTCCGGCGCCGGTCTGCGCCTTGATCGCGGGGATCCGGACGACCCATCCGGCGAAGAGGAAGCCGTCCATGGCGAAGAATGCGGTGAGCGCGATACGGGAGCGGGTCAGGCGCGGATCGGCGGGGACGGCGCTCCGGTCCCCCGTAAGGGCCCTCCGCATTTTGTTTAGCGTCGGCACAAAGTCAGAATAGGGGTGTGACCCAGACTCGGACAACCAGGCTGGAGCGGGGCCGCGGCGCCCTCGGACCCGCACTGGAGCTCGTACACACCGGCCGCGCGCCCACCCGCGCCGTCCTGACCTCCGAACTCGGCGTGACCCGCGCGACCGCGGGAGCGGTGGCCGCCGAGCTCGAAGCGCTCGGACTGATCACCGTCGACTCCCGGCCGACCGCCTCGGCCGGCTCCCAGGGGCGCCCCTCCCACCGGCTGTTCGTCGCCGAGCGCGGACCGGTCGTGCTCGCCGCACAGATCCACGCGGACGGGTTCCGGGTCGCGCTGGTCGGCCTCGGGGGCCGCATCGTGGCGACCTCGACCGGCTGCGGCACCATCCCCGCCGACCCGGCGCATGTGCTGGCCGAGGTCGTCGCGGCCGGCTCGGAGCTGCTGCGCGAGACCGGACGGCGCTGCCTCGGCGCCGGCCTCGCGGTGCCCTCCGCGGTCGCCGAACCGGACGGCGAGGCCCTCAAGCCGATGCACCTCGCCTGGCCTTCGGGCGCGCCCGTACGCGCCCTTTTCCTGCGCTCGCTCGCCGAGGCCGGCATCCCGGGAGTCACCGAGCAGATCGGCTTCACCGGCAACGACGTCAACCTCATGGCGCTCGCCGAACACCGGCACGGGGCCGGCCGGGGCGCCCGCGACCTGCTCTGTGTGGCCTCCGGTCACCGGGGTGTCGGCGGGGCGCTGGTACTCGACGGCCGTCTGCACAGCGGCAGTTCGGGCCTGGCGCTGGAGGTCGGCCATCTGACGGTCAACCCCGAGGGGGCACCGTGCCACTGCGGCAGCCGCGGCTGCCTGGACGTCGAGGCGGACCCGCTCGCCTTCCTCGGCGCGGCGGGCCGCGAACCGGGCCCCGAGGTCTCCCTGCTCCAGCAGGCCGCCGATCTGCTGCGGGTCGAGTACGCCGATCCGGGCGTCCGTGCCGCGGCCGATCTCCTCATCGACCGCCTCGGACTCGGCATCGCCGGACTCGTCAACATCCTCAACCCCGACCGCATCGTCCTCGGCGGCCTGCACCGCGCCCTGCTGGAGGCCGACCCGGAACGGCTGCGCGCCGTGGTCGCCGACCGCAGCCTGTGGGCCCGCGGCGGCGGGGTGCCGATCCTGCCCTGCAGCCTCGACCACAACAGCCTGGTCGGCGCGGCCGAACTGGCCTGGCAGCCGGTCCTGGACGATCCGCTGGTCGTCCTCGACCGGTAACGGGCGGGGGAGCCACCCGCCGACGCTGCGGACACGCCTAAGGCTGTCCCGTAACTGCTGGTCACGGGTGAGGTGATCTTGGTGATCCGCTCTCCACGCCACCAGCGGACCTCGCATCCCCATCGGTCCGCCGGCCCGCCGACGCCGCGGTCGGGGACGAGTTGGACGGCATGCGGACCGGCGGTCCAGCGGCAGACCCCAGGGTCGTCCCCGCCGCATCTCGTCCGCGCCTTCACGCCGTAGCGCGGTGATGAGTTTGTCGGCTCAGCGCGGGCTCAGCCCGGCGAACGGGGCTATCCAGGACGGCTCGGACGCCGTGATCACACCAGCCACCCGAAGATCATCCCAGTGATGCCCGATGCCCGATGCCCGATGCCCGATGCCGATGCCGGCGGACGGGCTCAGGCCGTGGCATACCCGTGCGGTCCGGACACGAAGGCGAGGATGTGCGGGACCGCCTCACGCAGGCTGTCGAAGTGGCGGTGTACACCCTCCACCGCGACCGCGGCGTTCACGCCCCACACCGTCATACCGGCCCGCAGTCCGGACTGCACTCCGGACGGTGCGTCCTCAATGACCAGGCAGTCTTCCGGCTCGGCACCCAGCCGTGCAGCGGCCCGCAGATACGGAACGGGAGAGGGCTTGCCCTCCTCAACAGTGGCCGCGTCCACGATCACGCCCGGCACCGGCAGGCCCGTCCTCAGGAAACGGCCGCGCACCCGGTGCTCGTAGTTCGAGGTCACCAGCGCCCAGGACTCCGTCGGCAGACTGCGCAGCAGCTCTGACGCGCCGTCGAAGGCCGCATAGACGCCGGACCGCACATCCTCGTCCTCCAGCTCGTGCAGCGCGGCCAGGCACTCATGCGGATCGAGGTTCCCCGAGACCGCAGCGAACGTCTCCATCGGCCGCGTCCGCAGGGCCACTTGGTACACCTCGTCGGCATCCAGCCCGTATCGCTTCGCCCACGCTCGCCACACCTGGCGCTGGTTGCTCACCGGGTCCATCAATGTGCCGTCGACATCGAACAGCACGTACCCCGAGCGGCCTGACTGTGCAGATTCACTGGTCACACGTCGATCATGCCAGGCACCTACGAGACGATGACGGGACAGCCCTTAGGCTGCGCCCATGATTCCCGAAGCGGTCGCGCGCAGCCCGTACGTCAGCCTGGTCACCTACCGCGGGAACGGGACCCCGGTGGCCACCCCCGTATGGGCGGTGGCCGAAGGGGCGGAGCTCCTGGTGTGGACGCGGGACGACAGCTGGAAGGTGAAGCGGCTGCGCAAGGACACGCGGGTGACCGTCACCCCGTGCGATGTCCGCGGCCGGATCGCCGAGGGCGCGCAGACCGTCGAGGGCACCGGCCGGCTCCTGGAGGGCGCCTCTGCCCTCGGCCGGGTGCGCAAGGCGATGGCGCGCAAATACGGGCTGCGGTTCCGGCTGATGGACGGCGTCGGCGCGCTGGTGCGCGGCGGTAAACGGCCGCACGTGGGGATCTCGGTCACCCTGTAGGGGCCGGCTGTGCCGCCGGGGCAGCACACCCGGCCCGTCGTTCACCGGCTTTCTTGGGGCGCCCGCGCCCAGTCGGCGGCGAAGGCGCGCGCCGGGTTGGCCGTCAGGAACTGTGTCACCAGGTCCGCCCCCAGGGCGAGTTCCAGCCGCTCCCGGTGGCGGCGCAGCAGATGGGGCATGCCGGGGCCGCCGTTGACCGATCTGGCGCCGGCCGTGGTGGTGTCGCCGCCCAGCAGGATCCGGTCACCGAAGCCCGCGTCGGCGAGCGTGGCCAGCGCCTCGGGCAGCCGCCAGTCGGTCGCATGGTGGGCCTGCGAGGGGCCGTCGAACGCCAGGAATGCCCCGGCCCCGGCGGCCGTCCGGTGCACGACGAGGTCCGGTGAGCGGTTGAGATGGCCGAGGATCACCCGGTCCGGCGGGACCGCCAAGGACCCGCAGAGCAGGTCGAGTACGTCCAGTGCCCCGGTGCCCAGCTCCAGGTGGACGCCGATGACGGCGCCGGTCGCCCGCTGGGCCTCGGCGGCGGCCGCCATGGTGTGACGGGCGTGCCGGTCCAGCCCGTGGAAGCCACCGGCGACCTTGATCATTCCGGCCCGGGGGCCGGTGCCGCCGATCCCTTCGGTCAGCTCGGCGACGAACCGTCCGGCCAGATCCGCGCGGACCCGCGCCAGCAGCTCAGGGGAGTAGTGCGCCGCCTGGTGCAGCCCGGTGGCGGCGACGATCCGCACTCCCGACTCCCTTGCCAGCCGCGGCAGTTCGGCGGCGCGGCGGCCCATACCGTACGGCGTCCACTGGATCACCGCCGCGCCGCCGGCCGCGCGAAAAGCCCTCAGCTCGGCGGCCGCCGCCTCGGCGTCGTCCAGTTCCTGCCCCGGGAGTCGGGGGCTGCGCAGGAAGAGATGGTCGTGTGCGTCGCAGACGCCGAGGTCGGCGGGGGCGATATCGCCGAGCACCGTACGGACGGCGGGAGCGGGGGACGCGTCCCCGGGTGCCGGGCTCACCACTGCCGCCCCGCGCCCAGCCGGTCGGTGCCCGGCGCGGACAGGTGCAGCACCTGGTAGCGGTCGCCCGCGGCCTGCGGGGCGGCGTCCGCCCAGAGGGTGAAGTGGACCAGTTCCCAGTGCCGTGGGTCGAGGGCCAGCGCCGTGGTGTGCACACCGTCGGTGGCGGCCAGTTCCTCGTGTCCGGCCACCGCGTCCGCGACGACGGTGGCGGCGTCGGCGCGCTCGGCGAGCGTTTCGGTCCGGCGGGTGAAGGCGCGGGGCGCGGCACCGGAGGCGGGGCCCGGCTGGTGGAACAGCCCCTGCCAGTGTTGGACGGCCGGCCGCCCGAAGTCACGGACCACACCGCGGAACCCGTCGCCGAGGAGGAAGCGGTTCATGGCCTCGGGGTCGGCCCAGAGGTAGAACGGCGCGTACTGGTTGACCGGCGCACCGTCGACCCCGCGCTCGCGGATGCCGTACGCCTTCAGGCCGAGCCCGGGGAAGTCGTCCAGGAGATGGCCCTTGGACGCCACGCGGTGCCGGATGATCCGCATGTCGTAGTCGGCGGGCAGGGTGAGGGCGTACTGCATGGCGTGCATGGCGGGCTCCGTACGGGGGCGAGGGGGAGGGGCGGTGGCTCTGCGGCGGGTGGTCACCCGCCCGGGTACTCCTGGGTGCCGACCAGCTCGGCCCACTCCGCCGTGGTGCCGTCGTCGGCGGCCTCGACCGTCGCCAGGTGGGTCATGAAAGTGTCCGGTGCCGCGCCGTGCCAGTGCCGTTCGCCCGGTGCGATCCAGACGGTGTCACCGGCACGCACCGGCTCGACGGGGCCGCCCGCGCGCTGCACCAGCCCGGCGCCCTCGGTGATGTGGAGGACCTGGCCGTGCGGGTGGGTGTGCCAGGCGGTGTGGGCTCCGGGGGCGAAGTGGACGCTGAACATCCGGAGCCGGGACGGCGCGGGCGGGGCCGCGATCTCGTCCAGCCAGACACTGCCGGTGAAGTGCGCGGCGGGGCCCGGCCTGCTGGCAGGGCGCTGTCGGGTGATCTCCATGGGGCGGGAACTCCTGGTGGTGGGTGGGGCGTTCAGCCGGCGGTGGTGACCTGTGCGGCGAGCAGGGCCAGCACACCCTGGACGGCCGCGTCGAACGGCGCGGCGTCATCGGCGGCGCGGGCCAGCACATAGCCGCCCTGGACGACGGCCGCCACGGTCGCGGCCGTCGCCGCCGGATCCAGCGCGGCGGCGAGCTCGCCACGCCGCTGTCCCTCGGTGAGGACCTCGGTGATCCGCTCCCGCAGCCAGTCGAACATCTCGTCCAGCGGGCGGCGCAGCTCGGTGCTCTGCACCACATCGCGGTCCTGGGTCATCCGGCCGATCGGGCAGCCGCGCAGTACCTGGCGTTCGCGCAGCAGATAGGCGGCGATGCGGTCGTACGCCGTACCGGGGGCGCCCAGGCACTCCTCGGCGGCCCGCTGCAGGTCCTCCGCGGTGCGCCGGATCGCCGCCAGGGCGAGATCCGGCTTGCCCGCGAAGTGGTGGTACATGCTGCCCTGGCCGACGTCCGCGCGCTCCAGGATCGCCTTGGGGCTGGTGCCGACGTACCCCCGCTCCCACAGCAGTTCCTGGGTGCTCCGGATGAGCCGTTCCTGGGTGCCGGGCTGCTCCTGAGTGCTCATGAACGCACTGTACATACTAGTAGTTACAGAGATCAAGGGTGGACGGGGTGTCCGCGTTCGAACCGTCGGAGCAGCCGGGCCCGCCCCGCGTACTTCCGCCGCGGTACCGGCAGAGCCGCTGGCCGTACGACGACCGGCGGACTCCGAAAGGCGAGTCTCGAAGAAGACCGGAAGTTCCCGGTCCGCCGGGACCGGAAGGCCCCGGGAGGTATCTGCCCACCGAGGAGTTGATGGTGATGTTCGAGCTCGCCGACCCCTGGTCCGGCGGCCCCGGCCCCTGGATCCTGTTCGTCCCCGCCTTCTGGGCGCTGGTCGTCTTCGGCGTGGTGACACTGCTGCGCCGCACCGTATGGCGACACGGCGGGCCCGGCCGGCAGTTCCGCGGCCCGCAGTACCCCGCCCGTGCCGACACGCCCGCGCCTCTCGCCGTGCTCGGCCGGCGCTTCGCCGCGGGCGAGATCGACGAGGAGGAGTACTGGCGCCGGCTCTCCGTCCTGGAGGAACACTTCGCCGCAGGCCCCAAGGGGGGCGCGGCGTGACCGCCGCCGGCCCGGACCGCCGCCTGCCTCCTGCCTCATGGCGCCTTGACGGTGCTCACCGCGTTGTCCCCTCCCGGAGAGCCAGAGGCCGTATG
>NZ_JBEZHQ010000076.1:0-11111 GCF_040650675.1 Streptomyces sp. NPDC048637
CCATCCCCACCCTCAACCAACAACCCCCACAACTCCTCCGGCGACCCCACCCCACCCGGGAACCGACAACTCATCGCCACAATCGCCACCGGCTCGTCATGCTCCGCCTGTCCTGCCGTCACGGCGGCCGGCGCCGTCGCAGACCCGTCGTGTACTGCCGTGTCGGACAGTTCGGCCAGCAGGAAGTCCGCGAGCACCGCGCAGGTGGGGTAGTCGAAGACGAGGGTCGCGGGCAGCCGCAGACCGGTGATGCCGTTCATGCCGTTGCGCAGCTCGACGGCGCTGAGTGAGTCGAACCCGAGGTCGCTGAAGGCCCGTTCGGGATCAACGGCGGAGGGTCCGGCGTAGCCGAGCACGGTGGCGACATAGCTGCGGACGACGTCCAGGACCATGGCGGCGCGTTCGGACTCGGACAGTCCGGCGAGATGCTGGAGCAGCTTCGCGGCGTCGGACCCGGTGTCGTCGCTCTCCTGTGCCGTCTCCAGGACGCGCTGGGCGTCCGGGAGATCGCGCAGCAGTGCGCTGGGCCGGGAGGCGGTGAAGGCGGGGGTGAACTTGTCCCAGCCGAGGTCGGTGACGGAGACGTAGGCCTCGTCGTGGTCGAGGGCCTGACGGAGTGCGCCGCAGGCCAGCTCGGGCTGCATGTCGTACACGCCGTAGCGCCGGAGCCGGTCGCCGACGGCGCCCTCGCCCATGCCGTCTCCGGACCAGTGGCCCCAGGCGACGGCGGTGGCGGGGAGCCCTTCGGCGCGGCGCCGGTCGGCGAGTGCGTCGAGGAAGGCGTTTCCGGGGGCGTAGTTGCCCAGGCCCGGGCCGCTGATGGTGCCGGAGGTGGAGGAGAAGAGCACGAAGGCGGACAGGTCCCGGTCCCGGGTCAGCTCGTGGAGGTTGAGCGCCGCGGTGACCTTGGCGCGCAGCACGGTGTCCATCCGGCCGGGGTCGAGGGAGTCGATCACACCGTCGTCGAGGGAGCCCGCGACATGCATGACCGCGCCGAGCGGGTACTGCTCCGGGACGGCTGCCAGCAGGTCGCGCAGCGCGTCGCGGTCGGCGACGTCGCAGGCGGCGAAGGTGACGCGGGAGCCGAGCGCGGTGAGTTCGGCTTCGAGTTCCGCCGCGCCCGGGGCGTCGGCGCCGCGGCGGCTGGTGAGCAGTAGGTGCTCGGCGCCTTCGCGGGCCAGCCACCGGGCGATATGGCCGCCGACGGCGCCGGTGCCGCCGGTGACGAGTACGGTGCCGCGGGGCCGCCAAGTCCGCTGGGCCGGTGCGCCGGCCAGCGGGGCGCGGACCAGGCGGCGTCCGTAGGTCCCGGAGCCGCGCAGGGCGATCTGGTCCTCGCCGTCCGGGCCGGCGAGCAGGGCGCAGAGGCGGTCGGCGGCCCGCTTGTCGAGCGTTTCGGGCAGGTCGATGAGGCCGCCCCAGCGGTCGGAGTGTTCCAGGGCGGCGACCCGGCCCATGCCCCAGACCAGCGCCTGGTGGGCGTGGGTGACGGACTCGGAGCGGCCGATGGCGACCGCCCCGCGGGTCCCGCACCACAGGGGCGCGCCGATGCCGAGGTCGCCGAGTGCCTGGACCAGGGACAGGGTCGCGGACAGCCCGAGGGGCACGGCGGGGTGGGCGGGGTGGGCACGCTCGTCCAGCGGGAGCAGCGACAGGACTCCGGTGAGGTCGTCGCCGCCGAGCGCCTCGCGCAGCCGGTCGGCGGTCCGTTCGCGGTCCGAGCCGTCCTCGGAAGTCAGCTCCACGAGGCGTACCCGGGCGCCGTGTGCGGTGAGCGCGTCCTGTACGGCGGCCACTGGCCCGTCGGCGGGTTCCCCCGCCGGGGCGACCAGCAGCCAGGTGCCGTGCAGGGCGGCGGCGCGCTCGGCGAGCGGCGTCCAGCGCACGGTGTAGCGCCAGCTGTCGACGGTGGACTTCTCGCGGCTGTTCCTGCGCCACGACGACAACGCGGGCAGTACGGCGCTCAGCGGCTGATTGCCGTCCAGGTGGAGCGTGTCCGTCAGCGCCTGGAGGTCTTCCTTCTCGACGCTCTCCCAGAACTTCGCTTCGACGGCGTCGGTCAGCGGCCCGTCCTGGCTGTCGGCGGCGGTCAGTTCGCGCGCCTGGGGCCAGTACCGCGCACGCTGGAAGGCGTAGGTCGGCAGGTCGACGCGATGCGCGCCGGTGCCTGCGAAAACGGCGGTCCAGTCGACGGCCACACCCTGCGCATGTGCTTCGGCGAGGGAGGTGAGGAGCCGGCCGACGCCGCCCGCGTCCCGGCGCAGGGTGCCGAGCACGGCGGCGTCCGTGCCGAGCGCGTCCACACAGTCACGGATCCCGCCGGACAGCACCGGGTGCGGGCTGACCTCGATGAAGGCACGGTGGCCGGCGGCCACCAGGCCGCGGATGGCGTCCTCGAACCGTACGGTCTGCCGCAGGTTGGTGTACCAGTAGTCGGGGTCGAGGCCGGTGGTGTCCTGCCACTGACCGGTGACGGTCGAGAAGAACGGGATGTCGGCGTCGGCCGGGCTGATTCCGTCCAGTGCGTCGAGCACCTGGGCGCGCACCGGCTCGACCTGCGCCGAGTGGGAACCGTAGTCGACGGAGACCTTGCGGGCCCGCACACCGTCCGCGGTGAGCGCGGCGAACAGCTCGTCGAGCGCGTCCGCGGCACCCGAGACCACGACGGAGGCGGGGCCGTTCATGGCGGCGACGGACAGCCGCTCGCCCCACGGTTCGATGCGCTCGCGCACCGCCGTGGCCGACAGCTGGACGGACATCATGCCGCCGCTTCCCGTGATGGCGGTCAGCGCCCGGCTGCGCAGGGCCACCACACGCGCCCCGTCGTCCAGGGTCAGCGCACCGGCGACACAGGCGGCGGCGATCTCGCCCTGGCTGTGTCCGACGACCGCCTCGGGTTCGACTCCGTAGGAGCGCCACAGCTCGGCGAGCGACACCATGACGGCCCACAGCGCGGGCTGGATGACGTCGACCCGTTCGAGGTCGGGTGCGTCGGTGTCGCCGCGCAGGACGGCCGTCAGCGACCAGTCGACAAAGGAGGCGAGGGCGCGTTCGCAGGCGGCCAGGCGGTCGGCGAACACCGGTGAGGTGTCGAGCAGTTCACGTGCCATGCCCGCCCACTGGCTGCCCTGGCCGGGGAAGACCAGGACGGGGCGGGCGCTGCCGTCGCGGGCGACTCCCTGGGGCACGTCGGAGACCATCGCGCCCTCGGCGATCTCCCGCAGGCCGCGGTCGAGGTCCTCCAGGTCGGCCGCGACGAGCACCGCCCGGTGCTCGAAGGCGGAGCGGGTCGTGGCGAGCGAGAAGCCGATGCCGGGCAGGTCGCACTCGCCGGGCCGGGCGAGCAGGTGGGAGCGCAGCCGTGCGGCCTGGTCGCGCAGTGCGTCCTCGGTGCGTGCGGAGAGGGGCACCGGCACCACGGGGAGGGCGGACACCGCCGGGGTGTCCCGCTGGGCCGGCTGCCGGGGTGCCTGCTCCCGGGGTGCTTGCTCGACGATGACGTGGGCGTTGGTGCCGCTCATCCCGAACGAGGAGACGCCGGCCCGGCGGGGCTCGTCCGCGTCCGGCCAGGTGACGGCCTCGTTGAGCAGCTGTACATGGCCTGCTGTCCAGTCGACGTGCGGGCTGGGCTCCTCGGCGTGCAGCGTCCTGGGCAGCAGCCCGTTACGCAGTGCCATCACCATCTTGATGACGCCGCCCACGCCGGCGGCGGCCTGGCTGTGTCCGATGTTCGACTTCAGCGAACCGAGCCACAGCGGCCGGTCCTCGTCCCGGTCCTGACCGTAGGACGCGATCAGGGCCTGGGCCTCGATCGGGTCGCCGAGGGTAGTCCCGGTGCCGTGCGCCTCTACGGCGTCCACCTGCTGCGGTCCGAGACCGGCGGCGGCCAGTGCCCGGCGGATGACGCGCTGCTGGGAGGGGCCGTTGGGAGCGGTGAGACCGTTGGAGGCGCCGTCCTGGTTGAGGGCGCTGCCACGGATGACGGCCAGGACGGGATGTCCGTTGCGCCGCGCGTCGGACAGCCGCTCGACGGCCACCATGCCGACGCCCTCGGCCCAGCTCGCGCCGTCGGCGTCGGCCGAGAACGGCTTGCAGCGGCCGTCCTCGGCGAGCGCCCGCTGCCTGCTGAACTCGATGAGCGAGCCAGGGGTGGACATCACCGTCACACCGCCCGCGAGCGCGAGATCGCACTCACCCTGACGGAGCGACTGGACGGCCAGGTGCAGGGCGACCAGGGACGAGGAACAGGCGGTGTCGACGCTGACCGCCGGCCCTTCGAGGCCGAGGGTGTAGGCGATCCGCCCGGACAGCACGCTGGGCGAGTTCCCGGTGCCGACGTATCCCTCGAAGCTCTCCTGTGCTCCGCCGAGGATGCCGATGTAGTCCTGGTAGGTGACGCCCGCGAAGACGCCGGTGAGGGTGCCGCGGGCGGCCGCGGGGTCGATTCCGGAGCTTTCCAGGGCCTCCCACGACGCTTCGAGGAGCAGCCGCTGCTGCGGGTCCATCGACAGTGCCTCGCGGGGGCTGATGCCGAAGAAGCCCGGGTCGAAGTGGCTGGCGTCGTGCAGGAATCCGCCTTCGCGGGTGTAGCAGGTGCCCGGGTGGTCCGGGTCCGGGTGGTACAGGCCGGCGAGGTCCCAGCCCCGGTCGGCGGGGAACGGGGAGACCCCGTCGCCACCCGCGGCGACCAGCTCCCACAGCTCCTCGGGCGTACGGATGCCGCCCGGGTAGCGGCAGCTCATCCCGACGATGACGATGGGGTCGTTGTCGACGGGCGCACCGGACGGCGCAGGCACCGAGTCGCCTGTCTCACCGGTGAGTTCATCGTCGAGGTAGCGGGCGAGCGCCACCGGGGTCGGGTAGTCGAAGACGAGCGTGGCGGGCAGCGCCATACCCGTCGCCGCCCTGAGCTGGTTGCGCAGCTCGACGGCGGTGAGGGAGGTGAATCCGAGGTCGGTGAAGCTCCGGGAGGGCTCCACCTCGTCCGGGCCGGCATAGCCGAGGACATGGGCGACCTGGGTACGGACGACGGTGAGCAGCGCGCGGCCGCGTTCGGCCGCACCCTTCCCCGCGAGCCGACGCGCCAGGCCGGAGGCCGCGGTGGCCTGCTCACGTGTGGCGATCCGTCGCCCGGAGCCCTGCGCCAACGCGCTGAGAACGGCCGGCAGCGGGGTCGCGGAGCCGCGCAGTGCGGCGCGGTCCACCCGCGCGGGACGCAGCACCGTCCGGCCCGTGGCCTGGGCGGCGCCCAGCAGGGCCGCGGTCTCCTCCACCGACACCGCGGACAGCCCCGGGGCGGCCGCGCCGGACGGCGGCAGCAGTGCCAGAACCGGCAGGCCGGCGCCGGCCCGGCGGTGGGCGAGCGCGGCCAGTTGCCCGCCCGACGGAGCGCCGGCCGGGCCGCCGATGCCGAGGAGGACGAGCGCGGGCGGGGCGCCGTCCGTGTCAGTGCGGCGCGTCAACTCATCGAGGACGCGGGCCGTATCGACATCGCGGCACCGGCCGAGGTCGGCGGTGTGCACGACGGCGCTGAGCGGGCGTCCGGTTGCCCGGGCTGCGGCTATCGCTGCTTGCAGGGTGTGTGGGTTCTGGCCGGTGTCCGCGTACGCGTCCGCGTCCGCCTCCGCTGCCGCGTCCTGGTTTCCGGCTCCGTCTCCGGCTCCGTCCCCGTCCTGGTCCTGGTCCTGGTCCTGGTAGGCGACGGTCTGTACGTCTCCCTGGGGTTCGAGGGCGGCGGCGACTTGTTCGGCGAACGGGCCGGTGACCAGGACCGTTCCTCCGGGCTCCACGTCCAGGGCTGCGGCGGCGCTCGATGCACACCTGACCAGCCGCGCGGCCGACACCTCACCCCTGCGGAGGGCGAGCTCGGACTCGTCCGTGGCGAGCGCGGACGGCAGCACACGATGGGAGTCGAGGTCGTCATCGACGTCCACGAGCACGATCCGGTCCGGGTAGTCGGCCTGGACAACGCGAAGCTCTTCCCAGAGGGCGGCGGCCTCCGCGTCCGGTGCCTCGCCACCGAGGGCGATGGCGCCTCGGGTGACGAACACCAGACGGGCCGACGACGACTCCTGCGCCAGCCGTTCGCTGAACGCCGTGAGGGTGGTGTGCGCTTCGTCCACGGTGGCGACGCCGGTCACGAGCACTGTGCCGGTCGTCGCGTCCGTCGTGGAGTCGGTGGCCGCCTCCACAGCCTCGGCGACGTGTACGCCCAGCGCCTCGGCCAGGCCCAGCGGGTCGCTCCCCACTACGGTCAGCCGCGGCACATCGGCATCCGCTGCCGCGCCCTCGCCGATGTCCGACTCGCGGGCCCGTTCCACGGCGATCGGTGCCCAGTCGAGACGGAGCAGCGAAGCCGGCAGCGAAGGCGTCCGGTCGTCCCGCCGCTCACTGGTCTTGCGCATCAGCATCGACTCGACCGCGATCACCGGCTGCCCGGCGCCGTCGGCGGCCTGGAGGGACACCTCGTCGGCCCCGCGGCGGGCCAGCCGGATCCGCAGTGCGGTCGCGCCGGTCGCCTGCAGCGAGGCGCCGCTCCACGCGAACAGCACGGCCTCCGTCGCCACACCGTCCAGCAGACCGAGGCCCAGCGGATGGAGCGCCGCGTCCAACAGAGCGGGATGGAGAGCGAATTCCCCGGCCGCAGCGGACTCCGGCAGTTCGGCCTCGGCGTACACGCCGTCGGCGCCCCGCCAAACGGCCCGCACGCCGCGGAAGGCCGAACCGTAGTCGAACCCGGCCGCCGCCAGCCCCTCGTACAGGTCGTCGATGTCCACGGGCTCCGCGCCGGCCGGCGGCCACGCAGCGAAGTCGAAGGCCTCCTCCGTCGGGCCGCTCTCCGCCAGGACACCGCTCGTATGCCGCGTCCACGGCGCATCGGCCGAGGCCGCCGCAGGGCGCGCGTACACACCCAGCGCCCGGTCACCGGAGGCATCCGGGGCCTCGATACGGAGCTGCAGCTGAACCGCACCGTCCTCGGCGAGCACCAGCGGTGCTTCGAGGGCGAGTTCCCTGATGTGGGAGCAACCGACCTCATCCCCTGCGCGCACTGCCAGTTCCAGCAGTGCGGTGCTCGGGACGACGATCGCGCCCGCAATACGGTGCTCGGCAAGCCACGGCTGCGTACGGGGCGAGAGACGCCCGGTCAGCACCACCTCATGGCCGCCGGCCAGGGACACCGCCGCCCCGAGGAGCGGGTGCCCGGCCGCGGCAAGGCCGATCGACGAGGCATCCGCGGTCGTGGACGGTATCTCAAGCCAGTAGCGCTGGTGTTGGAAGGCGTAGGTGGGGAGGTCGATGGGGGTGGGGGCGGGAGTGGGAGTGGTGGTGGTGCTTTCGGTGGTAGTGCTTTCGGTGGTGTTGCTTTCGGTGGCTGTGGTGGGGGCTGTGGTGGGGAAGAAGGTCTGCCAGTTGATGGCGATGCCGTGGGCGAAGGCCCGTCCGGCGGCGGAGAGTACGGCGGATATCTCGCCGCGGTCGTCGCCGCGCAGGGTGGGGATGAGGACATGGTCCGCGTCAAGCTCCACGTCCGCGTCCGCGTCACTGTCGAGGCAGCCCTGTGCCATGGCGGTCAGGGTGCCGTCCGGCCCGATCTCCAGGAACCGGGTGACCTCGTGCTCCGCCAGCCAGCGGATGCCATCGGCGAAGCGCACAGCCTCACGGACGTGCCGCACCCAGTAGTCGGGGGAGGTCAGCTCCTGCGGCGTGGCCAGCGTGCCGGTCAGATTCGAAACCACCGGGATACGGGGCTCCGCGTACGCCACGCTGTCCGCAACAACGCGGAACTCGTCGAGCATCGGCTTCATCAGCGGCGAGTGGAAGGCGTGGCTGACCTTGAGTCGCTTCACCTTCCGGCCGTCGGACTCGAAACGCCCGGCGATCTCGGCAACCGCCGATTCCTCACCGGAGACCACGACCGACCGCGGACCGTTCACGGCGGCGATGCTCACCCGCTGCTCCTGGCCCTCCAGCAGCGGCAACACCTCCTCCTCGGCGGCCTGAAGCGCGACCATCGCGCCGCCCGCCGGAAGCGCCTGCATCAGGCGACCACGGGCCGCCACCAGACGGCACGCGTCCTCCAGCGACAAGACACCCGCCACATGCGCAGCCACCAACTCACCGATGGAATGCCCCACCAGGAAGTCGGGCCGCACACCGAACGACTCCATCAGCCGGAACAGCGCCACCTCCACCGCGAACAACGCCGGCTGAGTGAAACCCGTCCGATTCAACTGCTCGGCCTCGTCACCGAACACCACATCCCGCAGCGGCGACGCCAGCTCGCCATCAAAGTGCGCACAAACAGCATCAAAAGCATCGGCGAAGACCGGGAACGCGTCATACAACTCGCGACCCATCCCCAGCCGCTGCGCACCCTGCCCGGTGAACAGCAGAGCCAGCCGGCCTCCGGTGTCCACCGCACCCGTTACCGCATTGACCGCAGCAGTTCCCTCTGCCACGGCGGTGAGGCCGTCAAGGAGTTCCGCGCGCTCGGTGCCGAGGACGACGGCCCGGTGTTCAAACGCCGAACGTGTCGTGGCCAGGGCGAACCCCACCTCAGACAAGCCGAGTTCAGGACGGGCCTCCACATGCGCCAACAACCGCTGCGCCTGCGCCCGCAGCCCCTCCCGACTCCGCGCCGACACCACCCACGGCACCACACCTCCGAGCACATCCAACGGCCCGGCTTCCGCGCTCTCCTCCACCGGAGCCTGCTCGATCACCACATGCGCATTGGTCCCACTGACGCCGAAGGCGGAGACCGCCGCCCGCCCCGGTCGGCCACTCTCCGGCCATCCGACGGCTTCGGCGAGCAGCCGCACATTGCCCGCCGACCAGTCCACGTGCGACGACGGCTCATCGGCATGCAGGGTCTGCGGGAGCACACCGTGCTGCAACGCCAGCACCATCTTGATGACACCCGCCGCACCCGCAGCCGCCTGCGTGTGCCCGATGTTCGACTTCACCGAACCGAGCCACAACGGCCGGTCCCCGTCCCGGTCCTGCCCATACGTAGCAAGCAGCGCCTGCGCCTCGATCGGGTCACCCAGCGACGTCCCCGTCCCGTGTGCCTCGACCACATCGACATCCGACGGCGACAGTCCGGCACCCGCCAGCGCCTGCCGGATCACCCGCTGCTGCGACGGACCATTCGGCGCCGTCAAACCATTCGACGCACCATCCTGATTCACCGCACTACCCGCCACCACAGCCAACACCCGATGACCGTTACGCCGGGCGTCCGACAGCCGCTCCACCACCAACACACCAGCGCCCTCAGCCCAACCGGTGCCATCCGCAGCGTCCGAGAACGCCTTGCACCGACCATCAGCAGCAAGGCCGCCCTGAAGACTGAACTCGACGAAGGCTCCGGGGTTGCCCATGACCGTCACACCACCGGCGAGGGCGAGGTCGCATTCCCCCGAGCGCAGGGACTGCGCGGCCAGGTGCAGGGCTACCAGCGACGAGGAGCACGCCGTGTCGACCGTGACCGCCGGTCCCTCAAGACCCAGCGCATACGACACCCGGCCTGACACCACAGCGCCCGAGCTTCCGGTGAGCAAGTGGCCGCCGAGCCCTTCCGGAGCCTCCTGCAGGCCTGCCCCGTAACCCGAAGCGCTGGCACCGACGAATACGCCGGTACGGCTTCCCTTGACCGATGTGGGGCTGACGCCGGAGCGTTCCAGGGCTTCCCAGGAGGTCTCCAGCAGCAGCCGCTGCTGCGGGTCGATCGCGACCGCTTCACGCGGGCTGATCCCGAAGAACGCCGGGTCGAACTGGGCGGCATCGCGCAGGAACCCGCCCGCGCGCGTTCGGCTCGCACCGGCCTGGTCGGCGTCGTTCCCGAAGAGGGAATCGAGGTCCCAGCCACGGTCCGTCGGGAAGCCGGAGATGGCGTCTTCGGCTTCGGCCACCAGCCGCCATAGGTCCTCGGGACTGGCCACCCCACCGGGAAGCCGGCAGCTCATCCCGACGATGACCACCGGATCGTCCGAGGTGGACGCCAGCACCGGCAGACCGGACACCACATCCGTCCCGGTCCCGAACAACTCACCGTCCAGGAAACGGGCCAGGTCGCTCGGCGTCGGATAGTCGAAGACCAGAGTGGCGGGGAGTCGCAGGCCCGTCTCGGCATTCAGACCGTTGCGCAGCTCGACTGCAGTGAGCGAGTCGAAGCCCAAGTCCCGGAATGTGGCGCCGATTTCGAGGTCAGCAGGCTTGTGGTAGCCGAGGACTGCTGCGGCGTGGGTACGTACCAGCTCCAGCAGCGCCCGCTCCCGCTCCACAACCGACAGCCCCGCCAAGCGCTCCCGCACCACCACCCCAGCACCAGAACCCTCACCACCGGCATTGCCGCCGTCAGCCAGCGCCGCCCGCACCTCAGGCAGCTCCCCCAGCAACGGACTCGGACGAGCACTCGTGAACGCCGGAGCAAACCGCTCCCACTCCACATCCGCCACGACTACCGAACCCTCACCCGCACCAACCACCGACTCCAACGCCGACACCGCCAGCCCCGGATCCAGAGCCCTCAGCCCACGACGCAGCAGATGCTCCTCCGCACCCTCCACACCGGCCATCCCACCGCCGGCCCACGGACCCCACGCCACCGCACAACCCACCACACCCCGCGCACGACGCGCCTCCACCAACCCCTCGACGAAGGCATTCCCCGCCGCATACGCCGCCTGGCCACCGCTGCCCCACACACCAGCGATCGACGAGAACACCACAAACGCATCCAACGCACGGTCACCCAGCACCTCATCCAGCACCACAGCACCGGCAACCTTCGCCCCCAGCACCTCAGCAAAATGCTCCGCACCCGCGTCCCCCAACGGCACGGAATCCACCACACCCGCTGCATGAACGACAGCATCCACGGCGCAGCCCGACAGCAGCTCCTCGACCGCATCCCGACTCGCCACATCGCAAGCCGCCACCGTCACCCGCACCCCGAGCGCCGACAGCTCCGCCTCCAGCTCCGACGCACCGGGAGCCTCCGGGCCCCGACGACTTGTCAGGACCACGTGCTCGGCACCGCGTTCGGCCACCCAACGCGCCACACGAGCACCGAGCGCGCCCGTACCACCCGTGATCAGCACCGTCCC
>NZ_JBEZHQ010000077.1:0-10696 GCF_040650675.1 Streptomyces sp. NPDC048637
CCCTGACGGCCTGGCGGACATGGACGGCCGGTTCCGGTGAACCGGCCGGCCGCGCCCCTCAGGCCGCCAGATCCTTGTCCCGCTCCTTGTTGCCGCGCCGCATCGCCGATCCCGTGGCCACCACGCGGCTGCCGTCGCCGTCCTGCCCCGCGGGGCCGTCCACGCCCGCCTCGACGCCCGGCGCGCGCACCAGCCACGCCAGCTTCGACCGGCCGATCGCCGTCGTCAGCGGCACCAGCAGCGCCTGCGCGAGCGGCGCGAGCAGCAGCGCGACGGCGGTGCCCAGCGCGAAGCCGCCGACCACGTCGGTCGGGTAGTGCACGCCCATGTAGACGCGGCAGAAGCCCTCGGCGAGCGCCAGCAGAATCCCGATCAGGCCGAACTTCCGGTGGGCGACGAACAGACCGACCCCGACCGCCATGGTGAGCGTCGCGTGGTCGCTCACGAACGAGAAGTCGCTCTTGCCGGGGATCAGTACTTCCAGTCCGGCGTGGTCCTTGAACGGCCGTGGCCGTTCAACGAACGACCGGATCGGGATATTGGCCAGCAGGGCGATGCCCGCCGCCAGCGGCGCCCAGACCAGGCCCGCGACGGCGGCCGGTGCGCCCGGCCTGCGGCGCGCGGACCACCAGGCGATCAGACACAGCACGGCGAGGCCGGCGATGATGCCGTACTCACCGATGTACTCCATGGCCTTGTTGACCCAGTGGGGGGCGTCCTTCGCGAGGCCGTTGATGCCGTCGAGCACGTCGACGTCGGGGTTCGGCCCCTCGAGTGCGAGTCCAGCCATCTGCAGCGGCCCCTTATCTTTCGCGCGCGCGAGCGCCTTCGTGTGCTGCCTGCCCCCGTGGTCGTCGAGCGTGTGCGGTGCCAAGCGCTGCTACGTCCCCACGCCAAGGAAACGCGATGTCCGCCCCGGGCGTTCCACTCTCTACCGGATGATCACCAGGACGTTATCGAAGCTTGACTCATCACCGCAGTTCAGGGCCCTATGTTCACGCAGCGTTCGTACCGGGCAGCGCTTTTGCGCCATCCGACGTGACGCGGGTCGCACCGATGTAATCCGGCGTATCGATCTTGTCGAACCGGATCACGGCCCCGGTGTACGGCGCGTTGATCATGTACCCGCCCCCCACATAGATCCCCACATGGTGGATCGAGCGCGGGTCCTTCAGGTCGTAGGCGAAGAACACCAGATCGCCCGGGAGCAGCTCGTTCCGCTTCGGATGCGGCCCGGCGTTCCACTGGTCGTTCGCCACCCGGGGCAGCTTGATGCCCACCGAGTCGTACGCGGCCTGGGTCAGCCCGGAACAGTCGAACCGGCCGCCCTGTGCCGCGGTCCCCGTGCCACCCCACAGATAGCGCGTACCGAGCCGCTGCTGCGCGAAGTAGATGGCGGCCGCCGCCTGCCGCGACGGCTCCACCCGCCCCGACGGCGCCTCGAAGCTCTTCGCCAGCGTCGTGATCGTCTTCACATAGTTCTGTGTCTCGCGGTACGGCGGCACCCCGTTGTACTGGATGACGCGGTACGCCCCGGCGTTGTACGCGGCGAGCATGTTGTGCGTGGCGTTGCCCGGTGCGCGCTTCACATAGCTCGCCAGCTCGCAGTCGTACGAGGCCGCCGACGGAATCGCGTCCTCCGGGTCCCATACGTCCTTCTTGCCGTCGCCGTTCCCGTCGACGCCATGGGTCTGCCAGGTCCCCGGGATGAACTGCGCCATGCCCTGTGCGGCCGCCGGACTCTGCGCCTTGGGGTTCCACCCGCTCTCCTGGTAGAGCTGCGCCGCCAGCAGCGCGGGACTTATCGCCGGACAGAGCGTCCCCCACTTCTGCACCAGCTGCTGGTACTCGGCCGGCACCGAACCCTTCGCCAGCCCGAGCGCCCGGCCGCCGGCCCCGGCCAGCCCGGCCGCCGCCATATACGTACCGATCACCAGCAGCCCGAGCAGGCAGAGCACCAGCCCCGCCCCGAGCCCACCGGCCACCCAGAATTTCCGCACCCCCCAACCCTCCCCCATTCAGCCCCGGTTCACTGCCTTTTTCCGGCCGCTCCCGCGCGCCCCGCCGCACCGGGTGCCGCACGGCGGGGCATGACACGGCGCAGGGGGCGCGCCGGCCGGGGTGCGATTCCGCTCACGGCGACGCCCGTACGCCGCCGGATGGGCGACACTGCACAGGAGCCCCGAGACAGGACGCGAGCCGTGGACCCGAACAATCAGAAGCAGATGAGCCGCCACCTGTGGTGGCGCGTCGCCTATTTCCTGTTCGCCATCCACCTCGTGGCGCTCGTCATGATCTTCGCCATGTCCCACGCCCCGAAGTAGCCACACACCCGGCCACGACAGGCATCCGAACGGACTACGCCCGGTCCGGTGCGCCGGACCGGCCACCACCGCCCCGATGATCATTGCTCAGGGTTATCCCCCGTGATACACACGGTGAGACCAGTCGGTTCAATGGAGGGCGTGCGCCCACAGGCACACCCCACCCGCACGGGATCCTTCAAAGAAAGCCGCCAAGTCGACAGCTGACGGCCCATTTGTCAGCGAAGATAGAGACTGACCTGTGCCGCGCCGGCACGGGGAGACAACTACCCATCAAGGGGCGGTGAGTTCACACATGTTCATTGCGGCCGAAAAAGGCGACATCACCACCATCATCGGCGGAATCGCCCCGGACTGGGGGCCGTTCGGGAGCCTGGGCAACGAGGCCCGCGTGATGATCGAAGTGGTCATGGCGGTGGCGATCCTGCTGTGCCTCGGCATCGCGATCTGGGGCGCCGCCAAACAGCGCATCGGCGCCACCGCGCTGCGCGACACCTTCAGCGCCGAACAAGGCAAGGGCCTGATCGTGGCCGGCCTGACCGGCGTCTTCATCATCGGCTCCCTGGGGACGCTGTTCACCATCGTCTACGGCATGGCGGTCTAGACCACACCCAGCCCTGCCGCCGGCCCCCGTCCGTCCCCACGGCACCCCCGTGCGCCCCCGCCCACCATCTCTCCGCCGTCCCGTGCCTCCACTCGCTTCCACCGGCCCCACCTCCCCTGCCGAGGCGACATGCTGACGCCTGCTCACGCCGGCCCGACGGAACCGCAGCACGCCCTCATCACCCCCGCCACCAGCGGACCGATTGGGCCGAGCCCTGCGCGGGGACAGGTGGATCCGGGGGAAAGAAGGTGCAAGAAGGCGACCGGCAACCGCGGAGCAGGCGATGCGCACAAATAACCCAGAGTCCCCCATTCGCCTCTGCCGTACCGCATCTGAGGACCCGTCACGGTGAGATGTACTCGTACCGCTGCACCCGAGCCGCCGCCCGCGCGGCTACGGTCATATGAGGGCGGCACACAACGGCACACAACGGCACGCACGGCGACGGCGGCAGAGGGGGCACAGGCGCGATGAGTCTCAGTGACGACGGCGGCTACGGCGACGGACACCGCGGTCCCGAGACGGGCCAGACCCGGACCAGACTTCCCGACAACGACGGCGACATCTACGGCTCGGGACGGCGGTCCCGGACCGGCCTCTCCAGCCGCAACCTCGTCACGATCGTCGGCGTGATCGTCCTGCTGCTCGCGGCCATCGCCTTCGCCAACCGCGGCGGCAGCGGCAACAGCGAAACCGCCTCGAACGACTCCCCCAAGGACCCCGGCCGCACCCAGCCCACCGCCCCCACCGGCACCAAGGCCGTCAGCGGCAAGACCGGAGGCATTGCGTCGGGGTTCGCCAAGACGGAGCAGGGGGCGCAGTCGGCGGCGGCGAATTATGCGGTGGCGCTCTCCAGCAGCGGGATGTACCAGTCCGGCGAGCGGGACGCGATCGTCGACGCCGTCTACACCTCCCCGGTGGCCGCAGCCCGCAAGGAGAGCCTGCGCAAGGTCTACACGGACCCCAAGTTCCTCGGCCGGGTCGGCCTCAAGGCGGACGGCAGCACACCGGGCGGAATGACCTTCGTGTCCCGGGCGAATCCGGTCGGGACGAAGACCGAGAAGTTCGAGGGCACCACCGCTACGGTCGCGGTCTGGTACTCCACCCTGTTCGGCCTCGCCGGCACGGGTTCCCAGAACCCGGTCACGGAGAGCTGGTACACGTCCACGATGCAGTTGCAGTGGGTCAACGGCGACTGGAAGCTCGCCGGTTTCACACAGAAGGCCGGGCCGGCCCCGATCGGCGGCGACCAGGCCGCTGCGACGGCCAAGGACATGTCCAAGGCCGTCCAAGGGTTCGGAGGGTTCACGTATGCGAGGTAACAACCGACGCCGCGCCCTCACCGTCGCCTCGGCGCTGAGCGGTCTGCAGGCCACCCTGGTGGTCCTCTCGGCCCGCGCGTTCGCGGCGCCCTCTCCCAAACCGAGCGAGGGCGCCTGCAGTCTGCTCTCGGACAAGGCCAGGGAACTCTGTGAAAAGCGGGGCGGGGACAGCGGCAGCACGCCCGGTCCGGGCGGCGGCGGCCTCACCGATAACAACCCCCTCGACCCCCTCGAATCCCTCGCCAAAGGCTGTGCCAAAGCGGCCGCCTGGATCGTCACGAAGTTGTCGGAGGCCGTGAAGGCCACCTCTCAGGTGGACTTCACCAACGCCGCGTTCTTGCGTCAGTACGCCGTCGTCTTCGCCGCCTCCACCGTGCTCACGCTCGTCCTGTGGCTGCTGGCCGTCGCCAAGCGCGCGGTGCGCGGCGTCCGGCTGACGGAGGCGATCAGTGAAGCGGTCGGATTCCTCTGGCTGACCGTCCTGGCCTCCGCCTTCACCCCGCTCATCCTGTACACGATCGTCTCGGCGACCGACGGGGTCACCGAGATCATCGCGAAGGGGACAGGGGCGCAGACCGACACCTTCTTCGGGGCCTTCTCGCAAGCGCTCACGAAGGGCACCGACATCGGCGGCGGCCCGATCATGCTGATCGTGGTGTCACTGGTCTCCGTGCTCGCCGCCGGTGTGCTGTGGCTGGAGCTGGTGATCCGGGCCGCGCTGCTGTACGTCGGGGCGCTGCTAGGCACGGTCGTCTACGCCGGGCTGGTCGACAAGAACATGTGGGGGCATGTGCGCCGCTGGGCGGGCATCATGATCGCGGTGATCCTGGTGAAGCCGGTCATTGTGATCGTGCTCGGCGTCGCCGGTGCGCTGTCCCACGACAAGGGCCCGAACGCCTTCTCCGCGGTCGTCTCCGGCCTCTCGATCATCGTCCTCGCCATCTTCGCCAGCGCGGTGATCTACCGCTTCGTCCCCGGCTTCGGCGACGAGATGGTCTCGGCCCGTACGAACAAGGGCCGGGCCACCGACGGCAGCCAGGCCGCCGCGATGATCTCCTCGCCCGCCGCACTGGTCTCCCAGGGCATCAAGACCCACAGCTCCCGCAGCTCCGGCGGGGACGGCGGGCAGGCGCAGGGCGGCCAGTCCCGGCCGGCCGACTCGGTGGCCGGCGGCGTCGCCGCGCACAGCTCCCGCGGCGGCCGCTCCCCGGCCCCCGCCACCCCCGCTCCCCGTACGAACCCCCATCCCGGCCCAAGCGGCAGCTCCCGCACCGGCAAGACAGCAGGAGGTGAGGGTCGTTGAGTACGCAGTCCCACCCGATCGCCCCGCGTCGCACCTATCTGATCGGCCGCGCCCGGCCCAACGCGATCGTCGGCAAGAACCGCGAGACCGGTGAGATCGCGCTGATCATCGCGGGCGCGTTCCTCGGCATGATGTGCGGGCTGCTGGTGCCCATGCTGCCGCTGCGGATCGTGTCCCTGACCGGCTTCCCGATGCTGGGGCTCGCCGTCGTCTACGTGCCGTACAAGGGCCGGACGTTCTACAAGTGGTTCGAGATCCGGCGCAGCTTCCGCCGGACGGCCCGCCGCGGCGCCACCTACCGCTCCGGCACCGCCGAGGCGGGCGTCCGGCTGGACGGCCGGGAGGTCGAGATCGGCCCGCCGCCCGGCATCGGACGGATCAACTGGCTGTCCGCGCCGTTCGGCCCGGACGAGATCGCGGTGCTCCTGCACGCCGACCGCAAGACGGTGACGGCGGCCATCGAGATCGAGGGGCCGGGCGTCGGCCTGCGGGACAGTGAGGACCAGGAGGCGCTGGTCGACCGTTTCGGGACGCTGCTCAAGCATGTGGCCAACGGGGACGGCTTTGTGACCCGGCTGCAGATGCTGGCGCGGACGCTGCCCGCCGACCCGGACGCACACGCCAAGGACGTCGCCCAGCGCGGCGACCGCTCCTCCCCGGTGTGGCTGCAGGAGTCCTACGACCAGCTCCAGTCGATGGTCTCCACCTCCTCCGAGCAGCACCGCGCCTACCTCGTCGCCTGTATGCACTACACCCGCGAGCTGGCCACCGAGGCACAGACCATGGCCCGCGCCGCGCGGATGCACCAGGGCGGGCTGCTGCGCAAGAAGCTGGACCGGGACGCCGGTCTCGCCGTGGTCATGGCCCGTGAGCTCACCGATATCTGCGCCCGGCTCGCCGAGGCCGACATCCGGGTGCGCCAGCCGCTCGGCCAGGCCCGGCTCGCCTCCCTCGTGCACTCCATGTACGACCCGGACCACCCCATCGACCACATCCAGGCGATGAGCAAGCGCAACGCCTGGCCGGCCGAGCTGGATGCGATGGAGCCGACGTATCTGCAGGCCAAGACGCGGGAGTCGACGACCCGCGCACCGTGGTGCCATGCCACCGCCTGGGTCAAGGAGTGGCCGCTGACCCCGGTGGGCGTCAACTTCCTCGCGCCCCTCCTGGTGCACACCCCGGATGTGATCCGTACGGTCGCGGTCTGCATGGACCTCGAACCCACCGAAATCGCCATCGAGCGGATGCTGACGGAGAAGACGAACGACGACGCGGAGGCCAGCCGCGCGGCGAAGATGAACCGGGTGGTGGACCCGCGCGATGTCGCGCACCACGGCCGGGTGGACCAGCGGGGCGAGGACCTGGCGTCCGGTGCCGCCGGCGTCAACCTCGTCGGCTACCTCACGGTGTCCTCCCGCTCGCCCGAGGCGCTCGCGCGCGACAAGCGCACCATCCGCGCCTCGGCCGGCAAGTCCTACCTCAAGCTGGAGTGGTGCGACCGCGAGCACCACCGGGCGTTCGTCAACACCCTGCCGTTCGCGACCGGGATCCGCCGCTAAAGCCGCTGGGAGGCGCGTACGTCATGGCCATGATCGATCCGCTCGGAGCGCTCACCGAGGCGTTCACCAGCTTCCTGTTCGGGAAGGTGGAGACGACCCGGCTGCCCGTACGCACCTCCACCGGCCAGGCCCAGGCGGTCTATCTGCCCACCGCGGCCCCCGGTCTCGGCGACTCCGGCGTGATCATCGGCCGTGAGGTCTACAGCGGCAAGGGATACATCTACGACCCGTTCCAGCTCTACGGACAACAGCTGCCGGCCCCGCACTGGCTGGTCCTCGGCGAGTCCGGCAACGGCAAGTCGGCGCTGGAGAAGACCTACGTCCTGCGGCAGTTGAGGTTCCGGGACCGTCAGGTCGTGGTGCTGGACGCCCAGGGCGAGGACGGCGTCGGCGAATGGAATCTCATCGCCCAGGAGCTGGGGATAACTCCCATCCGCCTCGACCCGACCGCCGCCCTCAACGGCGGAATCCGCCTCAACCCCCTCGACCCGTCGATCACCGCCACCGGCCAGCTGGCCCTGCTGCGCACGATCATCGAGGTCGCGATGGGCCACGGCCTGGACGAACGCTCCGGCTTCGCCCTCAAGGTCGCGCACGCCTATGTGACCGACACCATCACCCACCGGCAGCCCGTCCTGACCGACATCGTCGAGCAGCTGCGGCACCCGGAGGCGGAGTCGGCCGAGGCGATGAACGTCGACATAGACGACGTCCGGGCCTGGGGTCTGGACGTGGCGCTGGTGCTCGACCGGCTCGTCGACGGTGACCTGCGCGGCATGTTCGACGGCCCAACCTCGGCGGGCATCGACCTCGACGCACCGCTGATCGTCTTCGACCTGTCGCACATCGACCGCAACTCCATCGCGATGCCGATCCTGATGGCGATCGTCGGCGTCTGGCTGGAGCACACCTGGATCCGCCCCGACCGCAAGAAGCGCATCTTCCTGGTGGAAGAGGCCTGGCACATCATCAACTCGCCGTTCGTGGCACAGCTCTTCCAGCGGCTGCTGAAGTTCGGCCGACGGCTCGGCCTGTCCTTCGTGGCCGTCGTCCACCACCTCAGCGACGTGGTCGACGGCGCCGCCGCCCGGGAAGCCGCGGCGATCCTCAAGATGGCCTCGACCCGCACCATCTACGCCCAGAAGGCCGACGAGGCACGCGCCACCGGCCGGGTACTCGGCCTGCCACGGTGGGCCGTCGAGATCATCCCGACCCTCACCCCCGGCATCGCGGTCTGGGACGTCAACGGCAATGTCCAGGTCGTCAAACACCTCATCACCGAGGCCGAACGCCCGCTGGTCTTCACCGACCGGGCGATGACCGAGGCGTCCGCGATGAGCGAGGCATCCGCGATGCCGACGGACGAGGCGCGCGCCGTCCAGGCGGCGGCGGACGCCGAGGCCGAGGCACGCGCCGAGGCCATGGCGATGGAGCGGCAGTGGAGAGACGAGTCGAGCGAGACGGTGGCGTGACCCGCGGATACGACGACGAACGAGGTGCCGGCCGGGGCCGGGGACACGGCGTCCCCGACTCCCTGCTGGTCGGGCTGCTCGCCTTCCTGCTGGGCCTGACCGTGCTGGTGTGGACGGCGACCGGACTGGCCGGCCTGTTCGCGCACGGCGCCTGGCCCACGGGAGTCACCTACTCCGGTACGCCGATGGCGCTGCGGCATCTGGTCTCCGCGCCGCACGACATGGCCGCCGCCTGGCCCGGCACCCCCAAGGGCCAGCTCTCGGGTTACGGCCTCTTCTGGGGCATCCTCATCGGTGAGCTGATGGTGCTGCTGGTTCTGGTGATCTTCACGCTGGGGACGGTCACCCGCTACCGCGCCGTACGGGCGGCCCGCCGGGCGAAGGCCCGGGAGGCCCGGGAAGCCCGTCTGACGGACCAGGAGACACGGGAGGCGGAACGGGAGGCGAGGGAGGCCCGAGCAGCGCGAGCGGCCCGGGAGGCGGCCCGGGAGACCGTCCCTGCCGCCCAGGAGCCCGCGGCCCCCAGCGAGGACGCCCCGGCCACACCGGCCGTCCCTGCCCCGCCGCCCCTCGACACCGCGGCCGCCGGCCCCGTCCCGGAGCAACGCACCGCACCCCCGCTCACACCCGCCACCGCTGCCACCCCCGAACCCACCCTCCCCCGCGTCCAGTTCACCACCGACCGTGCCGCCGCCCTCGCGACATCCGTCGCCACCGCGGCCGCCGCCCCGGGCCCGCTGATCGTCGCCACGACGGACCCCGGCATCTGGGCCGAGACCAAGGACGCCCGCGCCAAGCTCGGCCCGCTGCTGACCTACGACCCGACCCACCGCCTCGACACCCCGGCCCGGCTCCGCTGGTCACCGACCTCCGGCTGTACGGACCTCGCCACCGCCACCACCCGTGCCGCCGCCCTGCTGGCCCCCGTACGCCCGGCCGGCGCCCTGGACTCGGCGGTCGCGGACGCCGCCCAGACACTGCTGCGCTGCTGGTTGCACGCCGCCGCGGTGGACGGCCGCCCGTTCCGCCAGCTGCACCGCTGGGCGCACGCCACCGGCGCCGCCCAGGAACCCGTACGCATCCTGCGCACCAGCCCCAAGGCCTCCGCCGGCCAGGCCGGCGAGCTGGAGTCGGTGCTCACGGCACATCCCGAACGCCGGGAGGCCTCCCAGTCGTTGATCGGCCGGGCGCTGACCGCCCTCTCCTCGATCCACATCCGGGATGCCTGCACCCCCCTTCGAGCAGATTCGGTCCTTCTCGAATCATTTATCGATGAGGGGGGAACGCTTTACGTGGTAGGCGAGCCCATCGAGGATCCGCGTACCGACCCGGGTGCGATGCCGCTGCTCACCGCACTCCTCTCAAGCGTGGTCGAGCACGGCCGCCGCATGGCCGAACGGTCATCTGACGGTCGGCTCGACCCACCACTCACCCTCGTTCTGGACGACATCGCGGCCCTCGCCCCGCTGCCCGCCCTTCCCGGCCTGCTCGAAACGGGCCGCGGCCGCGGCCTGCTGACCCTGGCGACCATGCGCTCCCAGGAACAGGCCCGCGCCCGCTGGCCCCACCACTCCCTACGGGTCTGACTCCCGCCGGCCGAGGCATTCCGCCGCGCCATCCGGTGCCTGGTGGTGAGGTGAGGTGAGGGCGTGAGGTGAAAATGACCGCCACCGGGACGCTCCGCAACCGGCAGTCCCCCGGGGGCAGGCGCACCACCCACGACCTACCGGGCGCCCCTCCCCTCGGGCCCTCAGTCACGAAGCAACTGCACGGCGAACCGCACCAGTTGCTCATCCATCGCGGCCGACCGGCGGCCGGCGCTCCCCGACCGCAGCAGCGCCGCCCCCTCGACCAGCGCCACAAAGGTCTCCGCCAGGGAACGCCCCTTCGCCCCTCCAGCGCCGGCCCACCGTGCGCCACCCGACGCGCCCACCCCTCCGCCAGAGGAAACCACCCGTCCCCATAACGCAAAAATGCCTCGTTCCCCGAGTCGAAACTCGGGGAACGAGGCATTTTCAAAATTTGTTCGGCGGCGTCCTACTCTCCCACAGGGTCCCCCCTGCAGTACCATCGGCGCTGAAAGGCTTAGCTTCCGGGTTCGGAATGTAACCG
>NZ_JBEZHQ010000078.1:0-10472 GCF_040650675.1 Streptomyces sp. NPDC048637
TTCGGTGGTCTGACCGGCGTCATCCTGGCCTCGCCGCCGATGGACTTCCACATCTCCGACTCGTACTTCGTCGTGGCGCACTTCCACTACGTGGTCTTCGGCACGGTCGTCTTCGCGATGTTCTGCGGCTTCCACTTCTGGTGGCCGAAGTTCACCGGCAAGATGCTGGACGAGCGGCTCGGCAAGATCACCTTCTGGACGCTGTTCGTGGGCTTCCACGGCACCTTCCTCGTCCAGCACTGGCTGGGTGCCGAGGGCATGCCGCGGCGTTACGCGGACTACCTCGCCGCCGACGGCTTCACAGCGCTGAACACCATCTCGACGATCAGCTCGTTCCTGCTGGGCCTGTCGATCCTGCCGTTCATGTACAACGTCTGGAAGACGTCGAAGTACGGCGAGAAGATCGAGGTCGACGACCCCTGGGGCTACGGCCGCTCGCTCGAGTGGGCGACGTCCTGCCCGCCGCCGCGGCACAACTTCCTCACGCTGCCGCGCATTCGCTCCGAATCCCCGGCGTTCGACCTGCACCACCCGGAGATCGCAGCACTTGACGCGCTGCACAACGGCCGCGCCACCGAGGACGACAAGTCCCTCGCCGGCGGCAAGGAGGCGGGCAAGTGAAGATCCAGGGCAAGATGTTCATCTGGCTCTCCGTCTTCGTCCTCGCCATGGCGATCGTCTATGGCGTCTGGTCGAAGGAGCCCGCGGGTACCACCGCACTGTTCCTCGCCTTCGGCCTGTGCATCATGGTCGGCTACTACCTGGCCTTCACGGCCCGGCGGGTCGACGCGGGTGCCCAGGACAACGAGAACGCCGAGGTCTCGGACGACGCCGGTGAGCTGGGCTTCTTCAGCCCGCACAGCTGGCAGCCGCTGTCCCTGGCCGTCGGTGGCGCGCTCGCCTTCATGGGCGTCGTCTTCGGCTGGTGGCTGCTCTACTTCTCGCTCCCGGTGATCCTCGTCGGCCTCTTCGGCTGGGTTTTCGAGTACTACCGCGGCGAGAACCGCACGCAGTAACGGCCGCGCAGCTGCCGTACGGCGGGCCCGGACACCTCAACAGGTGTCCGGGCCCGCCGCTTTTGGGACCCGGGGCAGACCCGTTTGCAGTCCTCCAGCGCGCTGAGACAGGTGATTCTTCATATTTTTGGGGCATGAGTCACAGACCTCGAACCCGGACGGTGCTGAGCTGCGGCCTCCTGCTCGTGCCCCTTGCGGTGAGCGCCACCGCGTGCGGGGGCTCGGATTCGGAAGCGCTCTCCGCCAATCCCTACGACGCGGCCGACCAGATCTCGGCCAATACCCCGGACGGCAAGAAGAAA
Source organism: Streptomyces sp. NPDC048637 (assembly GCF_040650675.1). NCBI lineage: Bacteria > Bacillati > Actinomycetota > Actinomycetes > Kitasatosporales > Streptomycetaceae > Streptomyces > Streptomyces sp. NPDC048637. The sequence goes on from NZ_JBEZHQ010000078.1 coordinate 1,319, forward strand.
GCGGACCCCGACAAGCCGCTTGAGGTGTCCGTCAAGGGGGACGACGCACGGATCACCGACGTCACGGCCACCGATTCCACCGGCCGCTTCGTCCACGGCGAGCTGAGCGCCGACGGCAGGCACTGGCGTACCACCGTGCCACTGGCCGCCGGCACCCGCTACACGGTGCAGGTGAGCACCGAGGAGGAGGACGGTTCGCCCGGCCGCAAGACGCTCGTGGTCAACACCGAGGACGCGGACGGCCAGTTGACCGCCGCCTTCGGGCCGGAGGCCGGCGAGTACGGGGTCGGCCAGCCGGTCACCGCGGAGCTGAGCCGGCCCATCAAGGACGCGAAGGCCCGCGCCATCGTGGAGAGCGCCCTGAAGGTCGACTCCATGCCGCGGGTCCAGGGCGCCTGGCACTGGGTGGACGACAAGAAGCTGCACTTCCGCCCGAAGGAGTACTGGCCCGCCCACGCCACGATCTCGGTGCACAGCAACCTGGCGGGCCTGAAGATCGCCAAGGGGCTCTACGGAGGCCCGTCCAAGCCCGTGAAGCTCACCACCGGCGACCGCGTGGAGGCCGTCACCGACGCGGGCACGCACCAGATGACGGTGTGGCGCAACGGTGAGTCGATCAAGACCGTCCCCGTGACCACCGGCAAGCCCGGCTTCTCCACCCGCAACGGCGTCAAGGTCGTCCTCGCCAAGGAGAGCTTCGTACGGATGCGCAGCTCGACCGTCGGCATCGCCGCCGGCTCGGAGTCCTACGATCTGCCGGTCTACTGGGCCACCCGGGTGACCTGGAGCGGCGAATACGTCCACGCCGCACCCTGGTCCGTCGGCTCGCAGGGCGCGGCGAACGTCAGCCACGGCTGTACGGGCATGTCCACGGGCAACGCCCAGTGGTTCTTCAACACCGTGCGGGTCGGCGACGTCGTCAAGGTCATCAACAGCGGCGGCGAGACCATGACGGCGTTCGACAACGGCTTCGGTGACTGGAACATGCCCTGGAAGGAATGGCGGGACGGCAGCGCGCTGAAGAGCAAGGCCTCCAGCACCACTGGAGCGGCCGAGCGAGCGCAGAACCCGGTCGGCGACGCCCGGTTGCGCCCGAGGATCTGAGCGCCGCCCAGCAGGCCGCTCAGGCCTGTACGAGGTTCTTCCGGCGCAGCAGCCCGGCCAGGGCGTCGGCGAAGGCCACCGGGTCCAGCGGATGGGTCACCGCGGCATCCGCCCGGCTCCAGGTGGCCAGCCAGGCGTCCTGGGGGCGGCCGATCAGCAGCAGTACCGGCGGGCACCGGAAGATCTCGTCCTTGATCTGCCGGCAGACGCCCATGCCGCCCGCGGGCGCGGTCTCGCCGTCCAGTACACAGACGTCGATGCCGCCCTGCTCCAGGGCTGTCAGGACGGCCGGTGCGGTGGCGCACTCCAGGATCTCGATCTGCGGGGCATCGGCGGCGGGCCGCCGTCCGGCCGCCAGCCGGACCTGCTCGCGGGTGTGGGCGTTGTCGCTGTAGACCAGCACCGTGGCAGTCGCCTGCATCGTTCCTCCACGCTTCGTAGCGGCACAGCATCGGGTGGGGCGGATGCTACTCCCGCGGGGGGCGCCCGCAGGAGGGGTTGACCGGATCCAAGATCTGCCCGACGGCCCGTCAGGACCGGTGCCGGCGGGGCCGCGGCTCCGTGGCCGGACGGGTGCGTCCCTCCTTCGAGCGACCGCCGAAACGGTCCGTACGAGCAGGGCATACGTCCTTGACACACCGAACGGCACCCCCCGGAGTGAGGGCGGGATAAGCGACCGACATAATGTCGGTCGTGGCGACAGCAACGACAGTAGAAACCGGGCACGCGCACCCGTCGGTCAATCGGCCGAACCTCACCAGCGTCGGAACCATCATCTGGCTGAGTTCCGAGCTGATGTTCTTCGCGGCCCTCTTCGCGATGTACTTCACCCTTCGATCGGTGACCGGATCCGAGTATTGGAAGGAATCCGCCGATGCGCTGAATCTTCCGTTCTCCGCGACCAACACCACGATCCTGGTGCTCAGCTCTCTGACCTGCCAGCTCGGCGTTTTCGCGGCCGAGCGTGGCAATGTCAAGAAGCTCCGGGCCTGGTTCGTGGTCACCTTCGTCATGGGTGCGATCTTCATCGGTGGTCAGGTCTTCGAGTACACGGAGCTGGTCAAGCACGAGGGCCTGTCGCTCTCGTCCGGCCCGTACGGCTCGGTGTTCTACCTGACCACCGGCTTCCACGGACTGCATGTGACGGGCGGTCTGATCGCCTTCCTGCTGGTCCTGGGCAGGACGTACGCGGCCAAGAGGTTCACCCACACGCAGGCCACCGCGGCCATCGTCGTGTCCTACTACTGGCACTTCGTCGATGTCGTCTGGATCGGCCTCTTCGCCACGATCTACCTGATCAAGTAGTCCGGGCCCGTACCGGCTCGTATCAGACAGACATATCCAAAGCATCGACGCAGAAGATCCTGACACCGGGGTAATCCGTGAAAAAGCTCTCCGCACGACGGCGCCATCCGCTGGCGGCGCTCGTCGTCCTACTCTTCGCGCTGGCGGTCACTGGGGGGCTGTACGCCGCGTTCGCGCCGGCGGACAAGGCTCAGGCCGATGACACCGCCCAGTCCCTTGCCATCAAGGAGGGCAAGAAGCTCTTCGCCGTGGGCTGCGCCAGCTGCCACGGCACCGGCGGTCAGGGCACCTCCGACGGCCCCAGCCTGGTCGGCGTCGGCGCCGCAGCCGTGGACTTCCAGGTGGGCACCGGCCGTATGCCGGCCCAGCAGCCCGGCGCCCAGGTGCCGCGGAAGAAGAACATCTACACCAACGCCCAGATCGACCAGCTCTCGGCCTACGTGGCCTCGCTGGGCGCCGGCCCGACCGTGCCGGACAAGGAGCAGTACAGCCCCGACGGTGCCGACATCGGCAAGGGCGGCGAGCTGTTCCGCACCAACTGCGCGCAGTGCCACAACTTCACCGGTAAGGGCGGCGCCCTGACCGACGGCAAGTACGCACCGACGCTTGAGGGCGTGAACCCGAAGCACATCTACGAGGCCATGGAGACCGGCCCGCAGAACATGCCTTCCTTCGGTGACGGCTCGCTGTCGCAGCAGAACAAGAAGGACATCATCGCGTACCTCGACGCCGTCAACGGTGATGAATCCGAGAGCCCCGGCGGCCTCGACCTCGGCGGTCTCGGTCCGGTCAGTGAGGGTCTCTTCGGCTACATCTTCGGCCTGGGCTCGCTGGTCGCGGTCGCCATCTGGGTCGCAGCCCGGACTACGAAGGCCAAGAAGTCATGAGCGAGACTGGACGACACGAAGACGTGCCAGAAGAAACCCTTCCCGGTGAGCGGGAGACGGCTCACGAAGGCGTGGTGACCACGGCGGACAACCCGTTCGCCGACCCGGGTCTGCCGCCCCACGAGCACCGCACCCAGGACATCGACGAGCAGGCCGCCAAGCGCTCCGAGCGCACCGTGGCCCTCCTCTTCATCGTGTCGATGTTCGCCACGGTCGCCTTCATCGCCTCGTACGTGGCGATCCCGATCGACAAGAACGTCTACATCTGGCCGATCGGCAACATCAGCGCGCTGAACTTCGCGCTCGGTCTGACGCTCGGCGCGGCGCTCTTCTGCATCGGCGCCGGCGCGGTCCACTGGGCCCGCACGCTGATGTCGGACGAGGAGGTCGCCGACGAGCGCCACCCGATCGAGGCGCCGCCGGAGGTCAAGGCCAAGGTGATGGCGGACTTCGCACAGGGTGCGAAGGAGTCACAGGTCGGCCGCCGCAAGCTGATCCGCAACACGATGTTCGGTGCGCTGGCCCTGGTGCCGCTCTCCGGTGTCGTGCTGCTGCGTGACCTCGGGCCGCTGCCCGGGAACAAGCTGCGCACCACGGGCTGGAAGAAGGGCGTCCGCCTGGTCAACCAGTCCACCAACCTCCCGCTGCGTCCCGAGGACATCGCGGTCGGCTCCCTCACCTTCGCCAAGCCCGAGGGCCTGGAGGAGCACGATGAGGACTTCAACCAGCAGATCGCCAAGGACGCCCTGATGCTCGTGCGGATCCAGCCGCAGAACATCAAGGACAAGCACGAACTCTCCTGGTCGCACGAGGGCATCGTGGCGTACTCGAAGATCTGCACCCACGTGGGCTGCCCGATCAGCCTGTACGAGCAGCAGACGCACCACGTGCTCTGCCCCTGCCACCAGTCGACGTTCGACCTCTCTGACGGTGGTCGGGTGATCTTCGGTCCGGCCGGACACGCCCTGCCGCAGCTGCACATCACGGAGAAGGACGGCTTCCTGGAGGCCGCAAGCGGCTTCGAGGAGCCCGTCGGCCCGAGCTTCTGGGAGCGCGGATGAGTAACGAGACGAGCGGGTCCAACCCGCGCCGTGGCCAGGCGCCGCGGGGCGAGCGGATCGCCGACTGGGCGGACGGCCGGCTGGGCATCTACAGCCTGGCCAAGTCCAACATGCGCAAGATCTTCCCGGACCACTGGTCCTTCATGCTGGGTGAGGTCGCGCTTTACAGCTTCATCATCATCATCCTGACCGGTGTCTATCTGACGCTGTTCTTCCACCCGAGCATGGCCGAGGTGACCTATCACGGTTCCTACGTGCCCATGCAGGGAATCCGGATGACGCAGGCCTTCGAGTCGACGCTGAACATCAGCTTCGACGTGCGTGGCGGTCTGCTGATCCGGCAGATCCACCACTGGGCCGCGCTGGTGTTCCTGGCCGCGATGATGGTCCACATGATGCGGGTGTTCTTCACCGGCGCCTTCCGCAAGCCGCGCGAGGTCAACTGGCTGTTCGGCTTCCTGCTGCTCGTGCTGGGCATGTTCACCGGCTTCACCGGCTACTCGCTCCCCGACGACCTGCTCTCCGGTACCGGTGTGCGGTTCATCGAGGGCGTCATCCTGGCGATGCCGCTGGTCGGTTCGTACCTGCAGTTCTTCATCTTCGGCGGGGAGTTCCCGGGACACGACATCATCCCGCGGTTCTTCACGGTGCACGTCCTGCTGCTGCCGGGCATCATGCTCGGCCTGCTGGTGGCGCACCTGATCCTGGTCTTCTACCACAAGCACACCCAGTTCCCGGGTGCCGGCAAGACCAACAACAACGTCGTGGGCATGCCGCTGCTGCCGGTCTACATGGCCAAGGCCGGAGGCTTCTTCTTCCTGGTCTTCGGTGTGATCGCGGTGATCTCCGCGGTCGCCAGCATCAACCCGGTGTGGGCGATCGGCCCCTACCGGCCGGACCAGGTGTCCACCGGCGCCCAGCCCGACTGGTACATGGGCTTCGCCGAGGGTCTGGTGCGTGTCATGCCGGGCTGGGAGTGGAACTTCTGGGGCCACACCCTCAACTTCGGTGTGCTGATCCCGATCGTGATCTTCCCGCTGGTCCTGGTCGCGATCGCGGTCTACCCGTTCATCGAGTCCTGGGTCAAGGGCGACAAGCGCGAGCACCACATCCTGGACCGCCCGCGCAACGTCCCGACCCGTACCGGCTTCGGTGTCGCCTGGCTCGTCGCGTACTTCGTGATGCTGATCGGTGGTGGCAACGACCTCTGGGCCACGCACTTCCACCTGTCGCTCAACTCGCTCACGTGGTTCGTCCGGATCGGATTCTTCGTCCTTCCGGTGCTGGCCTTCATCGCCACCAAGCGGATCTGCCTGGGTCTGCAGCGGCGCGACAAGGACAAGGTGCTGCACGGCCGCGAGTCCGGCATCATCAAGCGCCTGCCGCACGGTGAGTTCATCGAGGTCCACGAGCCGCTCGACCAGGAGCAGCTGCACGTGCTCACCCAGCACGAGCAGCCCGAGCCGCTCGAGCTGGGCCCGGAGGTCGACGAGAACGGTGTGGAGCGCAAGCTGTCGCGCTCGCAGAAGCTGCGCGCCAAGCTCTCGAAGGCCTACTACGGCGACGACAACGTCATCCCGAAGGCCACGGTCGAGGAGTACAAGGAGATCAGCAGCGGCCACGGCCACCACTGATCACCGCGGCGCTTCGTAGCGCACCGTAGGGAGTACGCCACCCAGAGGGCCCCGTCCGATGATCGGACGGGGCCCTCCGGCGTGCCCGGCGGGTCGATAGGGTGACGGCATAAGCAGGAGACAATCCAGGAGTGTGGACCATGAACGTTGTGACCCCGGTTGGCGGCGACAGCGTGGCGGCCCACACCTGGCCGGACCTCCTCAACGCCCTGCTCGCCGGCCGTGACCTCAGCGCGGACGACACCGCATGGGCGATGGACAAGATCATGCGGGGCGAGGCCAGCGACGCCCAGATCGCCGGGTTCGCGGTCGCGCTGCGCGCCAAGGGCGAGACCGTCGCCGAGATCTCCGGCCTGGTGCGCACCATGTACGCGCACGCCCGGCTGATCGAGGTGCCGGGCCCCAGCGTCGACATCGTCGGCACCGGCGGCGACGGCGCCAAGACCGTCAACATCTCCACGATGTCCTCGATCGTGGTCGCCGGCACCGGCGCCAAGGTCGTCAAGCACGGCAACCGCGCCGCCTCCTCGGCCAGCGGTGCCTCCGATGTCCTGGAGAAGCTCGGCGTCAATCTCGACCTCACCCCGCAGCGGGTCACCGAGGTCGCCCAGGAAGCGGGCATCACCTTCTGCTTCGCGGTGAAGTTCCACCCCTCACTGCGGCACGTCGCCAACGCGCGGGCCCAGCTCGGCATCCGCACCACCTTCAACGTGCTGGGCCCGCTGACCAACCCCGCCAAGGTCCGCGCCCAGGCGACCGGTGTCGCGGACGCCCGGATGGCGCCGATCCTGGCCGGGGTGCTCGCCGAGCGCGGCTCGTCGGCACTGGTCTTCCGCGGCGACGACGGCCTGGACGAGCTGACCACGACCGCGACCTCCCGGGTGTGGATCGTCCGGGACGGCACGGTCCGCGAGGAGCCCTTCGACCCCCGGGACGTGGGCATTCCCCTGGTGCCGGTGGAGGCGCTGCGCGGGGCGGACGCCTCGTACAACGCGGATGTGGCCCGCCGGCTGCTGGACGGGGAGACCGGCCCGGTGCGCGACGCGGTGCTGCTGAACTCCGCGGCGGCGCTGGTCGCGCTGGAGCCGACGGACGCTCCGCTGGCCGAGCAGATCCGGGCCGGGATGGAGCGGGCCGCCGCCTCGGTCGATTCCGGAGCGGCCAAGGCGGCGCTGGAGCGCTGGGTGGCCGCCAGCAACACATGAGCGCGCCGTGACGCAGGGTGTGACGCAAGGCTCAGTCCGTCATACGGACCGGGCCTTGCGCCTCTTTGCCCATGTGGCATGATTCTGCCCAGGTCACGAGTGACAGCGATGCAGGCCCCGGCCCGCTGTCCGGCAACCCTCCTTCCGTGGCGGGGTGCCCCGGGTGATGACCAGGCCGTAGGCAGCGAGGTCTGCGGCAAGCGCGGATCCCTCGCCAGGGATCCTGGTCCCCGAGGGAGAACTTCCGTGAATCAGCGAATGCGATAGGGCCCGACGGCCCCTTCTCCGCATCCCTTTTTCTTTCCCGCCGCGGTGCCCCGGCGCGTCCTGTCGCACCCCCGCCCGCAGCGAATTCGCTTACCTCTTACGGGAGTTCGCCATGTCCGTTTCCGCCGTTGCCGCCGACCGTTCCGTTTGTGCCCCGCTGCCGGTTCTCGGCCGGGATGTTCTCGTCCCGCTCGTGACCGGTGGCGAGGTCGACTACGCCGCGCTGGACTATGCCGCCAGCGCCCCTGCGCTGCAGCGGGTCTGGGACGACGTGGCTGCCTACGCCCCCTACTACGGCAGCGTGCACCGCGGCGCCGGATACCTCTCGCAGCTGTCCACCGACCTCTTCGAGAACAGCCGCCGGACCATCGGTGAGTTCCTCGGCTGCCGGGACGAGGACCAGGTCGTCTTCACCCGCTCCACCACCGACTCGCTGAACCTGCTCGCCGCCGTACTCCCGCAGGGCACCCGGGTGTTCGTCTTCGAGACCGAGCACCATGCTTCGCTGCTGCCCTGGGAGCAGCGCCCGGATGTCGCGGTGACCTACCTCAACGCCCCCCGCACCCCGCAGCAGGCGGTGGACACCCTGGAGAAGGCGCTGGCCGCACGCGAGCCCTACGGCCCGGCGCTGGTCTGCGTGACCGGTGCGTCGAATGTGACCGGGGAGCTGTGGCCGGTGCAGGAGCTGGCGGCCGCCGCGCATGCGCACGGCGCCCGGATCGTGCTGGACGCGGCGCAGCTCGTCCCGCACCACCCGGTGGACCTCGGGGAACTGGACGTGGACTGGGTCGCCTTCTCCGGACACAAGCTGTACGCGCCGTTCGGCGCAGGGGTGCTGGCCGGCCGCGCGGACTGGCTGCGGGACGCCGAGCCGTACCTGGCGGGCGGCGGCGCCAGCCGCAAGGTCTCCCGGCGCACGGACGGCGGGGTCGACGTCGAGTGGCACACCACCGCGGCCCGGCACGAGGCCGGTTCGCCCAACGTCATCGGCGCCTACGCCATCGCCTCCGCCTGCCAGGCGCTGACCGAGGCCGGCTTCGAGGGCCTGGTCGCCCGCGAGCAGGAGCTGATCGCCCGCCTCCGCTCAGGCCTGGCCGACGTACCCGAGGCCGCCGTGCTCTCCCTCTTCGGCGACGACGCCGCACGGGTGGGCGTCCTCTCCTTCGTCGTCGAGGGCTGGAACAGCTCACACTTCGCTGCCGCGCTGTCGGCGGAGTACGGCATCGGCGTCCGCGACGGCCTGTTCTGCGCCCACCCCCTCGTCCGCACCCTCCTGGGCAGCGAGCCGCAGGACCCGGGGGAGTGCGGCGCCCCCGACGCCGCCCCCGGCGAGAAGTCCCTGAACGCCATCCGCGTCAGCCTGGGCGTTGGCACGCCGGATGAGCACGTCGACCGCTTCCTCCGCGCGGTCAAGGAACTGGTGACGAATGGCGCCCGCTGGAACTACCGTACGGAGGACGGGCGTTGTGTACCCGCGTAGCGGGTAGCGCGTAGCGCTTAGCTTTCCCACGTTTTCGGCTGTCCCGCCGTGGTGGTTTCTCGCCGTTGCGGGTCCGCTGCGCGGGGCGTGGGCGCGGGTGATGTTTGCGGGTGCCCCGCCGTTGCGCCTGCGGCGGGCGGGGTCCGCTGCGCGGGGCTGTGGGTGCGGTGACGGGCCTCCGGGGCCTGGTGTGTGGACTGCTTCGCTTTAC
>NZ_JBEZHQ010000079.1:0-9488 GCF_040650675.1 Streptomyces sp. NPDC048637
CGCCCGCCAGCGCGATACCGGCGGCGTAGGAGTCGTAGTAGGGCTCCAGGGCGATGACCTCGTCGCCCGGCTCCAGCAGTGCCAGCAGGGAGGCCGCGAGGGCCTCGGTGGCGCCCGCGGTGACCAGGACCTCGGTGTCGGGGTCGTAGGAGAGGCCGAGGTGGCCGTAGAAGCGCTGCTGGTGGGCGGCGACGGCGGTGCGCAGTTCGGGGATGCCGGGGCCGGGTGGGTACTGATTGCCGCGGCCGTCGCGCAGGGCGCGCACCGCCGCCTCCCTGACTTCTTCCGGACCGTCGGCGTCGGGGAAGCCCTGGCCGAGGTTGATGGAGCCGGTCCGTACGGCGAGTGCCGACATTTCGGCGAAGATCGTGGTGCCGAATTCGGCGAGGCGGCGGTTGAGCAGCGGTCGGTCCATACGCGCCATCCTCCGCCGAACCTCTGGACTTCCTCAACTGTGCTTTGAGACGTCGGTGTCAGGGCATCAGCCCCGCACGAAGAAATGAAAACGGCCGTCGACGAGGACGGTCCACGGTGCCGGACGGTGCCGGAGCGGCGCACAGGGCGCCGGACGGAGCGGGTGCCTCGCTTCGGGGGAATGAAAGGAGTGTGAGGCAGATGGGGATTGTGGTTTTCGTGGTGATCTGCGCGGGGGTGATCGGCCTGGTGGCTCTGGCCTCGCGGAGCGGTGCGGGCACGGGGGGCAGACGGGGCTCCGGGGGTTCCGGCGGCGGCAGCTGGTGGGCCGGCGGGGACGGGGGGTCGAGCGGCGGCTGCGGCGGCGGTTCCTCCTGTGGTGGCGGTTCCTCCTGCGGCGGTGGCGGCGGTGGCGGTGGCGGCGGCTGCGGTGGTGGCGGCGGCTCCTGAGCCGACGGCGCCCTGCGCCAACTCCATATGTGCGGATGGCTAGTTGCTTGTCGCATATGCGCCCGGCGGTGTGGGTCAAATGGCCAACACCCGCCGGGCGCTTGGTCGTTGAACAACTGAACTGCAAGGCCCCCGGGCGGATGGAAACCCGGAGAAGATGGGTAAAAGCGCTGTGGGCGACGGGGCTTTCATGATTCCCTCTCCCCAGAGAATCCCCCACGTTCTCCGACCCCACGTGGGCACGAGCCGGCAGGCAGTCGTACATCCCTGATCCTTTTCGGGCGGGCCGGCCCACCATTCCACTGCGTGCTTGCGGAGCCGACCCATGCTCACCACTTTGACGACGGCGTACACCGATACCCGTGCCTCCGACCTGGCCTGGGCGCTGGGCAGGGAACCCCTGCCCGCCCTCGCCGTACTCGATCTCCAACTCCAGGACGCCCAGGTGCAGTTGAGGCTGCTCGGCGCCTCTCACCAGGTGCTTCTCGAGGAGGAGAGCGGCACCTGTTCCGAAACGGTCGCCTGCATCCCGGGCAGCAGCACCCCGCTGCCGCTCGGGGTGGCAAAGCGGCTGGGGGACTGGGAGTACGAATTCGCCGCCCATGTGGAGACCCTCTCGCGCGGCTCGTTCGCCGGTCGCGCACAGGAGTTGCTCGCGTTGGTGGCCGAGCACCCGCACGGTCTCGCCGGTACCTTCCCCGGCTCGCCGCACGCCTTCACCGCGATGCTGGCGCAGCGTCAGCAGGGGCAGGTGCGCTGGCGGACCTGGCACGCGTATCCGCAGGAGGGCCGCCTGGTGGCCACCCGTACCCGGGTGGGCGTACGGGCGAGGGTCGCGGCGGTCTAGCGGGGCCGGGCGATAGTGACCGGTCCGGTCGGCAGGAGGGCGCTGGGGAGTGCGTGATGCGAGGGCGCGGAGGCTGTGCGCTGGGGGCGTGGAGGTCCAGGAGGGCGCGGATGGCGGGGAGTGCGCGGGCCTGCGCAACGCAGTGCGCCCTCGTGCCCCACGCTTCGCCAACGCCCCGACGGAGGGGTGTAGCCCACGAGGTCTACTCGTGTGGGTGACGGAGCGCCACAGAACCGTCACGTAGCGTTCACCTTATGATCGACCCGCCAGAGTCCGCTCTCACCGGCGCTCCCAGCCCGCCGGAAGCCATGACACCGGCGCGACTGCCCGTGCCGGCCGGGCTCGGCCGGCTGCTCGTCCTCGCCGTCGTCTTCGTCTGCGCCGCCTGCGGTCTGGTCTACGAACTCGAACTGGTCGCCCTGGCCACGTACTTGGTGGGCGACTCCGTCACCCAGGCGTCGGTCGTGCTGTCCGTCATGGTCTTCGCGATGGGCGTCGGCGCGCTGCTCGCCAAGCGGCTGCGCTGCCGGGCGGCGGTCGGCTTCGGCGCGGTGGAGGCCGGCCTCGCGCTGGTCGGCGGCACCTCCGCGATGGCGCTCTACGCCTGCTTCGCCTGGTTCGGCCAGTCCCGCTCCGCGCTCGTCGGCTTCTCCCTGGCCATCGGCATCCTGATCGGCGCCGAGGTACCGCTGCTGATGACGCTGATCCAGCGGGTGCGCCGGCAGGACGCGGGCGGCGCGGTCGCCGACCTCTTCGCCGCGGACTATGTCGGTGCGCTGGTCGGCGGGCTGGCCTTTCCCTTTCTGCTGCTGCCGGGCTTCGGCCAGCTGACCGGCGCCCTGCTCACCGGCGCTGTCAACGCGGTGGCCGGCGCCGTGCTGGTGCTGTGGCTGTTCCGCCGCGATCTCAGTGCCCGCGCCCGCTGGGCGCTCTTCGGCGCCAATGTCCTGGTCCTGGCGGTGCTCGCCGCGGGCGTGGTGCTGGCCACGCCGTTCGAACGGGCCGCCCGGCTGGCGGTGTACGGCTCCTCGGCGCGGGTCGCGGTGCAGACCGGCGTCCAGGAAGTGGTGATGACCGGCGGCACGGGTGCCGGAGCCGGTGCGGGGCGGGGGAGGAAAGGTTCCGGCGGGCCGCTGGCGCTGTATCTCGACGGCCGGCTCCGCGTCAGCGCGGAGACCGAGTTCCGCTACCACGAAGCGCTGGTGCACCCGGCGATGGCGGGCGGCCCGCACGGCCGGGTGCTGGTGCTCGGCGGCGGCGACGGCCTCGCGGTGCGCGAGATCCTCCGCTACCGCTCGGTCCGCTCGGTGACCGTCGTCGAACTCGACCCCGGCGTCCTGCGGTTGGCGCGCACCGACCCCGGCCTCACGCGCCTCAACCGGCATTCGCTCGCCGATCCCCGGGTGCGGGTGGTGACCGCCGACGCCTTCGACTGGCTGCGGCAGCGGGGCATGCGCGGCCCCGGGCGGCGGGCGGCGCCGTACGACGTCATCGTCTCCGATCTTCCCGATCCGGGGATCACCGCGAGCACCAAGCTCTACTCGCAGGAGTTCTACGGTCTCGCGGCGCGGGCGCTGGCCCGCGACGGCCGGCTGGTGGTGTACGCCGGGCCGCCGGTCGAGCGCTCGCGCCTGTACTGGACGGTGGAGTCCACGGTCCGGTCGGTGGGCCTGGCGACGGTGCCGTACCGCTTGTCCGGGCGGCCCGCGGCGTTCTCCGGCGGCCCGGACCGCTCGGCGGGCGCCGCCCCGCCCGTGGACGCGGAGGTGCCGGCCGCCGCGCCGCCGGGCGGGAACCGGTACTGGGGATTCGTGCTGGCCGCGCGGCACCGGCCGTCGTTCGGTCTGGCGCCTGACGCACCGCCGCTCGGCGGCCTCAGCGCCGAGGAGCTGTGGGCCGGCCGGCGGGCGGAGACCCGAGACCGGAGGGCCGGGCTGCCGGCGTCGACGCTGATGCATCCGCGGTATCTCGACTGAGCGGGGCGCAGCGGGGCGCGGTGCCGGGCGGGAGCGGGCCCGCGCCGGCCCCCGGACGGTGCCGGGCGGGCGCGGGGTGTGCGGCGGGCGGCGTGGTGGGGCGGGTTCCGGCCCGGTGCCAGAAAGTTCTGCGTGGGCGGGCACGGGGTCGCGGGCGCTGGGTAGGCTCCCATGTCATGGAGCATGAGGTGTACGTTCCGTTTCCCGTCGGGACCGTGCGGCAGGCGCTCACCGAGCCGGAGCGGGTGGCGCGCTGTGTCCCGGGAGTCCAGCTCGACGCCGAAGCGGCCCCCCACTGTCCGCAGGGCCGCCTGCGGCTGCGTATCGGGAGCTCCACCATCACCTATCGCGGCACGCTGACGGTCAGCGCCGCCGCGGACGACGGACCCGGTGACGACGGTACGGCCGCCGCGGTGACCGTCGAGGCCAAGGGCACCGAGGCGCGGGGTGACGGGGCGGTCGCGCTGACCCTGACCGTACGGCTCTCCCCGGCCACCGAGCCCGGCCCCGGTACGACGCTGGTCTGCTCCGGCACCGTCCACCGCGACGGCCGGCTCGCCGAGGCCACCGACCGGTCCGCCGCCTCCGTGGGCCGTCGCCTGCTGGACCGCTTCGCGGAGAACCTGGCGGCCGATCTGCGGCGGCGGCCGGTGGCCGACGACGGCGGAGCGGCCGGTGACGCCGACGAGGCGGCCGGGCCCGGGGTGTTCGACACCGAGGTGCCGCCCCCGTCCCTGGACCCGGACCGCGATGAGGACGCCGACGAGACGGCGGACCTCGGCGAGGCGGCAGATGCCGACGCGGACCTCGACGCCCACGAGGATCTCGACGCCGGCGAGGACCTCGACGCGGGCGAAGCGGCGGAAGCGTTCCCCGCGGTGCACCCCGAGCACGGCTACGGCGACGAGGCGGACCGGCTCGCCCCCGCCGAGGCCGCGCACGCCCGCCGCACGATGATCGGACGCAGCGCGGAAGAGGTCGATCACGCCCCGCCGCGCGGCCGGTACGCGCCGGTGCCCGCACCCGAGTCGAACGGCACCTCCATCGCCCTGCGCTGGGCGGCGCCCGCGGCCGCGGTGGTGCTGGCGTCCGCGGTGGTCGTCGGCCGGGTACTGCGCCGGCGCCGCTGACCCGGGTTCGCGGGCCGCGGTCCGTACGGCGTCCCCACGAGGGGCGCGGTGCGCCGCCGGACGCCGCAGGCTGATCCACGGAGATCGGGGAGACACCCCCTAGGCTCGGTTCCGTGAGCACCGACAACACCACCCAGGGCGCGGCGCGGACCCAGGCGCCGGAGGGCGTGCGACTGGCCGCCGGAGACACCGAACTGACCGTCCGGCCGGACCACGGCTGCCGGATCGCGAGCCTCCGCGTCGGCGGCACGGAGCTGCTGCGGCAGGGCAGCACCCATGGCTGTTTCCCGATGGTGCCGTGGTGCGGCCGGCTCGCCCACGGGCAGTTCCGCAACGGCGGCGAACTTCACCGGATGCCGCTGAACGCCGCGCCGCACGCCATCCACGGCACCGGCCGCGACCTGCGCTGGCGCACCGCGCGAACGAGCGCCACGGAGGCGGTCTTCACCTACGACCTGCAAGACCCGGCGGCGCCCTGGCCGTACCCGGGGCAGGTCACCCAGCTCGTCGAACTTGCCGACGACGGCAGCTCGCTCACCCTCACCATGGGCGTCGAGGCGGCCGCCGACTCCTTCCCCGCGCAGGCTGGCTGGCACCCCTGGTTCCTGCGGAACCTGGGGGAGGGCGGTGCGGACGTCCAGCTCGACTTCGCGCCCGAGTGGCAGGAGGAGCGGGGCGCCGACCACCTCCCGACCGGCCGTCGGATCCCGCCGAAGCCGGGTCCCTGGGACGACTGCTTCGGGATGCCGCAGGGCGTGAAGGCCACGCTCACCTGGCCGGGCCGCCTGGAGCTGAAGATCGCCAGCCGTGCCGAATGGGCCGTGGTCTACGACGAGCAGGAGGCCGCGGTCTGCGTCGAGCCCCAGACCGGCCCGCCGAACGGCCTCAACACCCTGCCGCGCCTGGTCACCCCAATCGATCCGCTGGAGATCTCCATGACCTGGAGCTGGCGGAGCCTGTCCCGGGGCAGCGCTTAAGGGCCTGTCCGATGGGGTCCGGGCCGGGTCCGCGGCCCCTCGGACAGGCCATAAGCTCGTGCGCATGAGTGACGACGTGCGCGGCGAGCTGCTGCAGCAGATCAAGGACAAGGCCGTGGTGCACGGCAAGGTGACGCTTTCTTCCGGCAAGGAGGCCGACTACTACATCGACCTGCGCCGGATCACCCTGGACGGCGAGGCCGCGCCGCTGGTCGGTCAGCTGATGCTGGACATCACCGCCGACCTGGACTACGAGGCGGTCGGCGGGCTGACGCTCGGTGCCGACCCGGTCGCGACCTCGATGCTGCACGCCTCCGCGGCGCGCGGCGGCCGGCTGGACTCCTTCGTCGTCCGCAAGGCGCAGAAGGCGCACGGGATGCAGCGCCGTATCGAGGGCCCGGACATCACGGGCCGCCGGGTCCTGATCGTCGAGGACACCTCCACCACCGGTGGCTCGCCGCTGACCGCCGTCGAGGCGGCGCGTGAGGCGGGCGCCGAGGTCGTTGCGGTGGCCACGATCGTCGACCGTGGTGCCGCCTCGGCCATCGCCGAGGCCGGACTGCCCTATATCACGGGCTTCCAGCTGGGCGACCTCGACCTGGGCTGAGGACCGCGCCGGGGTCGCACCGGAACGGGGTATTCCGCGCTGACCTGCGCCGTTGCCGAGGGGCGGCCGGTTTCACGTGAAACCGGCCGCCCACGGAGTGGGACGGCCGGTCAGGCAATGTGGAGCGAGACGCCTTGTCTGGGAAGATGTGCACGGCGAAGTCCTCGCCCCCTGGTCAGGGCCCAGAACGCACACCCGCATACACAAGGAGCGGACAGATGCCCATCGCAACCCCCGAGGTCTACAACGAGATGCTCGACCGGGCGAAGGCAGGGAAGTTCGCCTACCCGGCCATCAACGTCACGTCGACGCAGACGCTGCACGCCGCGCTGCGCGGGTTCGCCGAGGCCGAGAGCGACGGCATCATCCAGATCTCCACCGGTGGTGCGGAGTTCCTGGGCGGCCAGTACAACAAGGACATGGTGACCGGCGCGGTGGCGCTCGCCGAGTTCGCGCACGTGGTCGCCGAGAAGTACGGCATCACCGTCGCGCTGCACACCGACCACTGCCCCAAGGACAAGCTGGACGGCTACGTCCGCCCGCTGCTGGACATCTCCGCGGAGCGCGTCGCCAAGGGCCAGAACCCGCTGTTCCAGTCCCACATGTGGGACGGTTCGGCCGAGAACCTGGCCGACAACCTGGCCATCGGCCAGGAGCTGCTCGCCAAGGCCGCCGCCGCCAAGATCATCCTTGAGGTCGAGATCACCCCGACCGGTGGCGAGGAGGACGGCGTCACCCACGAGATCAACGACGAGCTCTACACCACGGTCGATGACGCGCTGCGCACCGCCGAGGCGCTGGGCCTGGGCGAGAAGGGCCGCTACCTGCTCGCTGCCTCCTTCGGCAACGTCCACGGCGTCTACAAGCCGGGCAACGTCGTGCTCCGTCCCGAGCTGCTGAAGGACCTCCAGGAGGGCGTGGGCGCCAAGTACGGCAAGGCCGCCCCGTTCGACTTCGTCTTCCACGGCGGCTCCGGCTCCACCGAGCAGGAGATCGCCACCGCGCTGGAGAACGGCGTGGTCAAGATGAACCTGGACACCGACACCCAGTACGCCTTCACCCGCCCGGTCGCGGACCACATGCTCCGTAACTACGACGGTGTGCTGAAGGTCGACGGCGAGGTCGGCAACAAGAAGACCTACGACCCGCGCAGCTGGGGCAAGCTGGCCGAGGCCGGGATGGCCAAGCGGGTCACCGAGGCCTGCGCCAACCTGCGCTCCACCGGCACCAAGATCAAGTAACCGGCGGGCCGCACCGCCGGCCGCCGCGCCCAAGGGCTCCGCATCCGTCCGGGATGCGGAGCCTTTTGTGTGCCGGCCCCGCCCTGCGCCCGCTGGTCCGGCGCAGGGCGGGCGAGCGGGCGCGGAGACGGGCATGCTCGCGGTATGAGCGAACCGAGTGCGCCCGGCGCGGTCCGGCTGGCCTCGGCACAGGGCCGGTGGGTGCTGCTGACGGCCGTGCTGGGGTCCGGGATGGCGCTGCTCGACGGCACGGTCGTCAATGTCGCCCTGCCCCGGATCGGCGAGGACCTCCACGCGGATCTGGCGGTCCTCCAGTGGACCGTCACCGCCTACTTGCTCACCCTCTCCTCGCTGATCCTCCTGGGCGGTGCGCTCGGCGACCGCTTCGGCCGGCGCCGGGTGTTCGTGATCGGCGTGGTGTGGTTCGCGGCGGCCTCACTGCTGTGCGGGCTCGCGCCGCATGCCGGGGTGCTGATCGCGGCCCGTGCGCTGCAGGGCGTCGGCGGGGCGCTGCTCACGCCCGGTTCGCTTGCGCTGATCCAGGCCGTCCTCCACCCCGACGACCGGGCCCGGGGCGTCGGCGCCTGGTCGGGGCTCGGCGGGGTGGCCGCGGCGGTGGGCCCGTTCATCGGCGGCTGGCTGGTGGACGGTGCCGGCTGGCGCTGGGTGTTCTTCCTGAATGTGCCGCTGGCGGCGGTGTGTGTCCCGGTGGCGCTGCGGCACGTACCGGAGACCCGGGAGCGCGGTGTCCGCAGACACCGGGGCTTCGACGTACGGGGCGCGGTGCTGGGGGCGCTGGCGCTGGCCGGGGTGACCTATGCGCTGATCGCCGCGCCGAACGGGGGCGCCGGGCCCGGCGTGATCCTTCCCGCGGTGGCCGGACTGCTGCTCGGTGTGCTCTTCCTCCGGACCGAACGGCGCCGGGCCGATCCGATGCTGCCGCCCGCTATCTTCCGTATCCGCCAGTTCTCCGCCATCAACGCGGTGACGGTCTGCGTATACGCCGCCTTCGGCGGATTCTTCTTCCTGTCCGTGCTCCAGCTCCAGGTCGTGGTGGGCTACTCGGCCCTGCAGGCCGGTACCGCGCTGCTGCCCACCACCGTGCTGATGCTGCTGCTGTCCGCCCGTTCCGGAGAGCTGGGCCAGCGCATCGGACCGCGTATTCCGCTCACCGTCGGACCCCTGCTGTGCGCCGCGGGGCTGCTGCTGATGATGCGGGTGGGCCGGGGCGCGTCCTACGTCGCCGATGTGCTGCCCGCACTGGTGGTGATGGGCGCCGGGATGGTGACGCTGGTCGCGCCGCTCACCGCGACCGTGCTGGCGTCGGTGGACGTGGACCGGGCGGGCCTGGCCAGCGGCATCAACAATGCGGCGGCGCGGGCCGCGGGCCTGATGGCGGTGGCGGCGCTCCCCCTGCTCGCGGGCTTCGGCCCGGAGGCCTACCGCTCGGCGGACGCCTTCGGCGCGGCCTTCCTGCGCGCCATGCCGCTGTGTGCCGGTGTCCTGGTGGCCGGCGCGCTGATCGCCTGGCTGACGGTACGCACCGACGCCCTACGCGCCGAACCGGGCGCCGAGAAGCCGTGCCGGGCAAAGACGACCTTCCACTGCGGTGTGAACGCACCCCCACTGGAGCCAGGCGAGACACAAATGACCGACAAACAACGCAAGCCCGACAGATAACGCTCGCCCCCACTCACCCCCACCCTCCACCCACGGGAGGTGACGGGCCGGAGGGGCAGGGGTGTGGGACGTAAAGCGAAGCAGTCCCACACCCCTGCCCCTCCGGCCCGTCACCGCACCCCGACAGCCCCGCGCAGCGGCCCCGCCCGCCGCAGGCGCAACGGCG
>NZ_JBEZHQ010000080.1:0-9156 GCF_040650675.1 Streptomyces sp. NPDC048637
TCGCCGACTGGAACACCAACCCCAGGCCATACGTCTGGACGAAGACCGCCGACGAGATCCTCGAACGCCTCGCCGGCTATCTGAAACGAATTCCTGACTCAGGACACTAGCGGCCTTGGCGAACTCCTCATGTGCCGAGGCGAGGGTGGTGGGCAGCTTCCTGACCGCTTTGCGGAACTCGATGGCCGCGGTGCCGCTCCACTCGGCTTCGTCGACCTTCTTCAGGTTCCGTTGCGAGTCCCCGAACGCCTGAGCGTAGGTGTTCAGGATGTGGACAAGATCGGCTACTGCGTCCCGGGTCACCCGGGATCAGGTCCTTCTTGCTCGCATCTGCCGATATGCCACTCACGCCCGTGCTCCCCCGGTGTTTTCCAATTATCCAAATGCCCAGTCTTCAAAGCCCCGTTGGGCGTCATCGATGCCGTTGGGCCCGTCTGAGGGCGGCTTGTTTCCGCGCATCCGTTGCTGACCTTGGAAGACCGTCTTACCCAGACCTTCGCTCGGCATCATCGACAGATTGTCTTCGCTCGGCTTGAAGCCCTTGATGCCGCACTGCTCCGCCATCTCGTACGCTTCGATCGTCTGGTTCAGCTTCGTCACGATCTCCTCGGCGTACTGCGCCAGCTGACCCATGCCATAGCCCCACTGCTCCAGGAAAGTCTGGCCGCTGTCGCGCACACCTTCCGCGCCTGGGTCTTTGAGGTATGCCTGAAGTTCGTCCTTCTCGTCCTTGATGCGCTTGGCCGCTACCACCGAGTCGGTCAGCGGGACAAGCACTCGCACCAAGGAATCGATCTCAACCTTGTAGTCCGCACCGTCGCTCATCAGGCCCCCTGTTGGCTATCGCGAGGAGTTGCCGGTGCGGGGTCGAAGAACTGCGGGTGTGGTCCCATCGCATCCAAAATGAACCGGTGTCCGGCAGGTGCCAGCTCGGCCAGATCTGCGCCCGGCGCGGAAGCCCACGCACATACACCTGCGTAGCGGGCCAACTCCACAAGAGAGGAGAAGACCGGAATTACGCCTCCATCGCCCCCTGCGGGGTCAGCGACAGTGAGAAAGCCGGGCCGCTCCGGCCGTTGGAAGAACAGCTCAGCCCGTGAGAACGCCTCGGCGAACTCTGCACTCGTACACTCCCCGGCAGCGAACTCAGCCGCCGTCTCTGGCAAAGATGCGCTGGTCGCGCTAGGTTTCCCGCCCCCGTCTTCATGCATGATCCGGACCCTTACACAGGTCAACAGCAGCCTGCAACATGCATCTCAGACAGCCGCTGACCCTCCCTGCACTGCGAAGAGGCCAGACAGGGCAGCGGTAGGTGAATAAGTCAAGACGCGAGGGCTGGAGTTCGACTGGGCGAAGGAGGAGGAACTCCTCCTCGCGTCCGCTGCGTGAGCGGACGGCCCTGGAAGAGCCGTCTCCAGATGGACCACGGAGCATGACAACCTCGGCCCAGTCGGCGGAAAACGGGCAACGAAGCAGCAGAGATCACACCTCATCATGCTCTACGTAGGACTTTTAATCCGGTAGCCCACCGTATTCGCGCATGCACACCTCACCACTGGCGCAGACCCGCCGCACCCCTCCACACCCGGATCAGACCCATGCGAGTCGCCTCCGTCCCCCATCCCATCGCAGGCCAGCCCCATCCCAGCCCTTTAGCGCGGTACACCAGGGTCAGCAGCGGTCAAACCGACGGCC
This sequence comes from Streptomyces sp. NPDC048637, assembly GCF_040650675.1. Taxonomy (NCBI): domain Bacteria; kingdom Bacillati; phylum Actinomycetota; class Actinomycetes; order Kitasatosporales; family Streptomycetaceae; genus Streptomyces; species Streptomyces sp. NPDC048637. The sequence goes on from NZ_JBEZHQ010000080.1 coordinate 1,696, forward strand.
TCCGACAAGGCTCCCGCGCCCAGATAGTCGCAGTTCAGAGCACCATTGCGCCCCGAGCCGCCGTTGATTCCCAAGCTCAGAGCGCGGGTTCGATTCCCGTCACCCGCTCCATAGCGAAGGCCCAAGTCGGAGACCTGGGCCTTGTTTGTTGTCTAGACCTCTCCGGAGCGGGCGTGCCCTCTGCGTGCCCCAACTCCCCTCTACGGGGCGCACGGAGAGGTGCTGCACGACACCCCTGGAGTCCCGCGCCGAGTAGCGTCTCGAATCCCGATATGGGGCGCCTGTGACCTGCACCACTAACGCGTCAAGTGGGTGTGAACTCACGTCTGCAAAGAGGGCGGTTTCCGGGCTTTAGGTAGCGCCCATCAGTAGCTGGCTGGGCTACTGGAGTTCAGGTCTACGAGGGGGACCTATGGAGTCGGGTGGAACGGAACTGGCCGAGGCTCTCAAAGCCGTCCGGGAGGGCCTCGCGGCAGCACAACGCGATGGCGAGGGATCGCTCCTCCGATTCAGAGTCAGTGATGCGGACACGGCTTCGATCCCCTGCCGGGCGAAGTGGCGCTGGGCTGAGGACCCGAGTGAGCGCACACCTTCGCCAGCAGGGCCGTAGAAGTCAGCAATCCCCGTGACGACACATTCGGTTCAGGAAGCATCATCATCACGCCTGGCCTCGTGCTCACCGCGGCCCATGTCGCATGTCGCCAGGGTCCGGACGGTCAGCCTGTGCCGGTCCGTGCTCTCGACGGAGGGCCGGCAGTCAATGCGCAGGTGACTTGGCGCGACCAGGGCCTCGACAGCGCCATTCTGCAAACCGATCGGCAACAACTCGGTGTGGACGTACCGATCGTGAGGTGGGGTGAACTCACCTGCGAGCATCCAGCCGAAATGCTTGGCGCAGTGGTGTCACAGCGTACGTCCTGCTTCGTGGTTGCAGTTCTGGTTGCATTCACGGATATCCCGACGCGTTCAGCCACCGTCGGCTGGACCCGTCATGCGGGCAATCGGGCGGGGAAGGAGATACGGGCGGTCAGCCCCCCGCCGGGGTTGGGGAGGGCCCTCGCGGTGGCGGCGTGAGCGCGGGCGATGGAGACGACGATCGACAGGCCCAGACCGGCGCCCTCGCCCGGGGCGTGCCGACGCGCCTCCAGCCGGCGGAACGGCTCGAAGAGATACGGGATGGACTCGGCGGGAACGGCTGGTCCGGTGTTGGTGATCTCCAGCGTGCGGTCATGGACACTGAGCGTGATCCGGCCGTCGGGGCGGTTGTGGCGTACGGCGTTGCCGACCAGGTTGCGGATGAGATGCGCAAGCAGGACGGGGTCGCCGTCGACGGTCAGCGGACGGATGTCGGTGGCCAGGGTCAGGCCGCGCTGCCAGGCGTCCTCGGCGTACTCGGCGGCGACCGACTCGGCGAGATCGCCGAAGGCGACCGGCTCCCGGCGCTGCAGGCCCTGGTCGGAGACGGACAGCAGAAGCAGCCCCTCGATCAACTGCTCACTGTCTGCGGCTACCTCGATCAGCTTGTCGCGGATGCGCCGTACGTTAGCCGGGTCCGGGTCGGCGAGGCCGATCTCGGCGGCGGCGCGCTGTACGGCCAGCGGGGTGCGCAGCTCGTGGGCGGCGTTGGCGGCGAACCGTTGCTGGGCGAAGACCAGATGCTCGATGCGGTCGAGCATGCCGTCGAAGGTGTCGGCGAGCTGCTTGAGTTCACCGGGCGGGGCGTCCAGCGCGATCCGTTCGTGCAGGTTGGCTGCGGACAGCCGGCGGGCGGTGCTGGTGATCACGGAGACCGGGCGCAGCACCCGGCCGGCCAGCCACCAGGCCAGCGCCACCGAGATCACGGCGAAGACCAGCAGCGCGATCAGAGAGACGGTCAGCAGCTTGCTGAGCGCAGCTGCTTCCGCGGCATCGGTGATCTTCTTGGCGGCGCTGAGGGGTCCGTTGCCGGGCAGGAGCACGGGGTAGCGGTTTTGAGGTATCGGCAGGGTGGGCGGCACCATGATCGGGCCGAGGGCCGGCGGGGGTTCGATGGTGCCGGGCGGCGCATGCCCGCGGGAACTGCGGCGCACCGTGATGCGGACGGCGCTGCTCAGGCCGGAGTAGAGGCCCTGCCGTAGCAGGACGTAGACCAGGCCGATGAGCATCGCGCCGGCCAGCACCAACAGCCCGCCGTAGAGCGCGGTGAGGCGGACGCGTTCGCTGCCGGGGAGCCAGCGACGGGGCGGCAGGGGCACGCTCATCAGCGGGTGCCCCGCCCCGGCTCCATGCCTGCGCCCGGCTCTACGCCTGCGCCTGGCTCCTTGCCCGCACCCGGCCCGTCGCCCATCCGGTACCCGGCGCCCGGCACGGTCTCGATCACCGGCGGGTCGCCGAGCTTGGCGCGCAGCTTGCTGAGCGTGACGCGTACGGCGTTGGTGCGGTAGCTGGTGTGCTCCTCCCACACTTCCTCGATCAGATCGTCGCCGCTGACCACCGCGCCCCGGGCGCGCAGCAGCACCTCCAGCACCCCGAATTCCTTGCGCGACAACGCCAGTGGCCGGCCGTCGCGGACGGCCAGCCGGCGCGCGGTGTCGACGATGACGCCGGCCCGCTCGATCACCGGCGGCAGGGCGGGGCGCGCGCGCCGGCCCAGCGCCAGCACCCGGGCGAGCAGCTCCTCGTACGCGAACGGCTTGGTCAGATAGTCGTCGGCGCCCAGCCCCAGGCCCTCGACGCGTTCGTGGACCGTACCGGACGCGGTGAGCATCAACACCCGGGTCAGCAGGCCCTGCTCCACCACCTGCCGGCAGACCTCGTCGCCGTGCAGGCCGGGCAGATCGCGGTCCAGGATGAGCACGTCGTACGCGCCGAGCCGCAGTTTGGCCAGCGCCGTGCGCCCGTCGTGGGCGATATCCGCCGCGATCGCATCGCGGCGCAGACCCGCGGCGATCATGTCTGCGAGGAACTCCTCGTCCTCCACCACCAGTACGCGCATGGCCACATGTGTACCCGAGGCGGACCTTTCGGCGACGTAACCCCCCCCTCACAGCGACCCCTGACCAGGGAAAACACCATGCTGGAGCCGGTCGGCGCCCGGAGGTTAGAGAAACGAAATGCGGCCCCCTGCCAGCCTCTGCAGCGTCGGACACATCCGGATGCGGAGGAACACCATGAGGCAGGGCAGTAAGTCAGCTGGGCAGCGCCTTACCTCCGTCGCGACGGCAACGTTGATGGCGGGCCTGGCGCTCTTCGCCACGGCCTGCACGGGCGGGGACAGCGGCAGCGGGGGCAAGGGTCCGGGCGGCGGCTCGGACGTGAGCGGCAAGGGCAAGGCGGCGGACGCGGCGTACAAGCAGCGTAAGTGCCTGCGTGACCACGGCCTTGAGGTCCAGGAGCCGAAGACGGGCGAGGACGCGAACAGCATGCGCATCGTCGGCAACGCCGACTCGGAGAAGATGGAGAAGGCGTTCAAGGAGTGCCAGCGAGGCGGGCCCAACGCCGGCCAGAAGGGCCCGAGCCAGGCAGACAAGGACAAGATTCTCAAGATCGCCCGCTGTGTGCGGGAGCACGGCTTCAACATGCCGGACCCGAAGTTCGACGGTAGCGCCATACAGAATGCGCCAAAGATCCCTCCGGGCCAGCAGAAGCAGTTCGGGAAGGCATTCAAGGAGTGCCAGAATGCCGGCTGAGCCGGTGGCGGAGCGCCACCCCAGCCACCCCGCGGGCGCCCGCCGCGGACGCCGCACGACGTATCTGATCTCCGGCCTGGTCGTCGCCGCACTGCTGGCCGGCGGCGGGATCGCGGTCGGCAAGGTCACCGGCCGGGCGGACACCGGGCAGCAACAGCGTCACAGCGCCCGGCCGCCGGCCACCGACACCGTGCAGCGGCAGGATCTCAGCAGCAGCACCCAGGTCGACGGCACCCTCGGCTACACCAGGGAACGCAAGGTCAACCCCGGTGCGTCCGGCACCCTCACCTGGCTGCCGGCCACCGGCTCCACGGTGCGGCGAGACGATGCGCTCTACGAGGTCGACGGCCACCAGGTCCGGCTGATGTACGGACAGACGCCGATGTACCGGCAGCTCAAGCAGGGCGACGAGGGCAAAGACGTCCAGCAGCTCAAGGAGAATCTGCGGGCCCTGGGGTACGGGGACGGGCTCGCCGTGGACGAGGAGTTCACCGCGGGCACCACCGACGCGGTCAAGCGCTGGCAGAAGGCACACAGTCTGCCGCAGACCGGCGCCATCGGACCTGACCGGATCTCCTTCCAGCCGGGTGCGGTGCGGATCAACAAGAAGGATGCGGCGGTCGGCGATCCGGCCGCACCCAGCCGCCCGGTGCTGACCACCACCGGGTCCGCCCGCGAGGTCCTGATCAAGCTCGATGTCGCCCAAGCCGGTCTGGCGAAGCGCGGCACCAAGGTCACGGTGAATCTGCCGGACGGCGGCAGCGCCAAGGGCAAGGTCGCCTCGGTCGACCGGACCGTCACCGAGGAGGGCAGCGACCCACAGAGCAAAACCTCCAAGATCACCGCCCGGATCACCTTGACGGACCCCGGCAAGGTCACCGCCTTCGACCAGTCACCGGTCACCGTCGATGTCGTCGGCGAGGTCCGCAAGGACGTACTGACGGTGCCGGTCAATGCGCTGCTGGCGCTGCCCGGCGGCGGCTTCGGGGTGCAGATCGTCGAGGGCGGCACGGTGCGTGACATACCGGTGAAGCTGGGCATGTTCGGGCAGGGCCGGGTGGAGATCACCGGCGGCGGCCTGAAGCAGGGCTTGAAGGTCGGGGTGCCGAAGCAATGACAGCCCTCACAGACCCCGGCGGCCCGGACGACACCACCGCCACCACGGACGCGGACACCGCAGCCCTGGCCCGCGCCACCGACTACGTCGTCGAGCTGGCCGGCGTCACCAAGGAGTACCCCGGCGGGGTCGCCGCGCTGCGCGGGGTGGACCTGCGGATCACGCACGGCGAACTGCTGGCCATCGTCGGCCCGTCCGGCTCCGGCAAGTCCACGCTGCTGCACATCGTCGGCACCCTGGACCGCCCCACGGCCGGTGCGGTCACCCTCGCCGGCCATGACGTCGCCACGCTCAGCGACCGCAAGCTCTCCGCGCTGCGCGCCCAGCACATCGGCTTCGTCTTCCAGTCCTTCCACCTGGTGCCCGGCATCAGCGCCCAGGACAACGTCGCCGAGGGGCTGCTCTACTCCGGGCTGCCACGCGCCGAGCGCCGCCGGCGGGCGGCCGGCGCACTGGCCCGGGTGGGCCTTGAGGACCGGATGACGCACCGCCCGCACGAGCTGTCGGGCGGTCAGAAACAGCGGGTGGCGATCGCCCGTGCGGTGGTCGGCGAGCCCGATCTGCTGCTGGCCGACGAGCCGACCGGCGCGCTGGACTCCACCTCCGGAAAGGCAGTCATGGCGCTGCTGCACGACCTCAACGAGGAGGGCGCCACCATCGCCGTCATCACCCACGACAGTGAGATCGCCGCGGGTCTGCCCCGGCAGGTACGGATCCGCGACGGCCACGTGGTCGCCGACGCCCGGGGCGCGGAGCGATGAGCCGAGCGACAGACCGGCGTACCGGGCTCACCCGACTCTCCCCGGCCACCCTGGGCCCGCGCGACGTACTGCACGTCGGCTCCGCCGGGCTGCGCTCCCGCCCCATGCGGGTGGTGCTCTCCGCCCTCGGTATTGCCATCGGCATCGCCACGATGATCGCTGTGGTCGGCATCTCCGCCTCCAGCAAGGCCCAACTCCTGGAAAAACTGGATGCATTGGGTACGAACATGCTGGTGGCCACGCCCGGCCAGAGCATGTTCGGCGACGACGTGAAGCTGCCGAAGGGCTCGCCCGGGATGCTGGGGCGGATCGCGGGCGTCGAGCAGGTGGGCGCCACCGGCGATCTGGACCAGTCGGTACGGCGTACCGAGAAGATCCCTAAGGAGGAAACCGGCGGCATCACGGTCAAGGCCGCCGACGACGGCCTGCTGCGCACCCTGCGCGGCACCATGGCTTCCGGTGCCTGGCTCAACGCCGCCAACGACCGCTCGCCCTCCGTCGTCCTCGGCCATGTCTCCGCCCAGCGGCTCGGCATCACCGGCGCCGGCCAGCAGGTGTACATCGGAGGCCGCTACTTCACCGTCATCGGCATCATCGATCCGCTGCCGCTGGCCCCCGAGATCGAGCGCTCCGCCCTGCTGGGGTGGACGGCCGCGAGCAATCTGCTGGCCTTCGACGGCCACCCCACCTCGCTCTACGAACGCTCCACCGACGCGTCCGTGCACGACGTACGCGACCTGATCCCGCGCACGGTCGATCCGGAGAACCCGCACAACGTGCAGGTCACCGACCCGTCGTCGGCTCTCCAGGCCAAGGCGGAGACCGAGGGCGCGTTCACCAATCTGCTGCTCGGGCTGGGCGGGGTGGCGCTGCTCGTCGGCGGCGTCGGGGTCGCCAACACCATGATCATCTCGGTGCTGGAACGCCGTCACGAGATTGGCCTGCGCCGCTCCATGGGGGCTACCCGCGGCCAGATCCGCCTTCAGTTCGTGACCGAGTCGCTGCTGCTGTCGGGCCTGGGCGGCATCGCCGGTCTCGTGCTCGGCGCGACGGCCACCTACGTCTTCGCGGCGTCGGGCGGTATGCCGTGGGTGGTGCCGCCGTGGGCGGTCGGCGGCGGCTTCGGCGCGACGCTGCTGATCGGCACACTGGCCGGCCTCTATCCGGCCGTACGGGCCGCACGCCTGTCTCCGACGCTCGCGCTGCAGGCGGTGTAGAGCACACCAGGAGGGTGGGGAGAGCCGGCGGGCGTGGAGCGTACGGACCGGGCCTGGCCACACAGCATCGCGCGCATGCTTCCGGCTCTGGCCCCGCCACACGCCACGTTGCCCGTAGTCGACGGTGAGCTTGAGTGGGGCCTCGCAGTCCGTTGTCCTGGTGAACACCGCCGCATCGGGCCTCCCAGACTCTGAGGTCAGCCCTCACCCCTGAAGTCGCCCGTCATCATGCGCATCCCCCGCGATGCGAGCGGAAACGAGAACATGGCCGAACCTCGTTACCTTGCGATCGCAACGCCTCTCCTCCAACCTCATGGGAGACGCGTCGCCAACGCGCCCGGCCAAGCCCAAGAGGAGCGCTTAGGCCGCACTGACCAGCCTCGTGCCCCAACCGTGCCCTCCAGCACGGTCAACAGCGGTCAAAGCGGTACGCCAATGCACCACCGAACAGTCAGGCAGAACGGCGTTTCCCCTGGTCACGGGCCGAATCGATCTCACTGGTCCCATTGATTCCCAAGCTCAGAGCGCGGGTTCGATTCCCGTCACCCGCTCCATAGTTGAGGCCCAGGTCGACGACCTGGGCCTTGTTCGTTGTCTGGACCGCGCTAGATGAATGAGTCCGATGTTCTCAGTGGTCGTAGGCGGTCAGGGATCGTTTGGCTGGGGCTCCGGTGGTCCAGTTGTGCCAGATGGCGGTT
>NZ_JBEZHQ010000081.1:0-8913 GCF_040650675.1 Streptomyces sp. NPDC048637
GGGACGGTGCTGATCACGGGTGGTACGGGCGCGCTCGGTGCTCGTGTGGCGCGTTGGGTGGCCGAACGCGGTGCCGAGCACGTGGTCCTGACAAGCCGTCGGGGCCCGGAGGCTCCCGGTGCGTCGGAGCTGGAGGCGGAGCTGTCGGCGCTCGGGGTGCGGGTGACGGTGGCGGCCTGCGATGTCGCGGATCGGGGTGCGGTTGAGCAGCTGCTGGCCGGGTGTGCCGTGGATGCTGTCGTTCATGCGGCGGGTGTGGTGGATTCCGTGCCGTTGGGGGATGCGGGTGCGGAGCATTTTGCTGAGGTGATGGGGGCGAAGGTCGCCGGTGCCGTGGTGCTGGATGAGGTGCTGGGTGACCGTGCGCTGGATGCGTTTGTGGTGTTCTCGTCGATCGCTGGTGTGTGGGGCAGCGGCGGCCAGGCGGCGTATGCGGCAGGCAATGCCTTCGTCGAGGGGCTGGTTCAGGCGCGTCGTGCGCGAGGTGCGGTCGGTTGTGCGGTGGCGTGGGGTCCATGGGCCGGCGGTGGGATGGCCGGTGTGGAAGACGCGGAGGAGCATCTGCTGCGTCGTGGGCTGAAGGCCCTGGATCCGGGGCTGGCGGTGTCGGCTCTGGAGTCGGCGGTGGGCGCGGGTGAGGGTTCGGTAGTGGTAGCGGATGTGGAGTGGGAACGCTTCGCTCCGGCGTTCACCAGTGCCCGTCCGAGTCCGTTGCTGGACGACCTGCCGGAAGTCGCCGATGCGCTGCGTGCCACGCCCCAGGAGAAGGCCGACGAAGGAAAACCGTCCTTCCTCGGCAGGATCGCGGATGTCTCCGCGGTGGAGCGCTCGCAAGCCGTACTCGATCTCGTACGTACCCACACGGCTGCCGTACTCGGATTCCGCGATCTGAAGGCCGTGGAGCCGCTCAGGGCCTTCCGGGACTCGGGTTTCGACTCACTGACCGCCGTCGAGCTGCGCAACGGACTGAACGCCGAAACCGGCCTGCGGCTCCCCGCCACATTGGTCTTCGACTACCCCACGCCGCAGCTTCTCGCGGAGCATGTGCACGACACTCTGTTCGGTGCCGCGGACGCCGAGCCGGAGACGGCTGTACTCGCTGACCTGGACCGTCTTGCGAGCGCGATTCCAGGAATTTCCCCAAAGAACGCCGCCAGAGGGCTCATCGAGGCCCGTCTTCGGAGCATCCTGTCCGTGCTGGGTGAGGTGGCCGAGGATGATTCGAAGTCCGCCGTGTCCCAGCAGTTGGATGCGGCCTCGGACGACGAGATCTTCGATTTCATCAATCAGGAGTTCGGGCGTTCCTGAGCGCCGCAAGTGAACCGTTCCGGTCTACAACGTATGGGGCAAGTTCCACATGGCGAATGAAGAACGGCTTCGGGATTACCTCAAGTGGGTTACCACCGACCTGCATGAGGCCCGTCGGCGCCTACAGGAGCTGGAATCGCAGCAGCAGGAGCCCGTCGCGATCGTCGGGATGAGCTGCCGCTTCCCCGGTGGTGTGAGCTCACCGGAGGAGTTCTGGCGCCTGCTGCACAGCGGAGAAGACGCGATATCCGAGTGGCCGCGGGACCGTGGCTGGGATGCCGATGCGCTGTACGACCCGGAGTCGGATGGCTCGGGCACGAGCTATTCGTGCAAGGGCGGCTTTGTCTACGACGCCACCGAATTCGACCCCGGATTCTTCGGCATCACACCGCGCGAAGCGCTCGCGATGGACCCGCAGCAGCGGCTGCTGCTCGAAGCTTCCTGGGAGGCTTTCGAGGGCGCCGGAATCGACGCTCTCGGGGTACGGGGAAGCCGCAGCGGTGTCTTCGTCGGATGCAGCGGGCAGGAGTACGGCGCCGGCCTTCGCGACGTTCCCGATGACGTCCGTGGCCATCTCCTGACCGGAAACTCGACTTCGGTCGTGTCGGGTCGTGTTGCCTACGCACTGGGCCTTGAGGGCCCGGCGGTGACCGTGGACACGGCCTGTTCCTCCTCCCTGGTGGCATTGCATCTGGCCGCACAAGCACTGCGGTCCGGTGAATGCACGCTCGCCCTGGCGGGCGGGGTGACGGTGATGTCCACGCCAGGGGCGTTCATCGAGTTCAGCCGGCAGCGCGGCCTGGCTGCCGATGGTCGCTGCAAGGCGTTCGCGGAGGCCGCGGACGGCACGGGGTGGGCCGAGGGTGTCGGCATGCTGGTGCTGGAGCGGCTGTCGGATGCCCGGCGGAATGGCCACCGGGTGTTGGCTGTTGTGCGCGGTACCGCGGTGAATCAGGATGGTGCGTCGAATGGTTTGACGGCGCCGAATGGTCCGTCGCAGCAGCGGGTGATCCGGCAGGCGCTGGCGAGTGCGGGTCTTTCGGCCGCGGACGTGGATGCGGTCGAGGCGCATGGGACCGGTACGTCGTTGGGTGACCCGATCGAGGCGCAGGCGCTGCTCGCTACGTATGGGCAGGACCGGGACGAGGACCGGCCGCTGTGGCTGGGTTCGGTGAAGTCGAACATCGGGCACACGCAAGCCGCCGCGGGTGCGGCCGGTGTCATCAAGATGGTGCTGGCGTTGCAGCACGGTGTGCTGCCGCAGACACTGCATGTCGATGAGCCGTCCTCGCATGTGGACTGGTCGGCGGGGAATGTACGTCTGCTCACCGAGGCCATCGGATGGCCGGAGAGCGACCGGCCGGGGCGAGCGGCGATCTCAGCCTTTGGCGTGAGTGGCACCAACGCGCACGCTGTACTGGAGCAGGCCCCGGAGGCAGAGCCCCTCCACGAAGAAGGACAGCCGGACGGCAAGACCGAAGCCGTTCGACTGCCGCTGTTGCCCTGGGTGCTGTCGGCCCGCAGCGACTCCGCCCTGCGCGACCAGGCGGGAAGGCTGCTCGCTCACGTCGATGCCCACCCCGAGTACGGCATACGGGACCTCGCCCGTTCGCTCGCCTCGACGCGCGCCGCGCTGGAGAACCGCGCCGTCATCGTCGGCAGCAGCCGTGCGGAACTGATCGCGGGACTCGGCGCCCTTGCCCGTGACGAGCATGTCGAAGGCCTTGTGCGTGGCACGGCCCAGGCAGGGGTGAAAACAGCCTTCCTGTTCACGGGGCAGGGTGCGCAGCGCTTGGGGATGGGCCGGGAGTTGTACGAGGCCTTCCCGGTTTTCGCGGACGCTTTTGATGCGGTGTGCGCGTACTTCGACGGTGAGTTGGCGTTGCCGCTGCGGGATGTGGTGTTCGGCACGGGGCCGGAGCCGGATGCGGAGCGGCTGGACCGGACGGGCTTTGCTCAGCCGGCGTTGTTCGCCCTTGAAGTGGCGTTGTTCCGGTTGGTGGAGTCGTTCGGTGTGCGGCCGGATTACTTGGTGGGTCATTCCGTTGGTGAGTTGGTGGCGGCGCATGTGGCGGGTGTGCTGTCGCTGGAGGATGCGTGTCGCTTGGTGGCGGCGCGTGGTCGGTTGATGCAGGCGTTGCCGGCGGGTGGGGCGATGGTCTCGCTCCAGGCCACCGAGGCTGAGGTACTGCCGTTGCTGGAAGGCCAGGAGCAGCGGGTGAGCATTGCCGCCGTGAATGGTCCGCAGGCGGTGGTGGTTTCCGGTGCGGAATCCGCGGTGTTGGAGATTGCGGGGCATTTCGAGTCCGAGGGCCGGAAGGCGAAGCGGCTCCAGGTGAGTCACGCCTTCCACTCGCCGCTGATGGAGCCGATGCTGGACGATTTCCGGGCGGTCGCGGAGAGCGTGGCGTATGCGGAGCCGCGTATCCCGGTGGTCTCGAATGTGACCGGAGAACTCGCCACAGCAGAGCAGTTGAGGTCTCCCGACTACTGGGTACGGCACGTCCGCGAGGCCGTCCGGTTCGCCGATGGCATCCGGTGGCTGGAAGAGCGCAGCGTCGCTCGGTACCTCGAAATCGGCCCCGACGGCACGCTCACCGCGATGACCCAGGCATGCGGGGAGAGCTCCACGCAGATGACGGTTCCCGCACTGCGAAGGGACCGGTCCGAGACATCGCACATGGTGAGGGCCATTGCGCAGTTGCACGCCCACGGCGCCGTACCCGACTGGGCTGCCCTGCTCCCCGGAACACAGCCCGTCGATCTGCCGACATACCCGTTTCAACGTGACCGCTATTGGCTGGAGGCGTCGGGAACGGAGGACGAGGGCCGCGTGGCCCCAGCGCTCGATGGAGCCGATGCGCAGTTCTGGGACGCGATTGAGCGCGGTGACACGGCGGCGCTGACGGGAGAGCTGGCGATTGCCGGTGACGCCACATGGGATGAGGCACTGAGTGCTTTGTCGTCGTGGCGGCGGCAGCAGCGTGCGCGGTCGGTGGTGGACGGCTGGCGCTATCGGGTGGAGTGGAAGCCGCTCGCTGCTCAGTCCGGTTCCGGTGGCGTACCGGGCGGGCGCTGGCTTGCACTGGCGGCAGCGGGAGACGCGTACTGCGACGCTGTGGTGGACGGGCTGGCGGCACGTGGTGCTCGGATTGAGCGGGTGGCATGGACCGCCGACGCGGACCGTGGACTGCTGGCCGAGCGGTTGCGTGACGCCGCTGGTGACGAGCCGGTCACGGGCGTACTGGCGGTGGGCGCCGCGGATGCGATGAGTACCGCGGTACTGGTGCAGGCGCAGGGGGATGCCGGCGTCGGCGGACGGCTGTGGGTGGTGACGCGCGCGGCGGTCTGCGTGGGCCGGTCGGATGGCCGGCCGGAGCCGGTGCAGGCAGCCGTGTGGGGGCTGGGCCGGGTGGCGGCTCTGGAGTACCCGGACCGTTGGGGCGGTCTGGTCGATCTGCCGGACACGGTGGACCGTAGGGCGCTCGACCGGCTCGCCGGTGTGCTGGCCGAGGCCGCTGAGGATCAGGTGGCGGTGCGGGCATCCGGTGTCTTCGGCCGCCGGCTGGCTCATGCTCCCGCTCCTGCTCCCGCTGTCGCTGGAGAATCCGCCGACGGCTGGCGACCGCGGGGGACGGTGTTGATCACCGGCGGTACGGGTGCCCTGGGCGCCCGTGTGGCCCGTTGGGTGACCGAGCGCGGTGCCGAGCACGTGGTCCTCACCAGCCGTCGAGGCCCGGAGGCTCCCGGCGCGCCGGAGCTGGAGGCGGAGCTGACCGCCCTTGGCGCACGGGTGACCGTGGTGGCCTGCGACGTCGCAGACCCGGAGGCGGTCGAGGCACTCCTGACCGAACACCCCGTGGACGCCGTCTTCCACGCCGCGGCCGTACTCGACGACGGCGTGCTCGACTCACTCACGACGGAGCGGTTCGCCACCGTCATGCGGGCGAAGGCCACCTCGGCCGTCAACCTGCACGAGGCGACACGAGACCGTGATCTCTCGGCCTTCGTCCTGTTCTCGTCGTTCGCCGGCACCCTTGGCGCCGCCGGCCAGGCGAACTACGCGGCCGCCAATGCCTTCCTGGACGCGCTTGCCGAACAGCGTGCCGCCGAAGGACTGCCCGCGACATCCCTCGCCTGGGGACCCTGGGGCGAGATCGGCATGGCGAGCGATGCGTCCATGGCGCAGCGGATGCGCCGGGGCGGAGTGTCCCCGCTGCGGCCCGACCTCGCCGTCGACGCCATGCAGCACGCGATCTGCTCCGGCACGCCCGGCCTGGTGATAGCCGACATCACCTGGACGGACTTCCGTTCCGCCTTCGCCACGGTGCGCCCCAGCCCGCTGATCGGCGATCTTCCGGAGATCCGCACCGAAGTTGAACTCGCAGCCGAGACGGGAGGCGAAGACCGCCAGTCCGCACTGCGCCAGCAGCTGACCGGCGTGGAACCGGCCGAACAAGAACGAATCCTCACCGATCTGGTCCGGTCATACGCCGCCGGAGTGCTGCACTACGCGGGGCCCGCCGAGGTACCGCCGAACCGGCCCTTCCGGGACCTCGGAGTCGACTCGTTGCTCGCCGTGGAGCTACGCAACGCACTCGGCCTGGCGTGCGGCCTCACACTGAGCGCGACCGTGGTCTTCGACTACCCGACACCGACCGCACTGGCCGGCTTTCTGCGCACCCGGATAGCCCCGGCCCAGGACGACGTCGAGCAGCGGACAGCGCCCTCGGCGGTTGACGGTGACCCCCTCGCCATTGTCGGGATGAGCTGCCGGTTCCCGGGCGGTGTGGACTGCCCTGAGGCTTTCTGGGAGCTGCTGTCGGACGGTGTGGACGCTGTCGGGGAATTCCCGGCCGACCGCGGTTGGGACCTGAATGCGGTCTATGACCCCAACTCGGCACACTTGGGCACCAGTTACGTCAATGCCGGCGGCTTCCTGCAGCACGTGGACCGGTTTGAACCCGCCTTCTTCGGCATGAGTCCCCGGGAAGCGGTAGCGACGGATCCGCAGCAGCGCCTGCTCCTCGAAGCGTCCTGGGAGGTGCTGGAGCGAGCCGGAATCGATCCGCATTCCCTGCGGGGCAGCCGGGCGGGCGTTTTCGTGGGCACCAACGGCCAGGACTATCCGGCCCTCCTGGCCAATTCCCCGGACGATTTCGACGGCTATATCGGAACCGGAAACGCCGCGAGCGTGGTGTCCGGGCGGGTGGCTTACACCCTCGGCCTGGAGGGCCCGGCGGTGACCGTGGACACGGCGTGCTCCTCCTCGCTGGTGGCCCTCCACTGGGCGGCGCAGGCCCTGCGTTCCGGCGAGTGCGACATGGCGCTGGTGGGCGGTGTGACGGTGATGTCCACGCCCGGAGCGTTCATCGAGTTCAGCCGGCAGCGCGGACTCGCCCCCGACGGCCGGTGCAAGACCTTTGCTGCGGGCGCCGACGGCACCGGCTGGGGCGAGGGCGTCGGGATGGTGCTCGTGGAGCGGCTGTCGGACGCCCGCCGCAACGGCCACCGGGTCCTGGCCGTCGTGGCGGGATCCGCGGTGAACCAGGACGGCGCATCGAACGGTCTCACGGCGCCCAACGGCCCCTCCCAGCAGCGGGTGATCAGGCAGGCACTGGCGAGCGCCGGCCTGACCCCCTCGGACGTGGACGCGGTCGAGGCGCACGGCACGGGAACGGCCCTCGGCGACCCCATCGAGGCACAGGCTCTTCTCGCCACCTACGGCCAGGACCGGGACGGGGACCGGCCGCTGTGGCTGGGCTCGGTCAAGTCGAACATCGGGCACACCCAGGCAGCCGCGGGCGTCGCCGGTGTCATCAAGATGGTGCTGGCGCTCCAGCACGGCATGCTCCCGCGCACCCTGCACGTGGACGCGCCCTCGCCCCACGTGGACTGGTCCGAGGGCAACGTACGGCTGCTCACGGAGCCGGTCGCCTGGCCGCTCGACGACGAAGCGGCGGGCCGTGTCTGCCGGGCAGGCGTGTCCTCGTTCGGCATCAGTGGCACCAACGCACATGTGGTCCTGGAAAGCGCCCCCGAACCGCCGGCCGCCACCGAGGCCCTTCAGGCCGCCGCGCCGGAACGCCCGTCTCTCACACCCCTGGTGCTCACGGCCCGCACCGAGGCCTCCCTCCGCGCGCAGGCAGCTCGCCTGCGTGCGGCCTACGAGGACAACCCCGCGCTGGACCTGGCGGACGTGGGTTTCTCCCTCGCCACGACCCGCTCCCTGCGCTTCGACCACCGCGCCGTGGTCCTGGTGGGCGACCCGGTATCGGCAGTCCACCGCCTGACCGTGCTCGCCGACGACCACAGGACCCCCGGCCCCGGCGTCATTCGTGGCTCGCAGGCAGAAGGCCCGCTGGCCCTGCTGTTCGCGGGCCAGGGCGCGCAGCGGCTGGGGATGGGCCGGGAGCTGTATGAGTCCTTCCCGGTGTTCGCCGATGCTTTTGACGCGGTGTGCGCGCACTTCGAGGGCGAGTTGGAGTCGTCGCTTCGGGGCGTGGTGTTCGGTCAGGACGCGGAGGCGCTGCATCGGACGGGTTTCACTCAGCCGGCGTTGTTTGCGGTTGAGGTGGCGTTGTTCCGGTTGGTGGAGTCGTTCGGTGTGCGGCCGGATTACTTGGTGGGTCATTCCGTTGGTGAGTTGGTGGCGGCGCATGTGGCGGGTGTGTTGTCGCTGGAGGATGCGTGCCGTCTGGTGGCGGCGCGTGGGCGGTTGATGCAGGCGTTGCCGGCGGGTGGGGCGATGGTGTCGCTTCAGGCGTCGGAGGACGAGGTGTTGCCGCTGCTGGAGGGGCTTGAGCAGCGGGTGAGTGTTGCTGCGGTGAATGGTCCGGAGGCGGTGGTGGTTTCCGGTGAGGAGTTGGCGGTTGCCGAGATCGCCGGGCGTTTTGAGTCCGAGGGTCGGAAGGTGAAGCGGCTGCGGGTGAGTCATGCCTTCCACTCGCCGTTGATGGAGCCGATGCTGGACGAGTTCCGGGTGGTCGCGGAGAGCGTGGCGTATGCGGAGCCGCGTATCCCGGTGGTCTCGAATGTGACCGGCACTCTCGCCACGGCGGAGGACCTGACATCCCCCGATTACTGGGTGCGGCATGTCCGTGAGGCCGTCCGATTCGCTGACGGTGTGCGGTGGTTGGAGCGGCAGGGGGTGTCCCGGCTCCTGGAGGTCGGGCCGGACGGCACCCTGACCGCCATGGCACAGCTCTGCCTCTCGGAACCTGATGCCCTGCTGCTTCCCGTCATGCGCAAGGACCGCTCCGAGACGGAAGCCCTGCTGACCGCTGTCTCGCATGCGTTTGTGCTCGGCACGGACGTGGACTGGCGTACGTGCTTCCCCGCCGCCCGGCGGGTGGACCTGCCCACGTACGCGTTCCAGCGCGAGCGCTTCTGGCCGACGCCCGCACCTGTCGCCGACCCGACCGAGAACTGGCGCTATCGGGTGGAGTGGAAGCCGCTGGTGGCGCAGTCGGGTGGGGTGCTGGGTGGTCGTTGGCTTGCTGTGGTGGCTGCGGGTGAGGTGTGGTCCGAGGCTGTGGTGGAGGGGTTGGCGGCGTGTGGTGTGGCGGTTGAGCGGGTGGAGTGTGTCGCGGGGGAGGTGGACCG
>NZ_JBEZHQ010000082.1:0-8369 GCF_040650675.1 Streptomyces sp. NPDC048637
GCGAACCCGGCGAACAGCGGCGTCGCGAACATCAGCAGCATGATCGTGCCGTGCATCGTGAACGCCTGGTTGAACTGCTCGTTCGACATGAGCTGCGTGCCGGGACGGGCCAGCTCGGCGCGCATGAGCAGCGCCATCAGGCCGCCGATGCAGAAGAACGCGAACGACGTGACCAGGTACATCGTGCCGATGGTCTTGTGGTCAGTGGTCGTCAGCCACTTCACGACAGCGATGCCGGGTTGCTTCTTGCGTACGGGCGGTGCTGCCGGAGCCGTATCGGCGGCGGCACCCTGAGGTTCGTTGAGGATGCTCACTGGTTCTTGGTCTCCGCATTCCTGGCGTGATCCGTCTGCTCGATGCCCGACGGCAGGTATCCGGTCTGGCCCTTCTTCGCCAGGTCCTTCAGGTGCTCCCGGTACCGCTCAGGGGAGACGACCTTGACGTTGAAGAGCATCCGGGAGTGGTCGACACCGCAGAGCTCGGCGCACTTGCCCATGAAGGTGCCCTCCTTGTTGGGAGTCACCTCGAAGACATTGGTGTGGCCCGGGATGACGTCCTGCTTCATCAGGAACGGCACCACCCAGAAGGAGTGGATGACGTCACGAGAGGTCAGCACGAACTGGACCGTCTCGCCCTTCGGCAGCCACAGGGTCGGACCGGGGTTGCCGGTCTGCGGGTTCCGCGTGCCCGGGGTGCCCACGTCGTAGACGCCGTCCGCACCGGCCGGCGCGGTCTTCTTCCACTTGTCCGGGATCGCGTCGAGCGCGCTGGAGTCGATGGCGGAAGTCGACTTGTCGCCGTCCGTGTTCTCCAGGTAGTTGAACGCCCAGCTCCACTGGAAGCCGACCACGTTCACGACGTGGTCCGGCTTCTTGGAAGTCTTGAGGAGTGCGCTCTCATCACGTGCGGTGAAGTAGAAAAGCACCGCAATGATGATGAACGGCACGATCGTGTACAACGCCTCGATCGGCATGTTGTACCGGGTCTGCGCGGGGACCTCCACCTTGGTCCTGCTGCGGCGGTGGAAGATCACACTCCAGATGATCAGGCCCCACACCAGCACGCCCGTTGCGAGGGCGGCGGCCCAGGAGCCCTGCCAAAGAGAGAGGATCCGCGGCGCCTCGTCGGTGACGGGCGTTGGCATGCCGAGGCGGGGGAAGTCCTTATATGTGCAACCAGTCGCGGTCGCCAGGACCAGGCCCGCAGCAAGCACCTGCGGCAGCTTCCGCCGCATCGGGCGCCGCGACGAGCGGTCGGAGCCGTTGGGACTCACGTAGCGCCTTCCCGAGAGTCTCGCCCGCGAGACCGGCTGCGGCCGTCTCGCTGGTCGGTCGCCGGCCCTGGCGCGGGCAGGGGTTTGGATGTTTATGCGGACCAAACCCTACTGGACGCTATTTGGGGTCGCGCGGGGAGGGTGCCCAACGCGCCGCGTCGCACCCCTAAGGGGTGGCCGGCCCCTCCCGGAGAAGCCCTCCGGAGCCCCGATTACCCGCTTTCACCAGGCATCTGACGCCGCGCCCGGCGCCGGTCACCCCGCTCTCCCGGCCCGCGCCGGGCCGCACCCCCACCGCGGGAGGCGGGGTCGTGCGCACCCGCCCGGCCGGGCGCGGGCACCTCCCCCGGAATCAGGGGGACTACCGTCTCGTATGTGCCCTACTTCGACGCGGCATCCGCCGCCCCGCTGCATCCCGTCGCCCGTGAGGCCCTGCTCGCCTCGCTGGACGAAGGCTGGGCCGACCCGGCCCGCCTCTACCGCGAGGGGCGGCGCGGCCGGCTGCTGCTGGACGCGGCGCGGGAGGCCGCGGCCGAGGCCGTGGGCTGCCGCCCGGACGAATTGGTTTTCACCCCTTCGGGGACACAGGCGGTGCATTCCGGAGTTTTCGGTGCGCTGGCGGCCCGCCGTCGCGTCGGTCGCCGGCTGCTGCACTCCGCCGTCGAGCACTCCTCCGTCCTGCATGCCGCCGAGGTCCACACGGCGGCCGGCGGCAGCTGCGCGGAGCTGGCGGTGGACCGTACGGGCCGGGTGGCGGCCGGGGACGTCGCCGCCGCGCTGGGCCCGGACACCGCGCTGGTCTGTCTCCAGTCCGCCAACCACGAGGTGGGCACCGGGCAACCGGTCGGGGAGGTGGCCGCGCTCTGCCAGGAGGCGGGCGTGCCCCTCCTAGTGGACGCTGCGCAGTCGCTGCCCTGGGGGCCGGTGTCCGGCGCCTGGTCGCTGCTGGCGGCGAGCGCCCACAAGTGGGGCGGCCCGCCCGGTGTGGGGCTGCTCGTGGTCCGCAAGGGGACCCGGTTCGCCCCCCAGGGGCCGCGGGACGAGCGCGAGTCGGGCCGCAGCCCGGGGTTCGAGAACATCCCGGCGATCGTGGCCGCCGCGGCGTCCCTGCGCGCACTGCGGGCGGGCCCGGATTCCGCGGACGAGGCGGCGCGGCTGCGGCAGCTGGTGGACCGGATCCGGACCCGGGTGCCGGAGCTGGTGCCGGATGTGGAGGTGGTCGGCCATCCGGTGCACCGCCTCCCCCATCTCGTCACCTTCTCCTGTCTCTATGTCGACGGAGAGGCGCTGCTGCACGAGCTGGACCGTGCGGGGTTCTCGGTGTCGTCCGGATCGTCCTGTACGTCCAGCACCCTGACGCCGAGCCATGTGCTGCGCGCGATGGGCGTGCTGTCCGAGGGGAATGTGCGGGTCTCGCTGCCCTACGGCACGGACGAGGCCGACGTGGAGCGCTTCCTGGAAGTGCTGCCACAGGTGGTGCGCTCGGTGCGGGAGCGGCTGGGTGTCCCGGCGGCGGGGCGGGAGACGGTGGCGACGACGGCCGGCGGGGCGCCGGAGACGTCCTCGGCCCCGGCGGGCGAGGAGCCGGGCGGGCCCGCCGGATCCACCGAGCCGGCCGGTCTGGTCGTCGACTCGCTCGGCAAGCGCTGTCCGCTCCCGGTCATCGAGCTGGCGAAGGCGATCCACGAGGTGCCGGTCGGCGGGACGGTGACGGTGCTCGCCGACGACGAGGCCGCCCGGCAGGACATCCCCGCCTGGTGCGCCATGCGTGACCAGGAGTACGTGGGTGAGCGGCCGGCCGAGCGCGGCGCCGCCTATCTCGTGCGGCGCCGCGCCTGACCCGGCGGCTCAGACCAGGTGCTGCTGCACCTCGGCGGCGGCCTCGTGGCCGTAGGCCTTGGTGAAGCGGTCCATGAAGTGGCTGCGGTGCAGCTCGTACTCCTGGGTGCCGACGGTCTCGATGACCAGCGTCGCCAGCATGCAGCCGATCTGCGCGGCGCGCTCCAGGCCGACGCCCCAGGCCAGACCGGACAGGAAGCCGGCGCGGAAGGCGTCGCCGACGCCGGTGGGGTCGGCCTTGGCGTTCTCCTCCGGGACGCCGACCTCGATGGCCGGCTCGCCGACCCGCTCGATCCGGACGCCGTTGGAGCCGAGGGTGGTGACGCGGGTGCCGACCTTGGCGAGGATTTCCTCGTCGGTCCAGCCGGTCTTGGCCTCGATCAGGCCCTTCTCGTACTCGTTGGAGAAGAGGTAGGCCGCGTCCTCCAGGAGGGTACGGATGGCATCGCCGTCCATACGGGCGATCTGCTGGGAGAAGTCGGCACCGAACGGGATACCGCGGCTGCGGCACTCCTCGGTGTGCCGGATCATCGCCTCGGGGTCGTCCGCGCCGATCAGGACCAGATCGAGGCCGCCGACCCGCTCGGACACGTGCTGCAGCTCGATCAGCCGGGCCTCGCTCATCGCGCCGGTGTAGAACGACCCGATCTGGTTGTGGTCGGCGTCGGTGGTGCACACGAAGCGGGCGGTGTGCAGGACCTCGGAGATACGGACGGAGCGGGTGTCGACGCCATGGCGGTCGAGCCAGGCGCGGTACTCCTCGAAGTCGTTGCCGGCGGCACCGACCAGGATCGGCTCGGTGCCGAGCTGGCCCATACCGAAGCAGATGTTGGCGGCGACGCCGCCGCGGCGGACCTCTAGCTGGTCGACCAGGAACGAGAGGGAGACCGTATGCAGCTGGTCGGCGACCAGCTGATCGGCGAAGCGGCCGGGGAAGGTCATCAGGTGGTCGGTGGCGATGGAGCCGGTGACTGCGATACGCACGACGGGTCTGCTCCTGCGGAAGGCGGAGGGACGGGCGGACGTAGAGCAACGCTACCCCGCGAGGTCGCACACCACTCGGTCATCCCGGACACTTGAAACCACAGAAACTACCCAATAGTAGGCCTTTCCGCTCGATACTCAGCTGCGTACGGTGCCCCTATGACCAAGCCTGTGAAAGCCGTCACACCGCGCCTCGGCGCTTCCCCCGCCCCGCAGGACCCGGAGTCGCTCGACGAGCTGCGCGGCGACTGCGCGCGGATGGCAGGCCGCTGGAAGGCCGGCCGGCCGTCATCGCCCGAGCCGGGGCGCGCCGCCGATCTGCACGGGGTCAAGGTCCCCTCCTCCTCCGCCGCGCTCGTCGACGGAATGTCCGAGTACGGCGACTGAGCCGGCCCGCCGGCGGCCCGTGCGCGTCCGGGGGGAACCGCATACACCCCCGCTCCGTCCCATTGACGTCCACCTCATGGAGGATGGCACGTCAGATGTTCAGCGGAGCTGAAGGAGCGATGCGGTGAACACCGAGGACAGCACCGACACCACGAACCCCAAGGAGCGCAGGCGGCGCACCCAGCTGGTGGTCGCCTCGATGGCTGCCGCGGTGCTGCTGGCCGGGGGCGGCGCGGCGTACTGGGCCTCGTCGGCGTCCAGCAGCGAGGGCTCCGGCGCGGGCTCCGCGGCCAAGGGCGGCCCACCGCCACTCGCGCTCGACGGCTACTCCGGAGGCGGCTCGATCGCGGCCGGTGAGCCCAATCCGCAGGGTGCGAAGTACCGGGCGGTGAAGAAGCTCCCCGGCGGTCCGGCGTCCGCGCCGGTGTACCGCCCCAAGGGCGAGATCAGCCGGCAGTCGGTGGAACGGCTGGCGAAGGCACTGGATGTGTCCGGAAAGGTCCGCTCGGAGGGCACCAGCTGGAAGGTCGGCGGGACGCGGGATGCCCGTGGCCCCGTGCTGCAGGTGAGCAAGACCGGCTCGGGCGCGTGGACGTACTCGCCGTACGGCACCCCCGGCGGGACGAACTGTGCGCTGCCCGCCTCACCGAAGGGCGGCGAGGGCCAGGACGGGCCCGGCGGCGGTACACCGTCGAACCGCCCCGGCTGTCCGTCGTACCGCGGCGGCGGGGACGTCACGACCGAGGACGACAGCAGCGGCAAGGGCGCGGTGTCGCCGGAGAAGGCCAAGCAGGCGGTGCGGCCGGTGCTGGCGGCGCTCGGCCAGAAGAACGCCAGGCTCGATGCGGGCGGGCTGTCCGGCGCGGTCCGGGTCGTCACCGCGAACCCGGTGCTCGGCGGGCTGCCGACGTACGGCTGGCAGAGCGATCTGCAGGTCGGCTCGGACGGTCAGGTCGTCGGTGGCAGCGGCCAGTTGGCGAACCCGGTCAAGGGCGCGGAGTATCCGGTGCTGAGCGCCGACAAGACGCTGGACCGGCTGAACTCGGGCGAGGGCCGCAAGCCGGCCGGCTGCCCCTCGACCCCCGGCGGGAAGAGCGACAAGGACGGCAAGGGCGGCAAGGGTGACGGGATCGCGCCGTGCGAGCCGTCGCCGACGAAGGCGCAGCCGCCGGCCGAGGTGACCGGTGCGGTCTTCGGGCTCGCGGTGCAGTACGTGGACGGCGGCCAGGCGCTGGTGCCGTCGTGGCTGTACAAGGTGCGCCAGCCGGGCGCCGAAACCGGCCCGGACGCCACCTCGACGATCGCGCACCCGGCGGTGAACCCGAAGTACCTGGCCCACAAGGACGGCGACGACGCGTCGCAGAGCCCAGGGCAGTCGCCGCACAAGCCGTCCGGGAAGCCCGGGGCGATGGCCCTGGAGTCGTACGACGTGAGCGACGGCGGCAAGAAGCTGACCGTGCACTTCTGGGGCGGCGTGTGCAGCGTCTACTCGGTGAGCGCGGAGGAGTCGGCCACGACCGTGAAGACGAAGGTCGTCGGCAAGGACAAGAAGCCCGGCCAGGTCTGCGTGAAGATCGCCAAGGAGTTCACCAAGACCGTGACGCTGGAGAAGCCGCTGGACGGCCGGAAGGTGGTCGATGTGTCGACCGGTGAGTCGGTGCCGAAGCAGTAACGGCCCCGCGGAAGCCGCCGGGCCGGCAGTCTCCGCCGGGCCGGACCCGGCGGAGACGGATACGCGGAGACGGATGCGGAGACGGATACGCGGACACGGATACGCGGACACGGAGACAGCGAAAGCGGCGCTCCCCCACTCGGGGGGGGGCGCCGCTTTCGCGCGTACTGCCCGTGCTCCTTAGCTGAAGGAGTCGCCGCAGGCGCAGGAGCCGGTGGCGTTCGGGTTGTCGATCGTGAAGCCCTGCTTCTCGATGGTGTCGACGAAGTCGATGGAGGCACCGCCCAGGTAGGGGGCGCTCATCCGGTCGGTGACGACCTTGACACCGTCGAAGTCCTTGACGACATCGCCGTCGAGCGAGCGCTCGTCGAAGAAGAGCTGGTAGCGCAGTCCGGAGCAGCCGCCGGGCTGAACGGCCACCCGCAGCGCGAGGTCGTCCCGGCCTTCCTGCTCCAGAAGGCTCTTGACCTTCGACGCGGCCGCGTCGGACAGGATGATGCCGTCGCTGACGGTGGTCTCGTCCTGAACGCTCATCTAGATCTCTCCCGGGTTGTACGGACCGCTTGTCATCGGTTGCAACCAGCTGCAACCGGGGACGTCCCGGATTAATTCCGGCTGGGCGCAATTCGTCGAGAAGCCTTCCGGGCACAGCCGGGGGCAGCCTCTCCTGTCGTTCTCTCCTCATGCTCGCACACCGGCCGCCAGGAACAGGTGGCCGATCACACACGGCGGGGTGCTGATGCGTCACATCGACACTATGGACATCGTCAAAGTGACGTGAAGCGGCTATGATAGATAGCGTCAAATAGACGAAAAGGCACTGCAGAGAAGAGAGGGTGCGTGTTGTGACCACCGCCCAGCCCCTGGACGTCCAGCCGACCCCGCTGGCCCTGCTCCTCCTCGGCCGCGAGGCCGACCCGAAGAGCGAGCGCGGTGTGGAGTGCCCCGGCGACCTGCCGGCCCCGTCGGACCCCGACCTCGTCGAGCGCGCCCGCGCGGCCAAGGCGAAGCTCGGGGACAAGGTCTTCGTCCTCGGGCACCACTACCAGCGCGACGAGGTCATCGAGTTCGCCGATGTGACCGGCGACTCCTTCAAGCTCGCGCGGGACGCCGCCGCCCGGCCGGACGCCGAGTACATCGTCTTCTGCGGCGTGCACTTCATGGCGGAGTCGGCCGACATCCTCACCGGCGACGACCAGCAGGTCATCCTCCCCGACCTGGCCGCCGGCTGCTCGATGGCCGACATGGCCACCGCCGAGCAGGTCGCCGAGTGCTGGGACGCGCTCACCGAGGCCGGCATCGCCGAGCAGGTCGTGCCGGTCTCGTACATGAACTCCTCGGCCGACATCAAGGCCTTCACCGGCAAGCACGGCGGTACGATCTGCACCTCCTCCAACGCCAAGCGCGCGCTGGACTGGGCCTTCGAGCAGGGGGAGCCCGGTGCAACAAAGGTTCTCTTCCTGCCCGACCAGCACCTGGGCCGCAACACCGCCGTCCGCGACATGGGCCTGTCCCTGGACGACTGCGTGGTCTACAACCCGCACAAGCCGAACGGCGGGCTGACCGCCGAGGAGCTGCGGGCCGCCAAGATGATCCTGTGGCGCGGGCACTGCTCGGTGCACGGCCGGTTCTCGCTGGACTCGGTGAACGACGTGCGCGCGCGCATCCCCGGCGTGAACGTCCTGGTCCACCCCGAGTGCAAGAACGAGGTCGTGGCGGCCGCGGACTACGTCGGCTCGACGGAGTACATCATCAAGGCCCTGGAGGCCGCCCCGCGCGGCTCGAAGTGGGCCATCGGCACCGAGCTGAACCTCGTCCGCCGCCTGGCGAACCGTTTCGCCGCGGAGGACAAGGAGATCGTCTTCCTCGACAAGACGGTCTGCTTCTGCTCGACGATGAACCGGATCGACCTCCCCCACCTGGTGTGGACGCTGGAGTCGCTGGCCGCCGGCAAGGTCGTCAACCGCATCGAGGTCGACAAGGAGACGGAGAGCTTCGCGAAGCTGGCGCTTGAGCGGATGCTGGCGCTGCCGTAGGCGTACGTTTTCGGCTGTCCCGCCGTGGGGGTTGTTCGCCGATTGTTGCCCGCTGCGCGGTGCCCCCGCCGTTGCGCCTGCGGCGGGCCGGGTCCGCTGCGCGGGGCTGTCGGGGTGCGGTGACGGGCCTCCGGGGCCGGTGTGTGGGACTGCTTCGCTTTACGTCCCACACACCGGC
>NZ_JBEZHQ010000083.1:0-6957 GCF_040650675.1 Streptomyces sp. NPDC048637
TTCTCCGAACTAGTGCTCTGGCCGGGAAGGTTCACCGGGTTGTGTGCACGCCGCAGCTGCCGTGAGGCATCGGCCGCAGCGCACGCCCCGATGGGCGACCGCTGCCTCCAAGTGGGATGAATCGAGGCGGTACGGGAGTTGGGGTGTGGCGACAGGGCTGTCGGGTGATCGCCCTGTCGCCGTTGCCGGACCGCCACCGAAAGGTCACCCCATGCCCCTGCTGCGCCTGGGCGTCTCCCTCCAGCCGCGCCGGCCGCTTGAGCACCAGGAAAACTTCGGTACAGCGCCCGCAACAGCACCGTTCGTTCCTGAGTTGGCAAATGCGCAGCTCAGGAACGAAAACGGCACTGAAGCAGTGGCCTAGAACCCGGGGCTCACCCAGTGCGCCATGACTCCCGTACGTCCGTCGCCGTTGCTGAGGATGCTGGCGGTGCCCGTCCCGATGCGGTACGCGTGGAGCGTGATGACGTCATTGACGTCGAACTTCTCCAGGATCGTCTGCCCGGGGGTGGTCTGACCTTCCCATTTCCCACCGGTCAGTGCTTCAGTGCCGGGGATGAGCTGGCCGTTCTTGAACAGTGCAGTGCGGACGTACAAATACGCCGCTGCGGTCCCGCCGGTGAATGAGCGGGCGTGGTACGAGATCTCCCACATGCCGGGGAAGGGGATCGTGAGTTCCGGGATGTCGGTGATCTGCTCATCAGCGTGGTCGGCACCGGTGAGTGCGTGGTTGCAGTCGACCGGGCTGGTCTGGAGCCATGTCGAGCCCTGCCGGTAATTTGCTGGAGTTGTCATGCTTTTACGCTAAGTACGGCAGTCGCAGGATAAGAGATGTTCAGTCGGATGCCGCCCGTTCAGGTAGAAAAATGCATTTGACGTTTAATGTCGGTGGGCTTGGTGTTCGCCAGTCCACCCGGTGATCCAAACAAGACAACCCAACACATGCGCCCCCTTCACGCAGTCCGTTCAGGCAACATGCACCGGCCCGGACGGCAGGCGATTGCGAGGGGAGTGGGACCGCGGCGGCGTCGATGGTCACGTGCCGCTCAGGATTGAGGAAAGGTACTCAGGCTGCGGCGGCGAGGGGGCGTCCGCCCCAGCGGATGCCCTTCTCGCTGCGGATGCGGGCGCGTTCCTTGCGCTCGGCGGCCAGGACGTCTCGGTGGCGGGCGTTGGCGTTGCGCCAGCGCAGGTAGGCGTGCAGGGCGCGGGTCTGGACGGTGTGGTTGGGGTGGTTTGAGTTGGCGATGGTGAACTGCCGCAGCGGTCCAAAGTGGGCTTCTATGGGGTTCGCCCAGGAGGCGTAGGTCGGGGTGAAGCACAACTCGACCTTGTTCTTTTTCGCCCAGCGGCGGATGTCGCCGCCCTTGTGGGCGGACAGGTTGTCCGTGATCACATAGATCGGTGCGCCGTCGCGCCGGGCGGCGCGGATCGACTTCAGCGCGGCCAGGGAGTTCGCGGTGCCCTTGCGTCGGCGGTTGACGCCCCACAGGGTGTCGTCGCCGACCGAGTAGCAGCCGTGGAAGTAGGTGACGCCGTGGGTGCGATGGTAGGTCGCCGGCAGCCGGTCGGGCTGATCCCGCTTGGCCCAGCAGGAGCCGCCGGTGGGGCGGATGCCGAGGGGGCCGAACTCGTCGAACGCGAACGTGCGGTCGGGGAAGCGTTCGAGGACGTGCTCGATCCGGTCGAGCTTGGCGCCCCGCTCTGGATCGGTGGACTCCTTCCACGTCTTGGTGCGCTGGAAGGTGACGCCTCGTCGGGTGAGCAGGCAGCGCAGGGCCTCGCGACCGATCCGTATCACCCGGCCGTAAACCTTGCGCAGGTAGGCGGCGAGCTTGCGGATCGACCAGCGGGTGAAGGGCTGCCCGAGCTTGGCCGGGCGTGTGGTGGCCATCTGGACGACGAAGTCCTCGTCGTCAGGGCTGAGCAGGCGGGGACGGCCTCCCGCCCATCGAGGGTCCAGGCAGGCCATGCCGATCTCGTTGAACCGGTGAATTACATCGCGCACGGTGTCCTCGTCGGCCTGCACGAGCTGGGCGATGACCGGCACCCGGTTGCCACCGGCCGAGGCCAGCAGCATCACCGCCCGCCGGTAGCGCACAGTGTTCGTGCTACCTCGACGCACGATCCGTTGTAACTGTTGACCCTCATGATCCGTCAGTCTCCGGACCTTGACCGGCTCGGCCACCACGCCTCCCCGAACCTCGGATGCCCGACCACATCCAATCGGTCCGGACCCTGCCACCGCCAACTCGGCGAACCTATTCGGTCAGAGCACTAGCGGGGCGTCCCGTGGCCAGGTGACAGGACGATCAGTCCTGCGAGGAAGGGGCCGGTATGGGTCCGGAGAACTGCTGTGAACGGCACGAGTGTTAGCTTCCTTCCCGTGTTGAAACACCAGGACGAGACCAAGGCGGCCTATGACGGGGTCGTCGAACTGTATGCATCGATGTTCGCTAATCGGTTGGAGACGCAGCCGTTCGCGCGGAACATGATCGGCACCTTCGCCGAGCTCGTGCGTGGCACGGGGAACCTACGGGCAGCCGACGTCGGGTGCGGGCCTGGCCATTTGACGGCCATGCTGCACGACTTGGGGTTGGACGTCTACGGGCTCGACCTCTCCCCGGCTATGGTCGCCCACGCCCGGCGGGCTCATCCGGAGCTGCGGTTCGACGAAGCGCGCATGGAGGCCCTGCCGGTCGAGGACGGCGCGCTCGGCGGAGTGCTGGCCCACTACTCGATGATCCATACCCCACCAGAAGAATTGCCCGCGCTGATCGCGGAGCAAGTGCGTGTCCTGGCGCCGGGGGGCCTGCTCCTGGTGTCCTTCTTCGGAACCGAAGGCTCCGAGCCTGTCCGCTTCGACCACAAGGTGGCGCCTGCTTACAGCTGGCCGGCGGACCAGTTTGCCGAGTTGCTGGCTGGGGCCGGACTCGTCACGGTGGCTCGGTTGCTCCATGATCCAGCGTCCGAGCGGGGCTTCCTCGACACCCACCTGCTGGCCCAGCGCCCGTAGAACGTGGCGCGTGGCCGGGGTGGTGTAGATCATCCGCGTGGATGAGGCTCGTCCAAGCGCCGCTTTCTGTGGCGGTGTCCGCTGAGCACGCCGGAGTAAAGCCATTCAGTCACGCAGGCCCCGGCGGGGTGGCCACCCCACTGGTACGAGCAGCGATCTCCCGGAAGGTAGGAATCCCCAGGTCGACAGACTCCTGCTTCCGGGAGATCTGGGCGTCGAGTTGGGCAAGCTTCTCCTCGGCGTGGGCAAGGCTGCTCTGCAGCCCCTCGATCTCGCCGAGCCAGCCTTCCCTTTCGGCTTCCAAGATGCGCGTGAGGAGGTTGTCGCGGATTTCGACAAGCCGGGGACGCTCTGTCGCGTGGACGATCAGGACGGGGCATCGGACACAAGCGTGTTCGTGAGCACAGTCAGTTCCGTATGCGCGGCCGCAGTCGCCCAGGGCGAGCTTACGGCGCTCAAAGTGCCCGAGAAACTCTCCCCACTCCTCAGGAGTGACGGTGCGGTATTCATCGGCAGGCCGCAGAGCCCGGCGCCGGGCGATGAACGCTCGATGTGCCTCGATGGCATCAGTGGGGTAGATCGCGGCGTATCCCATCGTCGTTCCGATGTGGTCGTGACCAGCGATGACCTGGGCGATGTGAGGGGGCAGACCGTTGAGGATGGAATCCGTGATGAAGATCCGGCGGAAGTCGTGAGGCTGAAAGATGAGGGGGTCACCCGCGCTGTCCGTCAGACCTGAGGCCAACAAGGTGACGTCGAGTCCCCGACGGATCGTCGCCCGTGACAGCGGACGCAGGTAGCCACCAGAGCGATCCTGAAACAGGAGAGGCATCGGCGGGTTCCAGACCCGTTCATAGTGGTCATAACTACGAAGAACGGGGACTCTCCCGTCCGAGCCTCGGACCCGAGAGACGACCGTGCTCAACACGTCCGCCAGCTCCGGCGTGACCAGGACAAGTCGCTCTTGGTCCGTCTTCGACGGGGCGATCTGCAAGAGCGGAACGGCCTGCCCGGTGGTGGGGAGCTTGTAGCTGACGATGCTGTGATGCCCCAGCTCGAGGAGTTCTTCGATGCGGATGCCGGTGTGCCGCAAGATCTCGATGGCAGCCCACCCCCAGAATGCGCTGCGCTCCTCACCCGCGAATGAGCGCCGGGTGCCCTTCGCATCCCAGGCATGGATCGGACGCCCGTCAGCGCATTTACTGAAGCGCGGAACCCTGAAGGTCTCACCAAGCACGCTGAAATCCGAACCGAGCGGGGCAGCATTGAGCGCATCGAGACGCATCGTGGCTTCTTTCAGCAGGCGGTGAGCCGTCTTCACCAGCGTGGGCAGCGCCGGCAGACGCTCGCGAGTACGTTGGTCCATGCGTGCCTTGAGCTGCTTCTCAGCCTTTCTTCCCGAGCACTCGGCTTCGCTGATCGGGCAGGGCGCCACCCAGGCAGCCCACTGGCCGGGGTCCTCCACTGCCCACTCCGCCAGGTCCAGGTAGAAGGCTCTGACCTGGGTTTTGATCCCGATTGCACCTCGGCGTGGCTCTGTGAACTCACGAAATGATCCGTCGGGCAGACGCTTGCGGACGGTCTTCGTAGCCAGGCGGACCTTCCAAGCAGTGATCACCTCGGCAGGCAGCCGAAGAGAGTCAATGCCCGGATGATGCCGCTCCAGGTCGCCCCAGAACCGAAGGGCCAGCGAGATCGTGAGCGCCTGCAGTGTCGTGAAGTCGAGCCCCACGGACCGGTGGGAGAGGTAGGCGACCAAGAGATCGCGGATCGGACGGCACTGCAGTTCGTAGCGGTCGACAAGGTCCGCCGGGGTGAGTTGCCCGGTACGGTTCGAGATCCGGAACAGCGTGTGCGGTGCGTCTGCTGGAAAGAGATCCAAGTCGCGTAGCCAGGTGTAGGCGAGCTGGATCCGTCCATTGCTGTTGCTCGGATTCTTGCTTTGCCAGAGCAGCAGGTCGCCGACGACGATGTCCTCGATGGCGCCGCCTCGGCAGGCCATGATCTCCGCAATGGTCTTCAGTCCGGACGAGATGTTCGCAGCCGAGATGTTGGTCGGCAGTGAAGCCCTCAAGCGGGCGAACCCCTCGGGGTCGCGTGTGGTCTCCAGAGCCGGCCGAAGATGCCGCGATCTTGACCCGATGAGGAATTCCGGGTCGGGTCTGATGGCATCCGCGCAGAGCAGCGCCAGCAGCCCGACGAGAAGCGTTTCACGGCGAGATACTCGCCCTTCCGGACGGGCCCAGGCTGCGAAGGCATCCCGCCACCCCTGCGACGCAATGTGCTGGCCGTGGGCAGGGCTCCTCTGCCAGCGCTGTTGCCAGGTTTCTCCCGGAAAAGTCATCAGCCAGTCGAGGAGGAGGCGGGCCCCGAACATCCGATTCGCCTGGGCGCTGGGTTCCACAGCTCGTAGCGGTGGGCGAGTCAGCCGCTCAAGGACCTCTTCACGCGTGACCGCGGTCGCTTCCCACGTGCTTGGTCTTTCCCGATGCGGGAATCGGTTCATCAGCGTGAGCGCTTCGGCGCCCACCATGCTTGTGACCCGCGGAACGAAGCTCGAGCCGACGTGGGTCGCAGTGCTCGTCATGACGCGTCCCGACCGAAGAGGATGGACAAGGAGTCGGGGTTGTAGGACGGCTCGTCAACAGGCACAGGAGTCTCCTCGCGTCGCTTCTCCTGACGGGCGTGGTGGGCAAGGCCGGCTCTGATGACGTCGTCCCTGGTCGGACGGTTGTAGATGTCCAGGGTCGACAGATACTTGTGGCCGAGGATCTTTTGCACGTAAACCGGCGGCATGTTCGGGTCATCGAGCATCAGGAACGTCGCCGTGTGCCGCAGATCGTGAAGGGTCCAGTTAGCGCCCAGGAGATCGTTGGCGCGGTTGAACATCATGCGCGCCGCGTCGTACTCCAGCGGCCGCCATGGGCGCCGCAGCGTCCACCACAGCGCATGGTGACGGCCCCGAGGGACGCCCTTCTTCCAGGCGGACTCTTGGTAGAGCCGCAGCCAGACGAACGCATCCGGGGTGGCGGCCAGGGCCTGGTAGTCGCGGGTGCCCTTGCGGATCACACTGACGGTCTGCTCGCCGACAACCGCGCCGCCCTGCTTGACCGTGAGCAGCTCCTCGGCGCGGGCACCAGTGGCGACCCAGAAGGCCAGCAAGGCGCGGTCACGATGAGAACGGAGCCCGGCGAAGACCTTGGTGTACATCTCGTCGGGAATCCGCCGCGGGACCCG
Organism: Streptomyces sp. NPDC048637; assembly: GCF_040650675.1. Classification (NCBI taxonomy): domain Bacteria; kingdom Bacillati; phylum Actinomycetota; class Actinomycetes; order Kitasatosporales; family Streptomycetaceae; genus Streptomyces; species Streptomyces sp. NPDC048637. The sequence continues at coordinate 6,254 of NZ_JBEZHQ010000083.1, forward strand.
CTGCGGAACGGTCGGCCGGTAGAGGCCCGTGCGTCGGTTCCGATGCTTCTTCCCACCATCACGCTGTGTCCCAAGCTGGGACAAGCGGCGCCCACGGACCAACGGGAAGGGGTTCACCAACAACGAACCGGTGTTTTCATCCAGATGGAAGTTGTAGAACTCCCGCAGCACCGTCTCGCAATGAGCACGGGTAGCCGGCGAGTACTTGGTCCCGACCGTGGGTTTACCAGTCACCGGATTCGGCGTCCCCGGCGCCGGCCTGTCACTGCGAGGCGGCGGGACCTTGGAGACAGCCTTACCGCGATGGCGCCAATGGACACGCTTCGGCTTGTCCGCCACCTTCATCCACAACATGAAGTCCCGAGCGTCTTCCCGGGTCGCACGGTCCCACTCGATCCCGAGCGCCCATAAGAACCGAAACCAGCGCAGCAGATCCATGCCGTACGAACGTGGCGTCAACGGCGAGCTGTCCCTCGCCATCAGCTCCTTGAGGTAGAGCGCAGCGGGCTCGACCGGCCTCCCGAGACCATCCAGCACCCTGTACGGCTCCCAGGGATCTCCCGTCTTCAGCAACTGGCCTAACTCAGGCAGAACAAAGTTCCTCAGGTCCCTTCCGGACCGCTGCTCATCAAGCACATCGGGAAGCTAGCAGATACCCGGTCTGACCTGCGAAGACAGCTCAGTTAGTTCGGTTAACAGGCCTG
>NZ_JBEZHQ010000084.1:0-5080 GCF_040650675.1 Streptomyces sp. NPDC048637
GCAACCACGTCCCAGCCAGCACCCCACCGGCACCCGGCTCACTCACCGGAACCCACGACACCCGGTACCGCCAGTCCGCAACCGCCGCATCGGCCTGACCGCGACGCCGGTACTCGGCCAGCGCCGGCAGCACCTCACCCAACCGGTCACCGTCGATGTTCAACGCTGCCGCCAGACCATCGGCATCCCCGCCCTCGACCGCAGCCCAGAACTCGGCGTCAACGGCCGGGCCCTCGGAAACCTCGGCCACCGCCTCCGGCCAGTAGTGACGGTGCTGGAACGCGTAAGTCGGCAAATCCACCATCGAACCACTGCCCAAGAGCCCTGCCCAGTCGACGGGAAGCCCCCGCACATACGCCTCGGCAAACGACGCCAGCAGACGATCCGCGCCGCCCTCATCACGCCGCAACGTGCCCACCACAACGGGGGACTGCTCTTCCAGAGCGTCGCTGATCGCCGGCGTCAGTACCGGGTGCGGGGACACCTCCAGGAACACCCCGTGCCCGGCCTCACCGAGCAGACAGACCGCCCGCTCGAACTCGACCGTCTCCCGGAGAGACGCATACCAGTAGGCCGGATCCATCTCCAGGCCCGACAGCCACTCGCCCGTCAGCGCGGAGACCATCGGAACCTGCGCCTCGCGAGGCCGGATCCCGTCAAGGACGGACAGGATCTCCTCGCGCAGCTCGTCCACATGCGCGCTGTGCGACGCGTAGTCGACCGGAATCATCCGGGCACGCGGCGAATCCCCACACGACTCCGCCAGTTCACGCAACGCATCCGCATCACCCGACACGACCGTCGCCGACGGACCGTTCACCGCCGCAACCGACAAGCGGTCCCCGAATGACGCGATCCGCGCCCGGACACCCTCCACCGGCTCCGCGACCGACAGCATCCCGCCCCGACCTGCCAACGCCGTCAGGGACTTGCTCCGCAGAACCACCACCTTCGCCGCATCCTCCAGCGACAGGATCCCAGCCACGACCGCCGCCGCGATCTCACCTTGGGAGTGGCCGACCACCGCGTCGGGAGCGACACCGGCCACCTGCCAGACCGCGGCGAGGGACACCATCACCGCCCACAACGCCGGCTGCACCACATCCGCAGCCTCAAAACCATGACGACCAGCCAACACATCGTCCAACTCCCACTCCACGAACGGAGAAAGAGCCGCCGCACACTCCGCCAACCTGGCAGCGAACACCGGCGAAACCTCCGCCAGCTCACGCCCCATGCCAACCCACTGACTGCCCTGGCCGGGGAAGACGAACACCGTCCGCCCCACACCACCAGGAGCCACCGAACCAGTCACCACACCAGGAGCCGGCTGCTTCGTCGCCACGGCCGCCAGACACTCAGCCAGCTCACTCCGCTCGCCACCGAGCACAACAGCCCGGTGCTCCAGCGCTGCACGCGTCGTCGCCAACGACCACGCCACATCACCCACCGGCAACTCCGGCCGCGCCACCACATGTTCACGCAGCCGACCCGCCTGACCGGCAAGCGCCGCGGCACTGCGACCAGAGACCCGCCACATCGACGTCCCACCGGTCAGGACCGGAAGCGCCGACCCTTGCTCGTTCTCCGGCTCCGCCTCCGGCTCGGCCGCCACCTCGACGGCCGGAGCCTCCTCCACGATCACGTGGACGTTCGTGCCGCTGATCCCGAAGGCCGACACACCGGCCCGGCGCGGCCGGTCACCGGCCGGCCAGTCCACCGCGTCCTGCAGCAGCCGGACATTCCCCGTCTCCCAATCAACGTGCGAGGACGGCTCGTCGGCGTGCAGCGTCTTCGGCAGCACACCATGCCGCAACGCCATCACCATCTTGATCACACCCGCCACACCAGCAGCCTGCTGCGCATGCCCGATGTTCGACTTCACCGAACCCAGCCACAACGGCCGGTCCCCAGCACGTCCCTGGCCGTAGGTGGCCAGCAGCGCACCGGCCTCGATCGGATCGCCGAGCGTGGTGCCGGTGCCGTGCGCCTCCACCGCGTCCACGTCGGACGCGGACAGCCGGGCGTTGGCCAGCGCGGAGAGGATCACGCGCTGCTGCGACGGGCCGTTGGGCGCGGACAGGCCGTTGGAGGCACCGTCCTGGTTGACGGCGCTCCCCCGCAACACGCCCAGCACTTGGTGGCCGTTGCGGCGGGCGTCCGACAGTCGCTCCAGCACGAGCATGCCGACGCCTTCGCCGATGCCCATGCCGTCCGCGCCCTCGCCGAACGCCTTGCAGCGGCCGTCGGCCGACAGCGCCCGCAGTCGCGAGAAGCCGACGAACTCGCCCGGGTCGGCCATCACCGTCACACCGCCCGCCAGCGCCACCGAACACTCGCCCGACCGCAGAGCCTGCACCGCCTGATGCAGCGCCACCAACGACGACGAACACGCCGTGTCCACCGTCACCGCCGGGCCCACCAGACCCAAGGAGTAGGAGACCCGGCCCGACAGCACACTCAGCGCGTTACCGGTGATCAGGTGGGCCTGCACCCCGGCCTCGTCCCCGACCGCGCCGAAGTAGCCGGACGGAGCCGCGCCGACGAACACGCCCGTCGCGGAGCCGTGCAGCGCCTGCGGATCGATCCCCGCGCGCTCGATCGCCTCCCAGGACGTCTCCAGCAGCAGCCGCTGCTGCGGGTCCATGGCCATCGCCTCGCGCGGGCTGATCCCGAAGAACCCGGCGTCAAAGTCCCCGGCTCCGCTGAGGAATCCGCCCTCGACCACATAGGTCGAGCCCTCGGCATCCGCGTCCGGGTCGAACAGCGCCTCGACGTCCCAGCCGCGATCGGCCGGGAAGCCGCTGATCGCGTCCCCGCCCGCGGCCACCAGGTCCCACAGCTCCTCGGGGGAGCGCACGCCGCCCGGGTAGCGGCACGCCATGCCGACGATCGCGATCGGTTCCGAAGGCGCCGCGGCCACCGCGACCACCTGGCCCGAGCCCTCCGACCCGAACAGCGCGGTCAGGATCTCGTCGGCCAGCGCGGAAGCGCTCGGGTGGTCGAAGACAACCGTGGACGGCAGCCGCAGGCCGCACGCGTTGTTCAGACGGTTGCGCAGTTCGACGGCGGTCAGCGAGTCGAAGCCCAGCTCACGGAACGCCCGCGTCGCCATGATCTCGTCCGCGGAGTCATGCCCCAGCACCGCGGCCGCGTGCGAGCGCACCAGCTCCACGACGGTCCGCCGGCGATCGGCGGCCGGGGCGTTCGCCAACCGCGAGGCGAACTCTCCGCGTTCGTCCGCAGCCGTCCCGGTGGCCGTCTCGTCTTGGGCCTCGGGGATGGTGTCCAGCAGCGGGCGCGGGCGCGCGGCGCGGAACACCGGCGCGAACTTCTCCCACTCCACGTCCGCCAGGGCGATGAACGTCTCGTCGTCCGCCAGGACCTCACCGAGCGCCGTCAACGCCCGGTCGGTGTCCAGGAAGTTCATGCCCTGCCGCAGCAGGCGATGGGGCGTCACCCGGCCCGGCGCCTGATCCATCACTGCGTCCACGGCGTCCCAGTCACGGGTGTTCCACACGCCCCAGGCGATCGACGTACCCGGCAGACCCCGGGCCCGGCGGTCCTCCGCCAACGCGTCGAGGAACGCGTTGCCGGCCGCGTAGGCGCCGTGGTCGTTGCTGCCCCACGTCGCCGAGATCGACGAGAACATCACGAACTCGTCGATGCCCAGGCCCGCCGTCGCCTCGTCCAGGTGCACCGCACCGGCCGCCTTCGCGCCGAGTGCCGCCGCGAGGCCTTCGCGGTTGGTGTCCTCCACCCGCGCCAAGATCGGCGCGTTGGCCGAATGCAGGACGGTCGACAGGCCCGGACCGGAGTTCTCGATCCAGTTCACCAGGCTGGTCGCCTGGTCCCGGACCGCCAGGTCGCAGCTGACGACCTCGACGGCGGTACCCTCACTCGCAACGGCGGCGGCGAGCGCCGCCACGCCGGGCGCCGACGGACCGGACCGGGACGTCAGCACCACCCTCGGCGCACCGCGCTCGGCCAGCCACGGACCTATGCACACACCGATCGACCCCGTACCACCGGTCAGCAGGACCGTGCCACGCGGCGACCAGCCCTCCGCCTCGACACGACGGGCCTCTGCCCGCACCAGCCGACGCAGGAACACACCCGACGCCCGCACCGCGACCTGATCCTCCCGGCCATCCGCAAGGACACCGGCCAGGCGGGCGCCGGCCTCGGCGTCCCACACCGGCGGTAGGTCCACGAGCCCGCCCCACCGGTCCGCGTGCTCCAGGCCCACGGCCCGGCCCAGACCCCAGACCTGGGCCTGCACCGGACTCGTCGTCACCTCGTCCGCGCCGACCTGCACCGCACCACGCGTCAGCACCCACAACGGAGCCGTGACCCCGGTCTCGACCAGTACCCGGACCAGGTCGACCGTCCCGGCCAGACCACCCGGAACCAACGGGTGCTCCGCCAGCGGCGTCTCGTCCAGGGCCAGCAGCGACACCACACCGGCCACGCCCTCGGCCAGCGCCGCATCGACGTCCTCCGGCCCTGCGACCGCGACGACGCTCGCGCCGTGTGCCGTCAGCGCGTTCGCGACCGCTTCCCGGTCGGGGCCGTCACCGACCAGCAGCCAGGTACCCGTCGGCGTGGCGGCCCGGTTCCCGTCGGCCGCCTGCCAGACGATCCGGTAGCGCCAGTCGTCGACCGAGGTGTCCGGGCCGTCGGCCTGTACGGAGGCCACGGCGCCGAGCCAGTAGCGCCGCCGCTGGAAGGCATAGGTGGGCAGGTCCACGGCCGTGCCGCCACCCAGGATCGCGGCCCAGTCGACCGGAAGGCCCCGCACGTAGGCCTCGGCGAGCGAGGTCAGCAGGCGCTCGGCGCCGCCCTCATCACGCCGCAGCGTGCCGACCACCACCGAGCCCTCGACATCCTCGACGACATCACCCACGGCACTGGTCAGCACCGCGTGCGGGGACGCCTCCACGAACACCCCGTGCCCGGACTCGCCCAGGACCCGGACCGCCCGCTCGAACTCCACCGTCTCCCGGAGCGACGCGTACCAGTAGGCCGGATCCAGCTCCGGACCCGACAACCACTCCCCCGTCAACGCGGACACCATCGG
>NZ_JBEZHQ010000085.1:0-4129 GCF_040650675.1 Streptomyces sp. NPDC048637
CCAGAAGGGCGTCCAGGCTGGTAGTCACACACGAGTCAACGGGCGCCCTTCGCCATGGTCGCGGCCAGCACAAACATCGGACTCATTCATCTAGGTCTCAGGGTGGGCGCCCGTCCGTCCAGAGGATGACGCCGGGGCCAGCAGTGGCACTTCAGGACCGTCCGACTTTGGGTCTTTTAGGGGAGGACGTCGCTGACCTGTGCATTCGAGGATGGGGACATCGAATCCTCCACCCTTTTCCAGGAGTCCCCATGTCCTACACGGCAGCCGAGCCGGATTCCCCGACTCACCACCGCGGCCGGGCTCAGCGTGCGACCGAAGGATGGGCGTTTTTAGTTGAATCGATACGGAACCATCGCACGGTCGGTTCCATCGCCCCCAGCGGAAAGTCGCTGGCCAATCTGCTGGCTGAGCCGTTGCTGGAACGTGAGCCGCGGATTTCGAACGTCCTGGAAGTAGGCGCGGGTACCGGCTCGGTCACACGAGCCCTGCTCCCCCGGATACCCCGGGGAAGCCGACTCGACATCGTCGAATCCAACGCCCATTTTGCCGCTCATCTGCGTCGCCTGGTCCGCGGCTACCCGAACCTGCCGGCACAGCAGGAGCAAGTGCGCGTCCATAACGTATATGTCGAACAGCTCACGACTGACCGCCGCTATGACGTGATCGTCTCTGGCCTGCCGTTCACCAACTTCTCCCCCGGGCAGGTGGACGAAATCATGGGTCGCTACTTGGACCTGCTCCGTCCCGGGGGCACTCTCACCTACTTTTCCTATTGCGGCAGTCGCTGGGTCCGCACCTTGCTGCCATCCCGCCCAGAGGCCCGCCGTCAACGCGACGTCAAAGATCTGTTGCACCAATATCACCACCGGTACGCGATCGGCTGCTGGACCGTGTGGGGAAATCTGCCACCCGCGAAGGTATGGCAACTGCGCCGGCCACTCGATGCTGTCAGCGCCTCCGCCGCATTGACCGCCCAGCCTGACCTATCGCGATGAATGGCCTCACCAGCCTGCTCAGCCAGATTCCCCCTGCCGCCGCCTACACGGTGCTGGCCACAGGAATCGTGGCAGAATCTATTCTGCTGGTGGGTGCCCTCGTCCCCACTCTCGCCCTCATGCTCACCGCGGGAGCCTTGGCCCGCACTGGCAGCATGAACCTGTTGTGGGTCATCTCAGTCGCCGCCTGCGCTGTCATGATCGGGGATGCTCTTGGCCATCGAACCGGCCGCCTGCTGGGCAAGCGCCTGCGTACCGGGAATCTCGGCCGCCGCATTCCTGCCTCGGCGTGGCAGCGAGTCGAAACCCTCATGAAGAAGCGCGCCGGCCAAACCCTCCTGGTCTTCCGCTTTGTGCCTGTGATGCGGACCCTTGCTCCGCACCTGGCCGGCATCATTGGCCTGCCTTACCGTCATATCGCCCCGTACAGCGCCCTGGCCTCGGTCACATGGGCGAGCGTGGAAGGCGGCGCGGGCTACACAGCGGCCTTCTCCCTCCAGCACATCTCCGCGATCGGGGGCCCGTAGCCGGCCAGAGCCGCTTTGTTGGCCCTCGGACGCCGCCCTGGGCAAACTCCGGTGCCAGAGCAAACTCCGGTGCCAGAGAAGGCAGGCCGCAGCATCCCCGCGTGTGCAGCAGATCTGGGACGGCGAATCCTTCGGTGTGCACTCGGCAGGCCATGACCGGCCTCTACGATGATCCGATGCGCCAGCCCGCCCCCGAGCCGTACTGGAACACCAACGTTGCCCGGCACCCGGGCATCCTCCGGTCTGTTCCCGAGGGGTGCGGCGATGCCCTGGACGTTGGCTGTGGGGACGGGCTGCTGGCACAGAAGCTTGCCGGGCGGGCGAAACACATCACCGGAATCGACAAGTCGCCGGACATGATCGCCTGCGCACGCGCCTCCGCTGCCGGCCACCCGCAACTCACCTTCATCGAGGGAGACTTCCTCACCGCGGAACTTCCCGGTGCGGAGTACGACTTTGTCTGCTCGGTGACCACGATCCATCACATGGACTTCGAGGCAACCCTCGTCCGCATGCGCGAGCTGCTGCGGCCTGGCGGCACGCTGGCGGTGGTCGGCCTGGCCCGCGAGGCGAGCGTGACGGAGTGGGCGGCGTTGATCGCGACTGCCCCGATCGTGCGGATCACGAAGGTGCTGCGTCGCGCGCGTGGCCCACAGGGCATGCCGGTCGCCGACCCGCAGATGAGCTATGGGCAGGTGCGGGCTGCTGCCCAGCGGCTGCTGCCCGGCGTGCGCTACCGCCGTCATGTGCTGCGCCGGTACTCACTGACCTGGGAGAAACCCGCCCGCTGAACCGGCATCGATGGCGATTTTCCCGGCACTGGTCGCAGTGGTGAACCTGGCCTCGGCCAAGCTGGCCGGACTGTTCGGCCCGCGGGTGCCGATGGTCGCAGGACAGCTGCTCGGGACGGCCGGCCTGCTGGCGCTGCTCACCGTCGGCGCGCACACCAACGTGTGGGTGGTGGCGGCGCTGATGGTGCCGGTCGGCCTCGGCGGGGCGCTGACGGTGCCTGCGCTGACCGCGATGCTGCTCGACGCCGTGCCCGCGGACCGGGCAGGCACCGCGTCCGCCGTGCTCAACACCGGCCGCCAGGCCGGCGGAGCGATCGCGGTGGCGGTCTTCGGGGCGCTGCTGGCGGGGGCGGACACGTTCCTGGCCGGCATTCGGTGGAGCGTGCTGATCGCAGCGGCCGGGCTCGTACTGACGGCGGGCGCGACGCTCACGCTGCCGCGGGGCAGGCGCCGGGACGAGGAGGCGTGAGGCCCTGAAGGACGGGGCCGCGGCGTGCGGCTGTGCGGCGCCTGCCTGCCGAGTCCGGCTACGCGCTCCCTCGGATGGCGTACCCGTCGCTGGGCCCCGCTCACCATGATCAATAACCTGGCGTCCGGCGCGTGATCTCGCGTCTGCCGGACGGAGAAGGCGAGCGACTCCCAGTGAAACTCCCGATGTTGCAGCACATGGCCGGGCTCACCGCGGCGACCGCGCTGCTGACGGTGCTCGGCACCGCCCCGGCCGGGGCGGACGGCACCTGGCAGAAGGTCGGCGGCGATGCCCGCAGCGGTGTCAGCGGCCTCGCGTACGAGGGCCGTACCGGAGACGGAGCCGGGGTGCACGTGCTGGTCGTGCACGACAACAAGCGGTCCGGGCAGCAGCGTCTGTCCCGGATCACCCACCGGGAGGGCTCCGACAGCATCTCCCCGATCACCTGGGACGGGCCGGAACCCGTCGACCTGGAGGCCATCGAAGCCATTCCGAGGATGCCGGGGGAATACCTGGCGCTCACCGGCCGCGGCCTCGTCTACCGCCTGAAGGTCACCGGCTCCACGGCGACGGTCGTCGATTACTCGCCGCTGCCGGCGATCGGCGAGGGTGACGACTTCGAGAGCTTCGCGCTCGTCGCCCAGAACGGGAAACTCGCCGCCCTGTGGGCGGACCGGGGAGCCGGCGCGGATCGTCCCGCCACGCTGTACGCGGCGCCCCTGACATTCGCCCCGTGGGGACAGCCGCAGTTCGGCGCTGTGACGCACCGGGCCTACCGGGCGGCATACCCGACCGACGGCGGCACGCGACACCTCTCCGACATCTCGGTGACCAGCTCCGGCCGGATCATCGCGAGTTCGGCGGCGGACGCCGGTGACGACGGCCCGTTCGACTCGGCAGTGAGCGACGCGGGCCGGGTGACCGTGTCGGCGGCGGGCCGGGTACGGGTCACGCTCGCGGCGTCCCCTACCGTGCTCGGGAGGTTCCCGCAGTACAAGATCGAAGGGGTGGAGTGTCTGCCTGGGTCCGCCGATGCCCTCCTGGGCACCGACGACGAGAACCTCGGCGGATACGTGAGGACCATGCCGTTCTGCGGACCCTGACCCGGTCGCCGTACGCAACTCGGCCCCTGGGGACGCTGTTGGGCAATTCGGGGGCTCGTGTGACGTGTCGTCGGCCTCCAGGACCCGGTTGGGGACCCCTCCGAGCCGGTCTCCCCTTTCTTGTGCGGTAGTCGGCGGCCCCCGAACCGCCGCGGTGGTGCGCTGCGGGACATAGCCGATCCGGGCCCAGTCCTTGAACCGCCGGAACTCCGTGCCGAAGAGGTCCAGCTCACCGCCGGTG
>NZ_JBEZHQ010000086.1:0-3372 GCF_040650675.1 Streptomyces sp. NPDC048637
GGGCGCCCCCCCCGTGGGTCGGGGGGGGCGCGACGCTGTGACGCTGATGCGGGTCAGGACATGTTCTCTTCGGAGTCGAGGTACGCCTGGATCCGCTTGTCCAGCGCGTGGGCCTGCGCACGGGCGCGGTCGGCGGCCTCGTGCTCGCCTTCCCTGTCCAGGCGATCGGCCTTGGCCTTCAGGTCGGCGGACTGCTGGCGCAGCTCGTCGATGTTGACGCTGATGCCGCCACCGGCCGCCACGCTCTGCCGGCCGGCGGCCGCGGTGGCTGCCTGCGCGGGCAGCGCCGCGAACAGCACGCCGCCTGCCACGGCCGCCGTCACGGCGAGTGCGGAAATACGTCGACGCATGAGATCCCCCTGGTCGAAAAAATGGGTCGTTACCAGTCAGTAAGCCTACATGAAGTGATCTTGTGCTCCGACCACTGAGGGTGAGCGTCCGGGGTTTCTGTGCGCAACGGGCGGACGTGGGCACCCAACTGCCGTGCCAGGAGGGGGAATTGGGTGCCTGCCGCCTGACCAGGGACGATAGCGCGAACGGGGCGTGGTCGCCGCCACGCCCCGTCGCCTCCGCCATCCCTACGGCCGGGGCCCGACGACCTCCGCACCGTTCCGGACAGTGATGGCCATGGCCGGGCAGACATCGGCGGCGTCCAGGGCCCGCTCGTCCTCCTCGATCCGGTCCTTCAGCGGACGGGCATGCGCGCCGTCCACGACGAAGAGGTCCGGGGCGATGGCGGCGCAGGACCCCGAGGCGATGCACTGCCGCGGGTCGATCTCCACCTGCCAGGTCATCCGCTCACCACCCCACCGGCATGACCCGCGGGCCGCGGACCAGCATCTCGCTCTTCCACACCACATCGCCCGCCAGCCGCAGTTCCGGGAACCGGGTGATCAGGGCGCCGATCGCCTCTTGGAGTTCCAGCCGGGCCAGGGGCGCGCCGAGGCAGTGATGGACGCCATGGCCGAACCCGAGGTGCTGATTTCCGGTCCGGGAGAGGTCCAGCGTCCCGGGCGCATCGAAGCGCAGCGCATCCCGGTTGGCGGCGCCCACCGCCACCAGGACCGGGGTCCCGGCCCGCACCAGCGTCCCGCCGACCTCGACGTCCTCCGTCGCATAACGGGGCTGGCTCGCGCCACTGCCCAGCGGAACAAAACGCAGTAGCTCCTCGACCGCGCCGCCGATCAGCTCCGGCTGCTTGCGCAGCAGGGTGAGCTGGCCCGGGTGGTCCAGCAGCGCGAGCACGAAGTTGGGGATCTGGGTGGCGGTGGTCTCGTGCCCGGCGACCAGAATCCCGACGCACAGGTCCACGAGTTCGAGTTCGGACAGCCGGTCGTTGACATCCCGGGCATCGATCAGCGCCGTCATCAGATCGTCCCGCGGGGCGCGCCGGTGCTCCTCGATCAACTGCCGCATATAGGCGCGGAGTTCTTCCATATTGGCGTCGAATTCCGCCGCGGTCAGGGAACTTGTCGACAAGGCGGCATCGCTCCACACCCGGAACCGCGGCCGGTCCTCGGCCGGCACGCCGAGCATCCGGCAGATCACGGCGACGGGGATGGGCAGGGCGTAGCGGTCCACCAGGTCGGCGGGCGGCCCGGCCGCTGCCAGCTCGTCGAGCAGCTCGTTCGCCAGCTGCGTGACCTGGGGCCGGAGCTTCTCGACCTGGCGGACGGTGAAGGCCTTGGCCACCAGAGTCCGCAGCCGGGTGTGGTCGGGCGGGTCCATCCCCAGGATGCCGCTGTCCCGGCGTCCTTCGGACTGCCGGGGCTCGTCGTGCCGCGCGCCCTCGGCGCGGCTGAAGCGCTGATCGCCGAGGACGAACCGGGCCTCGGCGTACCGGGTCACGAGCCAGGCCGGCTCGCCGTAGGTCATACGGACCTTCAGCAGTCCCGGGCGGTTGCGGGCCTGTTCGTACTCTTCGGCAAGCTCAAGGCTCTCGGGAACATTGAAGGGGTAGGAGAGGGGTGCTGTGTCGGCTGTGGTCAAGGCGACCTCCCTTGTGTAAGCACCTGCTTACATCACGGTAAGCCGCCCCCCGGAGGCGGTCAACGACGCATTGTGGCCGTCATCGTGACGGGTCAACAGAGAGGAACGTGGCGATGGCAAAGACCCCGCAGCACGGCCCGGCGAACACCTCCCGCCGGGACGCGCAGGGCACCCGGCTGCGGTTGCTCGATGCCGCATCGGAGCTGTTCGCCGAGCGCGGGTACGAACGGGCGACGGTACGCGACATCGCGTCCCGGGCCGGGGCCAACCAGGCCCTGCTGTTCCGCTACTTCGGCTCGAAGAAAGCCCTGTTCGGAGAGGTGATGGCGCGTGGCGGCCACGAGCAGCTGCGCACCACTCCCGCCGAGCGGCTGTTCGAGGTCGCGCTGCGCGGCATGCTGGCCGGCGGCGGGTCGGGCGCCGACCGTTCGCTGGAGGTGTGTCTGCGCTCCATCGGCGGCAGCGACGAGATAGCGGAGGCGCTGCGCGGGCTGGGGGAGGAGTACGCGGAGGTCCTCGCCACGCTCTCCGAGTCCGACACCGGGAGCCTGCGCGCCGATCTGGCGCTCTCCTGGCTGCTGGGAATTGGCTTGATGCGAGTGGTGGTCGCCAAAGAGCCGCTGGCGAGCGCCGACCCCGATACGGTCTGCGCACTCGTCGCGGGCGCGCTGGGAAACCTGTTGGAGAGCCTGCCCAAGGACGGGCCGACGGCCGGGGAAAGCGGCGGCATTCCGGAGTGAGCGGCCGGATCGTGGCGGGTGCCGTTGCCGTGCGTGCTGCGTTCCAGTGACTCTGCGGCGGGTCGCAAGTCAGTGGACAAATGCCCGCTTATCGTCGCCTTTGCAGGAAATATTCATTTTCTGCAGAGTCGAGTGAAGGTGGAAACATGCTCCGTTCGATCCCGCGCGGCCTTGCAGTGGCCGGCCTGACCGCGGCTGCCCTCGTGGTGCCGACGGCAGGCGCCGCCACCGCCGCGACCGCGCCCCCCAGCAGCGCCCAGGACGCCAAGGGCCACCACGCCAACCAGCAGCAGGACCGCCACCACGGCCGCATCGGGCACCGTGGCCACGACGGCTATGACGGCTTCGGCCGTGACCGCCGCGACGGCTACGGGTATGGCCGCGACGGCGGTTACGACCGCGACGGCTACGGCCGCGACCGCGACGGCTATGGCCGCGACCGCGACGGATACGGCCGTGACGGTGAGGGGCGTGACGGCTCCGGTCTGGGCAGGAACGGCCTGCTCAACCTTGGCCTGCTCGGTCTCCTCTAGTACCCGTCAGGCAGTGCGCGGTGGGGAGCCGTGCGAGGCACCGCACCCGGAAGCGGCCGCCACCCCGGGAGCCGGCGCCGACGGCGCATCCGGCCCCGGCATCGTCATCG
>NZ_JBEZHQ010000087.1:0-3058 GCF_040650675.1 Streptomyces sp. NPDC048637
GCCTGCTGCGCATGCCCGATGTTCGACTTCACCGAACCCAGCCACAACGGCCGATCCTCGAACCGCTCCTGACCGTACGTCGCCAGCAGCGCACCGGCCTCGATCGGATCGCCCAGCTCCGTACCGGTGCCATGCGCCTCCACCACATCCACATCCGCCGCCGACAACTCCGCACTCGCCAACGCCGCACGGATCACCCGCCGCTGGGCCGGACCATTCGGCGCCGCCAGACCGTTCGACGCACCGTCCTGGTTGACCGCGCTCCCCCGGACCACGCCGAGCACCTGGTGCCCGTTGCGGCGCGCGTCCGACAGCCGCTCCAGCACCAGCATGCCGACGCCCTCGCCGATGCCCATACCGTCGGCACCCTCGCCGAACGCCTTGCACCGACCATCGGAGGCGAGCGCCCGCAGCCGGGAGAAGCCTACGAACTCGCCCGGGTCGGCCATCACCGTCACACCGCCCACCAGCGCCACCGAGCACTCGCCCGACCGCAGGGACTGAGCCGCCTGGTGCAGCGCGACCAGCGACGAGGAGCACGCTGTGTCGACGGTCACCGCGGGCCCGTTCAGGCCCAGCGTGTACGACACCCGGCCCGACAGCACGCTCAGCGCATTCCCGGTGATCAAGTGCGCCTGGGCCTCTGCTTCATCCCCCAGCACCCCGATGTAGCCGGAGGCAGCCGCGCCGATGAACACTCCGGTCGCCGAGCCGTGGAGCGACTTCGGGTCGATGCCGGCCCGTTCAACGGCCTCCCACGACGTCTCCAGCAACAGCCGCTGCTGCGGGTCCATGGCCAACGCCTCGCGCGGGCTGATCCCGAAGAACCCGGCGTCGAACTTCCCGGCGCCGCTGAGGAATCCGCCCTCGACAACGTACGTCGAGCCCTCGGCGTCCGGGTCCGGGTCGAACAGGCCCTCGACGTCCCAGCCGCGGTCGGCCGGGAAGCCGCCGATCGCGTCCCCGCCCATCGCCAGAAGTTCCCACAGCTCCTCGGGGGAACGCACGCCGCCGGGGTAGCGGCAGGCCATGCCGACGATCGCGATCGGGTCGGTCGAGACCGGTTGCACCACCACCGGGGCGCTCTCCTGCAAGACGCTCCCGAACAGCTCCGCGAGGATCTCATCCGCCAGCGCCGACGCGCTCGGGTGGTCGAAGATCACCGTGGACGGCAGCCGGACACCCACGGCCGCGTTCAGGCGGTTGCGCAGTTCGACGGCGGTCAGCGAGTCGAAGCCCAGCTCACGGAACGCCCGGCTCGCCACGATCTCGTCCCCGGAGTCGTGCCCCAGCACCGCGGCCGCCTGCGTCCGCACCAGTTCCACGACGGTCCGCCGCTGCTCGGCGGCCGGCATGGCGGCCAGGCGTGCGGCGAACTCGCTGCGCTGGTCGTCGACCTGGCGGGGAGCCGTGTCCTCCTGAGCCTCGGGGATGGTGTCCAGCAACGGGCGCGGGCGCGCGGCCGTAAAGACCGGCGCGAACTTCTCCCACTCCACGTCCGCAACCGCGATGAACGTCTCATCGGCCGCCAAAACCTCACCCAGCGCCGTCAACGCCCGGTCGGTGTCCAGGAAGTTCATGCCCTGCCGCAACAGACGGTGCGGGGTCACCCGGCCCGGCGCCTGATCCATCACCGCGTCCACGGCGTCCCAGTCACGGGTGTTCCACACACCCCACGCAATCGACGTACCCGGCAGACCCCGGCCGCGACGGTCCTCCGCGAGCCCATCCAGGAACGAGTTGCCCGCCGCATAAGCAGCGTGGTCGTTGCTGCCCCACGTCGCCGAGATCGACGAGAACATCACGAACTCGTCGATGCCCAGCTCCGCCGTCGCCTCGTCCAGGTACACGGCACCGGCCGCCTTCGCACCGAGTGCTGCCGCAAGGCCTTCGTGATCCGTGTGCTCCACCCGGGAGAGGTATGGCGTGTTCGCCGAGTGCAGGACGGTCGACAGGCTCGGACCGGTGTTCTCGATCCACGAGACCATGGTCGTGACCTGCGCACGCTCCGTCAGGTCGCAGCTGACGACCTCGACGGCGGAACCCGCGTTCGCCACGGCGGCGGCGAGCGCCGCCACGCCGGGCGCCGACGGACCGGACCGGGACGTCAGCACCACCCTCGGCGCACCGCGCTCGGCCAGCCACGGACCTATGCACACACCGATCGACCCCGTACCACCGGTCAGCAGGACCGTGCCACGCGGCGACCAGCCCTCCGCCTCGACACGACGGGCTTCAGCCCGCACCAGCCGACGCAGGAACACACCCGACGCCCGCACCGCGACCTGATCCTCCCGGCCATCGGCGAACACACCGACCAGGCGCGCGCCGACCTCGGCGTCCACCACCGGCGGCAGGTCGACCAACCCGCCCCACCGGTCCGCATGCTCCAAACCGACCGTACGGCCCAGACCCCACACCTGCGTCTGCACCGGACTCGTCGTCACCTCGTCAGCCGCGACCTGTACCGCACCACGCGTCAACACCCACAACGGAGCCGCGACACCGGCCCGGCCCAGCGCCTGCACCAAGTCGAGCGTGTCGGCACTGCCCCGCGGCACCCACGGGAACTCCCCGTCGAGCGACTCGTCCAGCGCCAGCAGCGACACCACACCACGCACATCCACACCGGCAACGGCCTCGCCGAGACCGGCCAACGTCGTCCGCACCACCTCGGCACCACGGCTCGCCAGCGCATCGGCCATCACACCGGCGTCCGCCGCATCCCCGACCAGCAGCCAGGTCCCGGACAGGACCGCCGGGCCACTCCCGGCGGCCGGCTGCCACGTGATCCGGTAACGCCAATCGTCCACCGACGCCCTGGTCCGCTGCGGGGTGCGCGGCTCCGGCCAGAACCGCTGACGCTGGAAGGCATAGGTCGGCAGGCCGACGCTCTCACCACCACCGAGCACCGCCGCCCAGTCCACCGGAGCGCCCTGGACATAGGCCTCAGCGAAGGACGACAGCAGGCGCTCGGCGCCGCCCTCATCACGCCGCAGCGTGCCGACCACCACCGAGCCCTCGACATCCTCGACGACATCACCCACGGCACTGGTCA
>NZ_JBEZHQ010000088.1:0-2789 GCF_040650675.1 Streptomyces sp. NPDC048637
GGTGGGATGGTGTCGGTGGCCCTGCCGTCGTCCGAGGTCCCGGACCTTGTCGAGCCGTGGGGCGGTCGCATTTCGGTTGCGGCGGTCAATGGCCCGACGTCCGTGGTGGTCTCCGGTGATGCGGACGCGCTCGATGAGCTGATGGAGGTGTGCCGCGAGCGCGAGGTGCGTGCGCGTCGCATTGACGTGGATTACGCCTCGCATTCGGCTCATGTGGAGGCGATCCGTGGGGAGTTGCTGGAGGTTTTGGCGCCGGTGGTGCCCAGCACATCCGAGGTGCCGTTCTTTTCGACGGTGACGGGGGAGTGGCTGGACACGGCTCAGATGGATGCCGACTACTGGTACGCGAATCTGCGGGGCACTGTGGAGTTCGCTCCTGCTGTCCAAGCCCTCGCAGCCGCCGGTCATCGGGCGTTCGTGGAGGTCAGCCCGCACCCCGTCCTGACGATGCCGCTGCAGGAGACCGTTGAGGCCGCAGGCGCTGAGGGGGTGGTGGCGGGCACGCTGCGTCGTGGCGAGGGTGGCCTCGCCCGGGTCTACGCCTCGCTGGCTGAGCTGTATGTGCACGGTGTGGACATCGACTGGTCCCCGGCCTTCGCCGCACATCACCCCAAGGTCGTGGACCTGCCCACCTACGCCTTCCAACGCGAGCGGCACTGGATAACGAACACTGCGGCGCCATCGGGCCCGAACGCCGCTGAGCACCCCCTCCCCACCGCAGCCGACGAGCCGGACCGGCCCGCTGCCATCAGGACCGGCAGCCCGGGACCGCAGCGACCGACACTCGCACTCGTACGGGACCACGCTGCCGCGGTGCTGGGCCATCGGGAGCCCTCCGCGCTCCAGGTCGGCTGGACGTTCAAGGACCTGGGCTTTGACTCGGTCACCTCCGTGGAGTTGCGCAACCGGCTGAACCGCGTACTCACGGTACGACTGCCGTCCACGGCGTTGTACAGCCATCCCTCGCCCGCTCGACTGGCCCGGTATATCGACGCCGAACTCCTGGGCGGTACCGACGCCATCGAGCCGGCTCACCGCCCGGTCATCGACCCCGATGAGCCGATTGCCATCGTCGCGATGGCCTGCCGCTACCCCGGTGGCGTCGGGTCTCCCGAAGAGCTGTGGCAGATCCTGCGGGACCGGGTGGACGCGGTGACGCCGTTCCCCACCGACCGCGGCTGGGACACCGACGGGCTGTACGACCCCGACCCCGAACGTTCGGGCACCAGTTACGTACGTGAGGGCGGCTTCCTCGACGCCGCATCCTTCGACGCCGGGTTCTTCGGGATCTCCCCGCGCGAGGCCCTGGCCATGGACCCGCAGCAGCGGCTTCTGCTGGAGACCTCCTGGGAGGCGCTGGAACGGGCCGGCATCGACCCGGCAGGGGTGGGCGGCAGCCGCACCGGTGTCTTCGTCGGTGCCATGGCACCGGAGTACGGCCCCCGTCTGCATCAGGCGGGCCACCAAGTCGAGGGCCATGTTCTGACCGGAACGACCACGAGCGTGGCCTCCGGACGCATCGCCTACACACTCGGTCTCGAAGGGCCGGCCATTACCGTGGACACGGCGTGCTCCTCATCCCTGGTGGCGCTGCATCTCGCGGCACAGGCGCTGCGCACGGGAGAGTGCACACTCGCGCTCGCCGGTGGGGCCACAGTGATGTCCACCCCCGGCATGTTTGTGGAGTTCAGCCGGCAGCGGGGACTTGCGCCGGACGGACGGTGCAAGCCCTTCGCCGCTGCCGCTGACGGAACGGCCTGGGGCGAGGGCGCCGGGATCCTGCTTCTGGAACGCCTGTCGGAGGCCCGGCGCAACGGCCACCCGGTACTGGCACTCATCCGCGGCACCGCCACCAACCAGGACGGGGCCTCCAACGGCCTCAGCGCCCCCAACGGTCCGTCGCAGGAGCGGGTGATCCGCGCCGCGCTCACCACTGCCGGACTGCAGCCGTCCGACGTCGACGCCGTCGAGGCACACGGCACCGGGACGGCGCTTGGCGACCCCATCGAGGCACAGGCGCTGCTCGCCACCTATGGCAGAGACCGCGACGAGGACCGGCCGCTGTGGCTCGGTTCGCTGAAGTCCAACATCGGGCACACCCAGGCTGCGGCGGGTGTCGCCGGGATCATCAAGATGGTGCTCGCCCTGCGGCATGGTGTGCTGCCGGAGACACTGCACCTTGACGCACCGTCATCCCATGTGGACTGGTCGGGGGGCACCGTACGGCTGCTCACCGAGGCCCAGCCGTGGGAGGAGAACGGGCAGGTGCGCCGGGCCGGTGTCTCGTCGTTCGGCATCAGCGGCACCAATGCGCACGTGATCGTGGAAGAGCCACCGGGGGACATCCCGTACGAGCCGGCCGACGACGAGGAGCGGGTCGGGGCCGGCGAGGAAGCGGAGGACGGTGCCGCTGTGCGGGCGGTCGTGCCATGGGTGGTGCACGGCCGGACCCCGGACGCACTGTGTGCCCAGGCAGCTGCGCTCGCTGCCCATCTCGGTTCCCTCCCCGATGCCACACCGTACGACGTGGCGCATTCCCTGCTCACGACTCGTGCGGCACTGGAACACCGGGCAGTGCTCATCGGCGACGACCCTGCCGCGCTGCTCGCGGACCTGCACGCCGTGGCCGAGGGCGCCCCCCACCCCTCTACCGCCACCGGCTCCGTCCCCCCTGCCCCCGGGCCAGGAGCAGTTTTCGTCTTCCCGGGTCAGGGGTCGCAGTGGGTGGGGATGGCGGTGGAGTTGTTGGATTCTTCGCCGGTGTTTGCGGGTCGGTTGGCGGAGTGTGA
>NZ_JBEZHQ010000089.1:0-2549 GCF_040650675.1 Streptomyces sp. NPDC048637
CTAGGTGTACTGATCGGGGACGTTGATTAACCGTGAGTACGGCGGCTGGTTGCCGCAAGCGGTGTGTGGGCGGTGCTGGTTGTAGTGGTGTAGCCACGGCAGCAGAGCGTCTCGGCGTTGTTGCTCGCTGGTGTAACAGCGGGCGTAGGCCCAGCCGTCGGCCATGGTGCGGTGGAAGCGCTCTACTTTGCCGTTGGTCTGGGGACGGTAAGGGCGCGTGAACTTCGGGGTGATCGAGAGGGCGCCGCACGTGTCGCGCCACAGGTAGGACCGGTAGGCACCTCCATTGTCCGAGAGCACTCGTTCGATGGTGACTCCGCGCTCGGCGAACCACTTGACCGCGCGGTGTAGCACGCCGACTGCGGTCACGGCTGTTTCGTCATCGTGAATCTCGGTGTAGGCGACGCGAGAGTGGTCGTCGATGATGGTGTGCACGAATGCGTATCCGAGCTTCGGGCCGCCGTAGGCGTTGCGTGACTTGCCCGGTGTCGCGACGCGATGCTTCTCGCCTTGACGGCGACCGACGTAGCGCCAGCCGCCGCCATCGGGGATGTTCCCGAGCTTCTTCACGTCCACGTGCACAAGTGATCCTGGGTGGTCGTGCTCGTACCGCCGGACGGGTTCACCGGTCGCGCGATCGAGGTAGGCGAGGCGGTTCAGTCGCGCTGATCGCAGGATTTGGTGCACTGTCGACGGGGCGATGTCGAGTCTCGCGGCGAGTTGGACCGGCCCTTCTCGCAGGCGCAGTCGCAGGCTGATGCACCTTTTCGTGACGGTCTCGGGCGTCTTAGTCGGAGACCTCCGTGGACGTGAGGATCGATCCTGCATGGACTCGCCTGCAAGGTAGCGGTCGACCCACCTCTTCACGGTCGGCCAGGACACCTGAAATCGGGCCGCTACTTCGCTGATTGGCCAGCCGTCGTCAACGACGAGTCGAGCGACTTTCATGCGGTGGCGCGGGGTGAGGACAGCGTTCGGATGTGACATTTCTGCGCTCCTGGATAGGGCGAAGGGCCGACCATCGTGTGTGTGGTCGGCCCTTCGAGAACGAACTTGGCGGGTGTGGGGCGTGCAGGTCAGTCCACCGGGGATACCCGAATGAGGTTGCCGTCGGGGTCCGTGATCACGAACGTGCGACCGAAGACAGCGTCGTGCGGCCTCTCCACGACGTGGACTCCCTTTGAGACCCAGTTCGTGAAGATTTCGTCAACTGCCGACGGTGGTCCCGGCACCATCAATCCGACCTCGGTTGTGCGAGGGGTGTTCGGGACCGCGTGCTCGCTGTAGCCGGTCCACAGCGCGAACAGGACGCCGGGGGCAACCTCGAAAGCTACGTAGTGGGGACTGGTGAAGGTCGGTTCGATCTCGAACAGGTCGCTGTAGAAGGTGGTAGCGGACTTGGCGTCGCGGACGCCGATCAGGAATAGGTTCGGTGCGGGCATAGAGCGCTCCTCAACTCAGTGGTTTCTCGGTACCGCTTCAATTGATCGCCGAATCGCGACAGAACCTGTCATCTTTTTCTGCGAACATTGGTCAGCGTGAAGGCTTCAAGGTTGTTGCACCTCTTGCTGCTCCTGCAGGCCCGCCAGCGCATCACCACCGCCGAGCTGGCCAAGCGTCTGGAGGTGTCTCGGCGGACTGTGCTGCGCGACGTTGAGGCGCTCTCGACTGCAGGGGTGCCTGTTTATGCCGAACGCGGGCGCAACGGTGGGATCGTCCTGCTCCCCGGTGCACGGCTCAACGCATCCCATCTGGAACCACCAGAGCTGGAAGCACTCTCCGTAGCGGGTTTGGACAGCACGCAACGTGAGCGCATGGGCCTGTCTGCGATGTGGGAGTCGGCCGCACGCAAGATCGCCGCCCGTCAGGCCGCACCACCTGAGTACCCAAGCCCGCTGCGACTGGCGGATCTAGTGCTGGTGGACAGCACCGCATGGTTTGCCGACTCAGAGGCAGCGGTCGACGTAGCCGATCTGGCATCGGCCCTGCGGCACCGACGCCGACTGCGAATCCAATACCGGCGCAGCGCCGAGAATCAGGCCTCAACGCGGGTGGTCGACCCGTACGGGATCGTGGCGAAGTCCGGCCTCTGGTATCTCGTTGCCGATCACAGGGGCGATGGTCGGCTGTTCGCTCTGGAACGACTCTCGGCCTACGAACGACTCGACGCGCCAGTTGCTCTTCGACCAGACGAAACCCTCCGCACCAGATGGGCCGCGTTGAAGGAACGCACCGAGGGGCAAGGTCGCGTGAGCGTGACCTTTCGCCTGCCAGAACATGGCCTCGACTTGGCGCGGCGCATCCTCGGCACACGCATCCATGATGTCTCCGATGCGGAAAACGGATCATGCACCGTCGTCGTCCGCTACCCCGACATCGAGTCAGTGCGTCAACTCCTCCAATTCGGCGACCACATCGAGATACTCACCCCGCAGACAGCCCGCAAACGCATCAGCCGGCTCGCCAGAGACCTGGCTGAAAGACACTCGACCCCAGCCACGTGACCGATCAGAACGGCCTGCTCTCAATCAACGTCTCCGGTCAGTACA
>NZ_JBEZHQ010000090.1:0-2541 GCF_040650675.1 Streptomyces sp. NPDC048637
GCGGCGAGTGTGGTGTCGGGGCGGTTGTCGTACACGTTTGGTCTTGAGGGTCCTGCGGTGACGGTGGATACGGCGTGTTCGGCGTCGTTGGTGGCGTTGCATTTGGCGGTGCAGTCGTTGCGTGCGGGTGAGTGTGATGTGGCGTTGGCGGGTGGTGTGACGGTGATGTCGACGCCGGGGGTGTTTGTGGATTTCAGTCGGCAGCGGGGGTTGGCTGCTGATGGCCGGTGCAAGGCGTTTTCGGATGCTGCGGATGGTGCCGGGTTTTCCGAGGGTGTGGGTTTGTTGGTGGTGGAGCGGTTGTCGGATGCGCGGCGCAATGGTCATCAGGTGTTGGCTGTGGTGGCGGGTAGTGCGGTGAATCAGGATGGTGCGTCGAATGGTTTGACGGCGCCGAATGGTCCATCGCAGCAGCGGGTGATCCGGCAGGCGCTGGCGAGTGCGGGGCTGTCTGCGTCCGATGTGGATGTGGTCGAGGCGCACGGGACGGGGACGTCGTTGGGCGACCCGATCGAGGCACAGGCGCTTCTCGCCACCTACGGTCAGGACCGGGACGGGGACCGGCCGTTGTGGCTGGGCTCGGTGAAGTCGAATATCGGGCACACGCAGGCGGCTGCGGGCGTCGCCGGTGTCATCAAGATGGTGCTGGCGCTACAGCACGGTGTCCTGCCGCGGACGCTGCATGCGGATGAGCCGTCGTCGCATGTGGATTGGTCGGCGGGTGAGGTGCGGTTGTTGACCGAGTCGGTGCAGTGGCCGGAGTCGGGTCGCCCGCGCCGCGCCGGTGTGTCCTCGTTCGGCATCAGCGGCACCAACGCCCACACCATCATCGAACAGGCACCGGTAACCGATGATCCGACCGAGAACGAGGAGCCGCTCAAGCTGCCGGCAGTTCCCTGGGTCATTTCGGGGCGTGACGAAGCCGGCTTGCAGACGCAGGCCCAGCGACTCCTTGCTCACGTGAAGGAGTCCCGGCTCGACCTCGCCGATGTGGGCTTCTCGCTGGCAACCTCGCGGGAGATATTCGACCACCGTGCTGCGTTGCTCGTGGACGATCACGAGTCGGCATTCCAGGGGCTGACCGCACTGGCCGAGGGACACAAGGCGGCCGGCATCGTTCGAGGGGTCAAGAGGCAGGGGCGGTCAGCATTCCTGTTCACGGGCCAGGGTGCGCAGCGTCTTGGAATGGGCCGGGAGCTGTACGACACCTTCCCCGTCTTCGCGGATGCCTTTGATGCGGTGTGTGCCTCCTTCGATGGCGAGTTGGGGGCGCCTGTAAGGGGTGTGGTGTTCGGTGAGAACGCGGATGCGGATGCGGACGGGGATGCGGCTGCGCTGAACCGGACGGGTCTTGCTCAGCCGGCGTTGTTTGCGGTTGAGGTGGCGTTGTTCCGGTTGGTGGAGTCGTTCGGTGTGCGGCCGGATTACTTGGTGGGTCATTCCGTTGGTGAGTTGGTGGCGGCGCATGTGGCGGGTGTGGTGTCGCTGGAGGATGCGTGTCGTTTGGTGGCGGCGCGTGGTCGGTTGATGCAGGCGTTGCCGGCGGGTGGGGCGATGGTCTCCCTCCAGGCCACCGAGGCTGAGGTACTGCCGCTGCTGGAGGGCCAGGAGCAGCGGGTGAATGTTGCTGCCGTGAACGGTCCGGAGGCGGTGGTGGTGTCCGGTGAGGAGTCGGCGGTTGCCGAGATCGCCGGGCGTTTTGAGTCCGAGGGTCGGAAGGTGAAGCGGCTGCGGGTGAGTCATGCCTTCCACTCGCCGTTGATGGAGCCGATGCTGGACGACTTCAGGGTGGTCGCGGAGAGCGTGGCGTATGCGGAGCCGCGTATCCCGGTGGTCTCGAATGTGACCGGCACTCTCGCCACGGCGGAGGACCTGACCTCCCCCGACTACTGGGTGCGGCATGTCCGTGACGCCGTCCGGTTCGCTGACGGTATCCGGTGGTTGGAGGAGCATGAGGTGACCCGGTTCCTGGAGATCGGACCGGACGGGACGCTGACCGCCATGGCACAGAACTGTCTCTCGGCACCTGACCTTCAGCTCGTAGCCACCATGCGGAAGGACCGGCGGGAGTCGGAAGCCCTTTT
Organism: Streptomyces sp. NPDC048637; assembly: GCF_040650675.1. Classification (NCBI taxonomy): domain Bacteria; kingdom Bacillati; phylum Actinomycetota; class Actinomycetes; order Kitasatosporales; family Streptomycetaceae; genus Streptomyces; species Streptomyces sp. NPDC048637. Next base: position 2,085 of record NZ_JBEZHQ010000090.1, read on the forward strand.
GGCCGCGGTCAGCGGCATGTTCGTCAACGGCGCGACGGTGCAGTGGCAATCGCTCTTCCCCGGGGCTCGGCGGGTGGAACTGCCCACCTACGCGTTCCAGCATGAGCGCTTCTGGCCGAACTCCTCGGAGGCCGTGGCCAAGGACGTCGCTGCTCGGCCGTCGGACGACGGAGCCGCGTGGTTCTGGGAGGCCGTTGAGCGCGGAGACCCGGACACCTTGGCCGACGAGCTGGCCGTTGCCGGTGATGCCTCGTGGGGTGAGGCTCTCAGTGCTTTGTCGTTGTGGCGGCGGCAGCGGCGTGAGCGGTCGGTGGTGGACGGCTGGCGGTACCGGGTGGAGTGGAAGCCGCTGGTGGGGCAGTCGGGTGGGGTGCTGGGTGGTCGTTGGCTTGCGGTGGTGGGCGCGGGTGAGGTGTGGTCCGAGGCTGTGGTGGAGGGGTTGGCGGCGTGTGGTGTG
>NZ_JBEZHQ010000091.1:0-1799 GCF_040650675.1 Streptomyces sp. NPDC048637
GGGATGCCGTTGGTTAATCCGGGGCCGAGCGTGACGTCGGCCTTCAAGGCCCGGTTGGGGTCTTGAAGGCCGACGTTGTCGTTTGGGGAGGACGCAGGTGTCGATGCAGCCTAGGGAGGCGGGTGAAGTCCCGGGCGAGACGGTACGGGTGGCCAGGGCGGCGTTCCCGAAGGGGAGCCTGGCGATCCGGCTCAGGGACGAGCTGGGGGTGCTGTTCACCGACGAGCAGTTCGCCGCCCTGTTCCCTGTCCGGGGCAGGCCCGCGTGGTCGCCGGGCCGGCTGGCGCTGGTGTCGGTATTGCAGTTCGCCGAAGGGCTGCCGGACCGGCAGGCGGCCCTGGCCGTGCGGGCCCGGATCGACTGGAAGTACGCCTTAGGCCTGGAGCTGACCGATCCCGGCTTCGACTACTCCGTGCTCAGCGAGTTCCGCACCCGGCTGGTGGAGGCCGATGCCGGGCAGCAGGTTCTCGACCGGGTCCTGGACGCCGCCCGCAAGGCCGGCGTGCTCAAGCCGCCAGGCCGGGCCAGGACGGATTCCACACATGTACTGGCCGCGATCCGGTCGCTGAACCGGCTGGAGTTCGTCATCGAGACCCTCCGAGCGGCGCTCAACGCGCTCGCGGCCGCCGCCCCCGACTGGCTGACCGCTCATGCCGACCCGGCCTGGTTCGACCGGTATGCCTCCCGGCCGGAGGATTACTGGCTGCCCTCCGCCAAGGCCAAACGGTGCGAGCTGGCCGAGCAGACCGGCCGGGACGGCATGCGCCTGCTCGCCGACTCATACGCTCCCGACGCGCCGGGCTGGCTGCGTGAACTACCCGCCGTCCAGACCCTGCGCCAGGCATGGGTGCAGCAGTACTTCCTCGACGCGGAGGGCGAGGTGAGGTGGCGGGCCCCAAAAGAGTGCCCGCCAGGCGCGTTGCGCCTGGTCAGTCCCTATGACACCGAGGCCCGCGCGAGCGTGAAGCGGGACATCAAGTGGGACGGCTTCAAGGTCCACCTCACCGAGACCTGCGACCCCGACACACCCCACCTGATCACGAACGTGCTGACCAGCGACTCCACAGTCCAGGACATCAAGGCCACCGATCTCGTCCACGACACCCTCGCCGCGAAGGACCTGCTGCCGAATGAGCATCTGCTGGACGCGGGCTACATCGACGGCCCCCGCATCGTCACCGCCGCCCAGGAACACGGCATCACCCTGACCGGCCCCATCCAGGGCGACACCACCGCCCAGGCCGCCGGCCCCTACAGCCAGACCGCCTTCACCGTCGACTGGGACAACAAGGCCGTGACCTGCCCGAACGGCATCACCACCGGCCAGTGGCGCGATGCACTCTCCCACCGCGGCACCCGGGTCATTCGCATCGCGTTCTCCCCCACCGACTGCCGCCCCTGCCCCGCCCGCCCTGAGTGCATCAGCTCCACCCGGGCCACGAGACGGGAAATCACCCTGCGGCCCCGCTCGGAGCACGAGGCGATCCGGCAGGCCCGCGCCGCCCAGGGCACCCCCGAGTGGAGGGAACGCTACGCGGCCCGCAACGGCATCGAGGGCACCATCTCCCAGGCCATCCGCAGCACGGGCCTGCGGCAATGCCGCTACCGCGGACTCGACAGAACCGCGCTTCAGCACCAACTCACCGCAGCCGCGATCAACCTCGCCCGCCTCGACACCTGGACCACCGCGGCGCCCCGGGCCCGCACCCGAACCTCCCACCTGGCAGCACTTCGCCCCGCCGAGCAACAAGCTCGGCGGGGCGAAACAACCCGGACCCCGGATTAACCAACGGCATCCC
>NZ_JBEZHQ010000092.1:0-1780 GCF_040650675.1 Streptomyces sp. NPDC048637
TGTGATGGGTAGGGGAGCGTCGTGTGCCGGGTGAAGCAGCCGTGGAAACGAGTTGTGGACGGTTCACGAGTGAGAATGCAGGCATGAGTAGCGATACACACGTGGGAAACGTGTGCGCCGATTGACTAAGGGTTCCTGGGTCAAGCTGATCTGCCCAGGGTAAGTCGGGACCTAAGGCGAGGCCGACAGGCGTAGTCGATGGACAACCGGTTGATATTCCGGTACCCGCTTTGAAACGCCCAATATCGAATCCATTAATGCTAAGGCCGTGAAGCCGGCCTGGAGTCTTCGGACAAAGGGACGTGGTGGAGCCGCCGATCCAAGGTGGTAGTAGGTAAGCGATGGGGTGACGCAGGAAGGTAGTCCAGCCCGGGCGGTGGTTGTCCCGGGGTAAGGGTGTAGGCCGTGTGGTAGGTAAATCCGTCACATGTTAAGGCTGAGACCTGATGCCGAGCCGATTGTGGTGAAGTGGATGATCCTATGCTGTCGAGAAAAGCCTCTAGCGAGTTTCATGGCGGCCCGTACCCTAAACCGACTCAGGTGGTCAGGTAGAGAATACCGAGGCGTTCGGGTGAACTATGGTTAAGGAACTCGGCAAAATGCCCCCGTAACTTCGGGAGAAGGGGGGCCATTGCTGGTGATGAGTCTTGCACTCTGAGCTGGTGGTGGCCGCAGAGACCAGCGAGAAGCGACTGTTTACTAAAAACACAGGTCCGTGCGAAGCCGTAAGGCGATGTATACGGACTGACGCCTGCCCGGTGCTGGAACGTTAAGGGGACCGGTTAGTCAACTTTCGGGTTGGCGAAGCTGAGAACTTAAGCGCCAGTAAACGGCGGTGGTAACTATAACCATCCTAAGGTAGCGAAATTCCTTGTCGGGTAAGTTCCGACCTGCACGAATGGCGTAACGACTTCTCGACTGTCTCAACCATAGGCCCGGTGAAATTGCATTACGAGTAAAGATGCTCGTTTCGCGCAGCAGGACGGAAAGACCCCGGGACCTTTACTATAGCTTGATATTGGTGTTCGGTTCGGCTTGTGTAGGATAGGTGGGAGACTTTGAAGCGGCCACGCCAGTGGTTGTGGAGTCATTGTTGAAATACCACTCTGGTCGTGCTGGATGTCTAACCTGGGTCCGTGATCCGGATCAGGGACAGTGTCTGGTGGGTAGTTTAACTGGGGCGGTTGCCTCCTAAAGAGTAACGGAGGCGCCCAAAGGTTCCCTCAGCCTGGTTGGCAATCAGGTGTTGAGTGTAAGTGCACAAGGGAGCTTGACTGTGAGACTGACGGGTCGAGCAGGTACGAAAGTAGGGACTAGTGATCCGGCGGTGGCTTGTGGAAGCGCCGTCGCTCAACGGATAAAAGGTACCCCGGGGATAACAGGCTGATCTTCCCCAAGAGTCCATATCGACGGGATGGTTTGGCACCTCGATGTCGGCTCGTCGCATCCTGGGGCTGGAGTCGGTCCCAAGGGTTGGGCTGTTCGCCCATTAAAGCGGTACGCGAGCTGGGTTTAGAACGTCGTGAGACAGTTCGGTCCCTATCCGCTGTGCGCGTAGGAGTATTGAGAAGGGCTGTCCCTAGTACGAGAGGACCGGGACGGACGAACCTCTGGTGTGCCAGTTGTCCTGCCAAGGGCATGGCTGGTTGGCTACGTTCGGAAAGGATAACCGCTGAAAGCATCTAAGCGGGAAGCCTGCTTCGAGATGAGTACTCCCACCCCCTTTGAGGGGTTAAGGCTCCCAGTAGACGACTGGGTTGATAGGCCAGATATGGAAGCC
>NZ_JBEZHQ010000093.1:0-1705 GCF_040650675.1 Streptomyces sp. NPDC048637
CTCAGCCAGCTCACTCCGCTCGCCACCGAGCACAACAGCCCGGTGCTCCAGCGCTGCACGCGTCGTCGCCAACGACCACGCCACATCACCCACCGACAACTCCAGCCGCGCCACCACATGTTCACGCAGCCGACCCGCCTGACCAGCAAGCGCCGCGGTGTCCCGCCCGGACAGCACCCACGCCTGAACCGCGTTCTCCACCGCCGGGGCGGGAATCGGGTCGCTTTCGTCTATCCCGGTCGGAGCCTCTTCGATGATCACGTGCGCGTTGGTGCCACTGATCCCGAAGGCCGACACACCCGCCCGACGCGGCCGCTCACCCGCCGGCCACTCCACCGCCTCCTGCAGCAGCCGCACATTCCCCGTCTCCCAATCAACGTGCGACGACGGCTCCTCGGCATGCAGCGTCTTCGGCAGCACACCATGCCGCAACGCCATCACCATCTTGATCACACCCGCCACACCAGCAGCCTGCTGCGCATGCCCGATGTTCGACTTCACCGAACCCAGCCACAACGGCCGGTCCCCAGCACGTCCCTGGCCGTAGGTGGCCAGCAGCGCACCGGCCTCGATCGGATCGCCCAACTCCGTACCGGTGCCATGCGCCTCCACCACATCCACATCCGCCGCCGACAGCTCCCCACTCGCCAACGCCGCGCGAATGACTCGCCGTTGGGCCGGACCGTTCGGAGCCGTGAGGCCGTTCGACGCACCGTCCTGGTTGATCGCGCAGCCGCGCACCAGGCCCAGGACTCGACGGCCCTTGCGCTGCGCTTCGGAGAGCCTCTCCAGCACCAGCATGCCCGCGCCCTCGCCGATGCCCATGCCGTCCGCGCCCTCGCCGAACGCCTTGCACCGGCCGTCCGAGGCCAGGGCGCGCAGCCGCGAGAAGCCGACAAACTCGCCCGGGTCGGCCATCACCGTCACACCACCGGCCAGCGCCACCGAGCACTCGCCCGACCGCAGAGCCTGCACCGCCTGATGCAGCGCCACCAACGACGACGAACACGCCGTGTCCACCGTCACCGCCGGGCCCACCAGACCCAAGGAGTAGGCGATCCGGCCCGACAGCACACTCAACGCATTCCCAGTGATCAGATGAGCCTGAGCTCCCGCCTCGCCGCTCGCGGCGCCGATGTAGCCGGAAGAAGCCGCGCCGACGAACACACCGGTCGCCGAGCCGTGGAGCGACTTCGGGTCGATGCCGGCCCGTTCAACGGCCTCCCAGGAGGTTTCCAGCAGGAGCCGCTGCTGCGGGTCCATGGCCAACGCCTCGCGCGGACTGATCCCGAAGAAGCCAGCGTCGAACTCCCCGGCGCCACTGAGGAAACCGCCCTCGACGACGTAGGTCGAGCCTTCGGCGTCCGGGTCCGGGTCGAACAGCGCCTCGACGTCCCAGCCGCGATCGGCGGGGAACGCGCCGATCGCGTCCCCACCCGACACCAACAGCTCCCACAGCTCCTCGGGGGAACGCACCCCGCCCGGGTAACGGCACGCCATTCCCACGATCGCGATCGGATCGGTCGACACCGCCGCCATCACGCCCTGGTCGTCGTCCGAGTCTGTCCCGAACAGCTCCGCGAGGATCTCGTCCGCCAGCGCCGACGCGCTCGGGTGGTCGAAGATCACCGTGGACGGCAGCCGGACACCCACGGCCGCGTTCAGACGGTTGCGCAGTTCGACGGCGGTCAGCGAGTCGAAGCCC
>NZ_JBEZHQ010000095.1:0-1429 GCF_040650675.1 Streptomyces sp. NPDC048637
AGCGGACCAGGGCGTCGGTGGACGATTGGCGTTACCGGATCACGTGGCAGCCGGCCGCCGGGAGTGGCCCGGCGGTCCTGTCCGGGACCTGGCTGGTCGTGGGTGATGGCCCCGACGCATCGATGGTCGCGGAGGCGCTGGCCGGTCACGGTGCCGAGGTCGTGACGGCTGCGGGCCCGGAGAGCCTTGACGCGGTGGAGGCCGAGGGCGGCGTGGCTGGTGTGGTGTCGCTGCTGGCGTTGGACGAGTCGCCGGACGCCGAGTTCGGGTGGGTGCCGCGGGGCAGCGCCGACACCCTCGGCCTGGTGCAGGCGTTGGGCCGGCTCGGGGTCGGGGCTCCGTTGTGGGTGTTGACGCGTGGTGCGGTGGCGGTCGGCGCGGATGAGGTGACGACGAGTCCGGTGCAGGCCCAGGTGTGGGGTCTGGGCCGTACGGTCGGTTTGGAGCATGCGGACCGGTGGGGCGGGTTGGTCGACCTGCCGCCGGTGATGGGCGCCGAGGCGGCCACCCGTCTGGTCGGTGTGTTCGCCGATGGCGGGGAGGATCAGGTTGCGGTGCGGGCGTCGGGTGTGTTCCTGCGTCGGCTGGTGCGGGCCGAGGCCCGTGGGGTCGAGGCGGAGGATTGGTCGCCGCGTGGCACGGTCCTGCTGACCGGTGGCTCGGGTGCGATTGGCGTGGTGCTCGGTCCGTGGTTGGCTGAGCGCGGTGCGCCGAGGGTGGTGCTGACGTCCCGGTCCGGTCCGTCGGCGCCCGGCGTGGCCGGTCTTGCTGCCACGCTGGCGGAGGCGGGTTCGGCCGTCGAGGTGGTCAGCTGCGACCTGACGGTGCGCGAGCAGGTAACAGGCATGGTCTCGTGGATCGAGAACACCGGTCCGAGCCTGTCGACGGTCCTGCACTCGGCGAACACTCCGTTCCTCGCGCGGCTGGAGGACACGGATCGTGACGGGCTGGCCGCTGCGTTGGGTGCGAAGGCGATCGGTGCGGTTCATCTGGATGAGGCGACGGCGGGCCTGGGCATCGACGAGTTTGTGATGTTCTCGTCGATCTCGGCGACGTGGGGCAGCAACGACCACGCCGCTTATGCGGCGGGCAACTCGTTCCTGGACGGGCTCGCGGAGGACCGTCGGGCCCGGGGTCTGCCGGGTACGTCGATTGCGTGGGGTGTGTGGAACACCCGTGACTGGGACGCCGTGGACGCGGTGATGGATCAGGCGCCGGGTCGGGTGACCCCGCACCGTCTGTTGCGGCAGGGTATGAATTTCCTTGATACGCAGCGGGCGTTGACGGCGCTGGGTGAGGTTTTGGCGGCCGATGAGACGTTCATCGCGGTTGCGGATGTGGAGTGGGAGAAGTTCGCGCCGGTGTTCACGGCCGCGCGCCCGCGCCCGTTGCTGGACACCATCCCCGAGGCTCAGGAGGACACGGCTCC
>NZ_JBEZHQ010000096.1:0-1357 GCF_040650675.1 Streptomyces sp. NPDC048637
TCTTCCAGACCATGCTGGTCCTCCAGAACAACGCCGAGGGCACCCTCGATCTCCCCGGCACCACCATCACCCCCCAACCCCTCGACACCGCCCCTTCCAAATTCGACCTCGGCTGGAGCTTCACGGAGGAGCGGGACGCCGCCGAACGCCCCCTGGGCATGTCCGGCATCCTGCAGTTCGCCACCGATCTGTTCGACCGCACCACCGCGGACACCCTGACCCGCCTCCTCATCCGCGCTCTCGACGCCGCAGCGGACGCACCGGACACTGCCATCGGGTCACTGGAGTTCTTCGCGTCGGGGGCAGAGGAGCGGGCATTACTGGACCGGACGGCCGGGCATCGGCTGCCGGCCCGCCCGGTGTCCGAACCTGACGGCGCGGCAGACGCCGGCACACCGGTCGGGGACGACCCCGGTTGTGCCGGGAGGAGTGAGCGTGGTCCGCGGTCGGCGCGGGAGGAGGTGTTGTGCCAGCTGTTCGCCCAGGTGCTGGGTGTGCCGGTGGTGGGGGTGGCGGACAATTTCTTCGCCCTGGGCGGCCATTCGCTGCTGGCCACTCGACTGCTGAGCCGGATCCGTTCGGTGCTGGGTGTGGAGCTGGGCGTCAGGGAGTTCTTTGGTTCCCCGACCGTCGCGGGGCTGGCGGATTTGCTGGCCGACGGTGCTGTGGCCCGGCCGGCGGTGACGGCGAGGGCGCGGCCGGCGGTGGTGCCGCTGTCGTTCGCGCAGCAGCGGTTGTGGTTCCTGGACCGTCTGGAGCGGAGTCCGACCTATAACGCGCCGTTTGCCTTCCGGGTGCGGGGCCCGGTGGATGTGGATGCCCTCCAGTCCGCCGTCAACGATGTGGTCGGGCGCCATGAGGCATTGCGCACGGTCTTCCCCGCCCACGACGGCGAACCACGCCAGCAGCTGCTCGCCCCCGACGAGGCCGACGTCGAGGTGACCGTGGTGCGGTGCTCCGCCGACGAGGTCTCCGCCCACTTCCATGCCGCGGCCTTCGAACCCTTCGACCTCGCCGAGGAACTGCCCCTGCGGGTCACGCTGTTCACGGTCGGTCCCGACGACCACGTACTTCTCCTGACGTTGCACCACATCGCCAGCGACGGCTGGTCGCTGGTGCCCCTGCTGCGCGATCTGTCCATGGCCTATCGCGCCCGCCTGACCGGCAGTGTTCCTGCGTGGGAGGCGCTTGCGGTCCAGTACGCGGATTACACGCTGTGGCAGCGGGAGCTTCTGGCGGAGGTGGGCGGGCAGCAGGCGGACTTCTGGGCCGAGGCGCTCAGGGATCTTCCGCAGGAGCTGGCGCTTCCCCTCGACCGGCCGCGTCCGTCGCAGCCCACTCACTCCGGCGGCCTCGT
>NZ_JBEZHQ010000097.1:0-1170 GCF_040650675.1 Streptomyces sp. NPDC048637
CCTTACTGATCTTTTCGTAAGTTCGGTGGGTGTGGTGTTTCGATGGTCAGGCCGGTGTGGGCGAGGAAGGACCACGGCAGTTGTGGGTTGTGGTTGATGCGGTGGATGCCTTGCTCGGCGGCGTCGGCGACATCGGCGAGGTGGTCGCCGGCGAGGTTGGCGAGTTCACGCTTCTTGAGCGAGGACCACAGCAGTTCCACCGGATTCAGCTCGGGAGCGTAGGCGGGTAAGCGCTCGAGGGTGAGCCAGTCCTGCTCGGCGACCCAGGCCCGCATCGCCCGGCTCCAGTGGGCAGACAGGCCGTCCCAGACCAGGACCACCCGCTCGCCGCGGTAGAACACCTTTATCTGCTCCAGGACCTCGATGAGTCCGGCGGTGTCGTAGCTGCCGGGCTTCAGGTGGAAGCACAGGCGGGCCCCGCGATCGGGGTCGGTCGAGTGGTAGCCCAAGGCCCCGGCCATCGACGCGCGCTTCCAGTTCAGGCGGTGCCGCAGGAGCGGAGTCCGCCCTCGGGGCGAATAGGTGCGGCGGATCTGAGGGAGCAGGGAGACGCCTGATTCGTCGAGGAAGACGATCCAGGCACGTGTGTTCACCGCCCTTTTTTGATGCGCGGCCACTCGTGCGCGATCCAGCGGGCGATCTCCGACTCGTCCCGCTCGACCGCCCGCCGCTCGGGCCGTTGCAGGCTCCATCCGAGCCGCCCGGTCAGCAGCCGCCACACCGACGCCCTCGACAACACCACCCCTGTTGCCCGGGTGACGACCGCGCCGACTCGTTCCAGGGTCCACAAGTCGGCCTCGAAACCATGAGCCTGAGCACCTTGCTCCAACGCGGCCCGGACCATCTCGACCTGGGTGTCGTCCAGCTTGGGTGGGCGTCCGGTGGCTGCCCGTCTCCGCAGGGCCGAAGCGCCGCCTTGCTCCCACACCCGCCGCCAACGCCGCACACTCTCGGCACACACCCCCACCGCCCTCGCAATCTCCGCATTCGAGACGCCACCCTCGAACAACTCGACTGCCCGAACGCGACGCGCCTCCGCCAACTGAGGCCGCGACAAGGGAGGAAGGGAGGAGCCGGCGACCGAAGGGGAAGGTTGATATGCCACCCCGACAGCCTCCCACCCACACGGCCACCACACCCACCGAACTTACGAAAAGATCAGTAGAGGTC
>NZ_JBEZHQ010000098.1:0-1118 GCF_040650675.1 Streptomyces sp. NPDC048637
ACCGGCCAACGCCATCGAACACTCACCAGAACGCAGCGCCAGGATCGCCTGATGCATCGCCACCAACGACGACGAACACGCCGTGTCCACCGTCACCGCCGGACCAGTCAGACCCAAGCAATACGAAATCCGACCCGACGCAACCGCCGACACCGCCCCAATCAACCGGTAGCCATCAAAACTTTCGTCGTCGACGGGCAGGCTGGCCTCGTAGCCAGCGTGGCTCGCACCGACGAAGACGCCGGTCGCCGACCCGTGCAGCGACTTGGGGTCGATCCCGCCGTGCTCGATCGCCTCCCACGACGTCTCCAGCAACAGCCGCTGCTGCGGATCCATCGCCAACGCCTCACGCGGACTGATCCCGAAGAACCCCGCATCGAACTCGGCCACGTCGTAGACGAAACCACCCTGCCGGCGATACCCCGGCTGGTGCTCGAAGGCCTCCCAGCCACGGTCGGCCGGGAACCCACCCACCGCGTCGACGCCACCCGCCACCAGGTCCCAGAGATGCTCGGGCCCCGTCGCCCCGCCCGGGTACCGGCATCCCATGCCCACGATCGCGATCGGCTCGCGAGCGCCGGACTCCAGTTCCTTGACCCGCTCACGGGCTTCAAAATGCTCGGCGGCCAGCTTCTTCAAAGCGTCGAGCAGCTGCTTCTCATCGGCCATGGTGGGTCCTCCACGACGTCGTCTTGATCTGAGCACCGGAGATCATCACGACGCCCCCAGTTCCTTGTTGATGAAGTCCAGGACCTCGTCGGCCGAGGCCTCGTTGAGCTGCCCGGCCACGGTTTGCCGGGTGACGGCAGCGCGGTCGGTTTCCACGGCGGCTCCGGGGGTTGCGCGTCGCAGCCACCGGGACAGCATGGTCTGCATGCGCTCGGTGATGTCCTGGCGCGCCTCAGCGCCGCCGTCGACGGATTCCAGTTCGGCAGCCAGCCGCTCCAAGGTCTCCAGCACCGGGTCACCGACGTCCGCTCCGTCGGTTCCGACGAGTTCGTCCCGCAGGTAGTCCGCAAGTGTGGTGGCGTTGGGGTGGTCGAAGACCATCGTGGAGGCCAGCCGGATACCAAGTGCCTGCGACAGGCGGTTGCGCAGCTCGACCGCGCCAACCGAGT
>NZ_JBEZHQ010000099.1:0-1077 GCF_040650675.1 Streptomyces sp. NPDC048637
AGAGTCTTGCTCCGCAGAGCCACCACCTTCGCCGCGTCCTCCAGCGAAAGAATCCCGGCCACGGCAGCCGCGGCGATCTCACCCTGCGAGTGACCGACCACCGCATCAGGCACCACACCCGCCGCCTGCCACACCGCGGCCAGCGACACCATCACCGCCCACAACGCCGGCTGCACCACACCCGCAGCCTCAAAACCATGACGACCAGCCAACACATCGCCCAACTCCCACTCCACGAAAGGAGCAAGAGCCGCCGCACACTCCGCCAACCTGGCCGCGAACACCGGCGAAACCTCCGCCAGCTCACACCCCATCCCGACCCACTGACTCCCCTGACCCGGGAAGACGAACACCGTCCGCCCCACACCACCAGGAGCCACCGAACCAGTCAGCACACCAGGCGCCAGCTGCGCCGTAGCGACCGCTGCAAGGCCCGCCGCCAGCTCACCCCGGTCCGCACCGAGCATGACGGCCCGGTGCTCCAGCGCCGCACGCGTCGTCGCCAGCGACCACGCCACATCACCCACCGGCAACTCCGTTCGCGCCAGCACGAATTCGCGCAGTCGGCCCGCCTGACCGGCAAGCGCCACCGCACTCTGACCCGACACCGTCCACACCGAAGGCGCGGTCCCGAGGACCCGCGGAACCGGCTCGTCCGCCGACTGCTCGACCTCGGCAGCCGCCGCCGGCGCTTCTTCGACAATGAGGTGGACGTTGGTACCGCTCACCCCGAACGCCGACACACCCGCCCGACGCGGCCGCTCACCCGCCGGCCACTCCACCGCCTCCTGGAGCAGCCGCACGTTCCCCGACGCCCAGTCCACATGCGAGGACGGCTCCTCGGCGAACAGCGTCTTCGGCAGCACACCATGCCGCAACGCCATCACCATCTTGATCACACCCGCCACGCCGGCAGCACACTGCGAGTGTCCGATATTCGACTTCACCGAGCCCAACCACAACGGCCGGTCCTCGAACCGCTCCTGCCCGTACGTCGCCAGCAGCGCCTGCGCCTCGATCGGGTCACCCAGCGTGGTACCGGTGCCATGGGCCTCCACCACATCCACATCCGCCGCC
>NZ_JBEZHQ010000100.1:0-1060 GCF_040650675.1 Streptomyces sp. NPDC048637
GGCGGTGTGGTCGCCGCGTGGTTCGGTGTTGGTGACGGGTGGGACGAGTGGTGTGGGTGCGATCACGGCGCGTTGGGTGGCGGGTCGTGGTGCGTCGCGGGTGGTGTTGACGTCTCGGTCGGGTCCTGGTGCTGCCGGGGTTGCGGAGCTGGTGGCGTCGATCGCGGCTGGTGGTACGGCGGTGGAGGTGGTGGCGTGTGACATCGCTGAGCGTGCCGCTGTGGCGGGTCTCCTGGACCGGATCGACGCTGCGGGCCCGGTGTTGTCGTCGGTGATCCACTCGGCGGGTGTGGGCGGCCGACGGCCCGTCGAGGAGCTGGAGTCCTCGGATCTGTCGTGGTTGTTGTCGGCGAAGGTCGGCGGTGCGGTGGTGCTGGACGAGTTGACGGCGGACCGGGATCTGGACGCGTTCGTGTTGTTCTCGTCGGGTGCGGGTGTGTGGGGCAGTGGTGGCCTGGCCGGGTATGCGGCGGCGAATGCTCATCTGGATGCGCTGGTGGAGGCTCGCAGGGCCCGGGGTCTGGTGGCTTCGTCGGTTGCGTGGGGCTTGTGGGCGGGTGTGGGGATGGCTGCGAGCACCGGGGGTGAGCGGTTGCGTGAGTTCGGTATGGAGGGCATTGACGAGCGGCGGGGCATGCTGGCGCTGGGTCAGGTTCTGGATGCCGGTGAGGGTGCGATGGTGGTGGCCGGGTTCGACTGGGCGCGGTTCGTGCCGACCTATACGTTGCATCGGGCCAGTCGTCTGCTGGCGGATCTGCCCGAGGTGAGGGCCGCTCTGGCCGCTGATACCACTGTTTCTGAGGCGGGTGGGGTTGGTGCGTGGGCTGGTCGTTTGGCGGGGATGCCGGTTGCGGAGCAGCGGCAGGTCCTGACCGAGCTGGTGCGTGGTCATGCGGCCGCGGTCCTTGGTCATGATTCGGCGGAGGATGTGCTGCCGCAGCGGGCGTTCAAGGATCTGGGCTTCGACTCGGTTGGCGCGGTCGAGCTGCGCAACCGCCTGTCGCAGGCACTTGGTATCCGGCTGGCCTCCACGATGGTCTTCGACCACCCCAACGCCACC